>NZ_QFDQ01000294.1 GCF_003270085.1 Streptomyces triticisoli | reverse complement strand
TAGCGCACGTGCGCCTCGATCGGGCGGACCTCGTAGCCCAGCTCGACGGCGTAGGCGACGGAGGGCGTGGCGTACCAGGCCGGACCCTCTGATGAGGATCCTTGAATTCGGCCAGAACTGCTCATCCTCCTCACTTGTTCCGGTTTTGGATCGTGTGGGAAGGCGAGGAGCAAGAGCATGTGCGAGGCCAGGGGTGGGGCAGTGCGGACGTCGCTGTTGGCGGCCTGGATGGGGTTCAGGGCGCGGGCGCCATCGAGCACCCGGTCCGACCGCGGTGTCGCCGCCGTTCGGCCGACGCGCTGAAGTGCGGCTCCACGGGTAGCCTGGGTGAGGACGTGCCCGTTCCGGCCGCCGTCAGCCGCCCACGTCCCAGCCCGCCCCACACGTCGCAGTGCCGGCGTGGCGCGGTAGCAGTCCGGCCGGGCACCGAGCCCCACGGGGGCCACGCCGCCGAGGACCGGTTCGAAAGGAACGCACCATGCCCTTCGCCACTGCCACGGACGGAACGCAGATCTACTTCAAGGACTGGGGATCGGGGCAGCCCGTCGTCTTCTCCCACGGCTGGCCGCTCGTCGCCGACGCCTGGGACCCGCAGCTGAAGCTGATGGCGGACAACGGCTTCCGGGCGATCGCCCACGACCGGCGCGGTGGCGGGCGCTCCGGCCAGCCCTGGGACGGGAACGACCTGGACACGTACGCCGACGACCTGGCCGCCGTCATCGAGACCCTCGACCTCCGGGACGTCATCCTGGTGGGCCACTCGACGGGCGGCGGCGAGGTGACACGCTACATCGGCCGGCACGGTACCGGCCGGGTCGCCAAGGCCGTCCTGCTCGGGGCGATTCCCCCGCTGATGCTCAAGACGGACGCGAACCCCGAGGGCCAGCCCATCGACGCCTTCGACGAGATCCGTGAAGGGGTCCTGAAAGACCGCTCGCAGTTCTACGAGGACCTCAGCGCCCCCTTCTTCGGGGCCAACCGCGACGGGGCGAACGTCACCCAGGGCACCCGTGACCAGTTCTGGCTCTGGTCGATGTCCGTGGGCATCAAGGGCGCCCACGACTGCGTCAAGGCGTTCTCCGAGACGGACCTCACCGAGGACCTGAAGAAGATCGACGTGCCGACGCTGATCGTGCACGGCGACGACGACCAGATCGTGCCGATCGTGGCCTCCGGCGAGAAGTCCTCCAAGCTGGTCAGGGACGCCGTCTACAAGGTCTACCAGGGCGCCCCGCACGGCCTGTCGATGGTCCCGGAGTTCGCCGAGCGGTTCAACGCCGATCTGCTGTACTTCACCCGCGGCTGACGCACGGGCACCGGGTCCCCGGTGCCGCGTCTCCGCCCCCCACCGGCGACGCAACGGCCGTTGGCTCGTCCTCCGCCGCCGCGCACCGACGTTCCGGTGGGCGGCCTCGCGGCCGGACAGACCATATTGCAACACCTCACCGCGGGACCGGAGTTGTGCGGCGCTGGGAGATGGGCCCGGATCAGAGGATCACTACGCCCGAGCACACCGGCGTTCGACCAAGCTCCGGGTGCCGAACACGCTGACGAGGTGACCAAAGACTTCTCATACAGCCGCGGAGAGGCAGAAGCCCTGATCGGAATCGCTGCCAGCCTCCTCTGCGCCGTCCCAGCCCCCGGCGTGTGACGCTCTCTGGCCAGGCAGCACCGCTGGCAGCCGCTTCTCGGGCGGCGCCGCCCGCAGGGACACCCGGCCCGACATCGCTGCCACTCTGCGCGAAGCTGCCCAGGACTTGGACAACGCGGGCGCGGCTGTGTCACAGATGACGCGGCGGCGCGCTGAGCGCCTCGGAGAGTGGCGCCGTCGGGGCTGACACGGGTCGCCGGTGCCCACCCCTCCTACGATGCGGCGCGGGCAGGGAGCGGCCAAGGTACGCGCGGTGGCATGCTGTGAATCCGCTTCCCGAACTTGTCGCGGACATCGAGCTGTCCGGCATCGGCCTTCCGCAGCAGCTCGCCTGCGTTCTTCAGCGCCATGACCACCTGGGTCCGCAGCCGCATGTGGTGGGGGAGCGCCAGGGGCACGAGGGCCTCGATGGCTGCCGAGTTGTTGCTCAGCTGGCGGTCCACCTGGTCGAACGCGATGCCGAGTTTGGCTGGCAGCGGGACATCCGACCGATGGAAGGAAGTCATCAGCAGCGCCAGCATGTCGGCTCACTGTCCATTCGTAACACACTGATATCGGAAGGAGCAGAGGTCATGAGCGAGATCATCGCGGGGGTAGAGATTCCTGAAACCACGGCGGTCGCCGAAGCCACCCGCCTCATGCAGGAGATGACCAGCCCCCTCATCTACCATCACTCCCGGCGCGTTTTCGTCTTCGGCGTCATTCATGCTCACAGGCTCGGCCTGGAGCCCGACCCGGAGCTTCTCTACCTGTCCGCCATGTTTCACGATACCGGCCTCTTGTCGCCGTTTTCCGACGTTGAGCAGCGCTTCGAGGTCGATGGAGCCGACCATGCACGTAAGTTCATGCTCGACCGCGGTTTCCCGGCTGCGGCCGCCGACGTGGTGTGGACGGCGATCGCGCTGCACACGACCCCGGGAATTCCCGGGCGGATGGGCCCGGAGATCGCCATCACGAATTTCGGGGTTCTGACCGACGTGCTCGGTTTGGGTCTGGACGAGCTGGATCGCGGCCAGGTGGACGAGATCACCGCCGTCCATCCGCGGGGTGACTTCAAGAACGAGTTTTTGCAGGCCTTCGTCGAGGGGCTCAAGGACCGTCCGGAGACCACGAACGGAACCGTGAATTCGGATGTGCTGGAGCACTTCATTCCCGGCTTCCAGCGCACAACCACGGTCGAGCGCATCATGGGCGCTCCCTGGCCGAGCTGATCAGAACGCTGCAAGAGACAACGTGATGAAACGTGTGGGTGGCCCTCGCGACGGGCGTCATCTCGGGCGAGGTGCGGCCTTCGCCGTGCCGGCCTGCGCCAATGTGGTGATGATGGCCACGGCACGCGCCCTCGCCGATCTACCCGCTGAACGGGGAGAGTTGGGGCCTGTCGGTCACGATGCTGACGGTGATCTTCGCGGTGTACGTCGTGGGTCTGCTCGGCGCCCTGCCCACGGTCGGATCGCTGAGCGATCAGCTGGGTCGCCGCCCGGTGTTGGTCGCCGTTCCCCTGGTGGCGGCGACCAGCACAGCGATCTTCTGGACGGCCGACGGCGTCGTCTCCCTCCTTACCGCCTGGATGGTGCAGGGCATCGCCACGGGGACGGCCACGGGCGGTCTTGCCGCCGGACTGGTCGAGGGCTCACCCAAGAGACCTCCACGCCGCGGCGGTGCTTGGTGCCGAAAACGAGGTACAGCGGCTGCCCCGTCTTCGGCACCACCTCGAACTGCAGGCGGTAGTCGAAGCCGACACGGTGCAGAGCCTTGCGGTAGCTGTCCAGCCAGGCGCGCCACATCTCCTCGCTGTCGCGTGCTGCGGCTCGTGCGTCCAGTACTGGCGGCCGCCGAATACGCCGTCGACGATGTCCTCGTTGAGCTCCTTGCGTCGGCTGAACCAGTTCGGCCCGAAGGTGACGATGACCTCGCTGGAGGGATTCGCAGCGATGCGGCCCATCACGGAAAAAGGTGTGTTGACGTTGCCCCAGATGTCGAAGACCCCGAGGATCGGCTGGCCCCAGGCGTTCAACTCGGTATGGAGCCGCTCGCTGTCGCGGCCCGCCTCCCCGCGCCGCACCTCCACCCGCACGGGCAGCTGGTCCAAGGGCCCGAAGTTCTCGTGCAGCTCGTTCACCAGGTGCTCGTAGGCGGCGCGGTCCTTCTCGATGAAGATCAGCTGTACTCGCTCTCGGGACAGCAGGGGCATTGCGTGTTCGTGGATTGGGCGGCATCGGGCGGTGATGTCCGCCGGTGTCCGGTGCGGGTGAGTCCGGATGCAGGTGCAGGCACGGTTTCGGTGATCATGTAGGTGTCGAGTCCGCATGACCACAACCGAAGACCGTGCCTGCGTCGTCATCTTCTCTCATGCCCCACGGGCTGGAGCAACTGGCCCGTACCACCTCTCCACAGCCGCTGCCCGATGCGGTCTGTCTGGCCCGTTTCCTGGCTGGTCTGCCGGATCCGCGTGGCCGCCGTGGCCGGCGTTTCCCGCTTGTGGCGATCGTGTCGGCCGCCGCGGCGAGTGTGCTGGCCGGTGCGAGATCCCTGACCGCCATTACCGAGTGGACCGCGGACGCGCCCCGCTGGGTCCTCATGGCCCTCGGCTTCAGCGTCGACCCGTTCAGCAGGGCGGTCACGGTGCCGCATCCCACCACGGTGATGCGGCTGCTCGACCGTCTCGACGGTGACGCCTTCGACGCCGCGATCTCCGCGTTCCTGCAGGCCAGAGGCGAACTCCTGCAGCAAGAGAAAAGATGTCGACGGGCCGTGGCAGTTGACGGGAAAGCTCTGCGTGGATCCCGCAGGGCGGGTGGGAAGGCGGTGTGGTTACTGGCCGCGATGGACCATGCCGGCACCGTGTTCGGGCAGCGGCAGATCGACGACAAGAGCAACGAGACCCCCGCCTTCATCCCGCTGCTGGCCGGCATCGACCTCAAGAACACGGTGATCACGGCGGATGCGGCCCACACCCAGCACGCGAACGGCACCTGGCTGCGCGAGCAGAACGCGCACTACATCGCCGTCGTGAAGGCCAACCACCCGGGTTTGCCGGCCAGGTTGAAGAAGCTGCCCTGGAGGGACATCCGTCTCGACCACTACGACAGGGCCAGAAGCCATCACCGCATCGAGATCCGCCGCCTCAAGGCCGCGGCTTTCCGTCACGGGTGCGGTTCCTTTGAAGGGATTGGCTGAGCTGGGAGAACGCTGATGGGGGCTGTGTTCGCGGCTGCTCGTCTCTACCGTGGTAGTGGAGGAGGGGAGGCGGATGGGCTCGCTGTTCGAGGAGTTGGAAGCGCGCGAGGCAGCCGCCCGGCTTCGGGTGGAGGAACTGAAAGCCGAGGTCGCCGAGCTGTCGGGGAAGCTGGAGTTGGCCCGGGAGAGGCTGGAGCGTCTCCGGATCGCGCGGGAGACGGTCGCCGAAGTGCTGACGGAGATGACGCCGGAGAAGCCGGCGGTCCTGGTCGATAGCGACCGGTCGACCGCGGGTGAGCCGGTGGCGTCGGTGTATGCGGGGGCCGAACGGCAGGTCATCGGGGTGCTGACGGTGCCGAACTGGCAGCCCGGGATGGGGGCGGAGGTCCTGCCGCGGGTGTATCGGGACATCGTGGAGGTGGTGGCGGACGCGCCGGAACCGGTCCGCGCCAAGCAGATCGTGCCGAGGATCGGGCTGCCCGCCGAGACGGGGAAGATCGAGGGCACCCGGTCGAAGCTGAAGCGGCTGGTGGAGCGCGGCTGGCTGGACGAGGATGTCCCCGGCCTGTTCACTTTGGCCCGCCGCCGGGGTGGCGTTTCGCCCAACTCCCGTTAACAGCAGGGCCCTTCCATGCCTACATTCGAAGGTGCGACCCAATCGATGCTGGACGGGAAGAGCCCTGGAGATGACACCGTACGACACGCATGCCACCGCTGACCCCTTTGCCGACTCCCTCAGCGCCTTCGAGACGCTGACCACCACGCTGTCGGGCAGCGATGCGAGCACATGGACCCACACTGAACTGGAGGAATACCTCGACGCGGCCGGGCGGGAGCTGCTTCGCCTGCTGCTGCAGGCCCACCTGGACCTGCGCGCGGCGCGGGAGGAGGAACAGGTCCGCGCCGGGGCCGGGCCGGTCGTGGTGGGGCCGGAGGGCCGGGTGCGGCCCTGGCGGGAGTCGGGACACTCGCGCCGGCTGGCCAGCGTGTTCGGGATGGTCCGGGTTACCCGGGTCGCCCACCGGGGCCGGGGTGTGGGCAATGTCCATCCCGCCGACTAGGCGTTGTCGCTGCCGGCGGGCCGGCACTCGACGGGCTTACGGCGGCTCGCGGTGACCGAAGCCGTCCGCGGCTCGTTCGACCAGGCTCACGACGCGGTGACACGCCGCTGCGGGAACGTGCTCGGCAAGCGCAGGCTGGAGGAGCTCGTGGTCGCCGCCGCGGTCGACGTCGACGGCTTCTACCGGACCATGATCCCGGTCCCGTGCAGCCGCGAAATGCCGCTGGTGGTCCAGGCGGACGGCAAGGGCGTGGTCATGCGGCCCGAGGCTCTGCGCGAGGCCACTCGCCGGGCCGCCGCCAGGACAGCTGGTGGGCATCGCGGTCGGCTCGTGCCGGGCGAGAAGCCGAACCGGAAGCGGATGGCGACCGTGGCCTGCGTCTTCGACACCCGTCCGGCGCCCAGGCGCCCGCACGATGTGATCCACCCGTCCGGCGGCCGAAGCGGCGAGCGTCCCGCCCGTCCGGGGCCGAGGTCGGAGAACAAGTGGTGCACCGCCTCCCTGGTCCGCCCGCCCGAGCAGGTCATCGCCGACGCCTTCGACCAGGCCGAGGCCCGCGACCCGAAGCACCTGCGGCCGTGGGTCGTCCTGGTCGACGGCGCCCGCCACCAGCTCGACCTGATCGCAGCAGAGACCGGCCGACGTGGCGTCACGGTCCACGTGCTGCTGGACTTCGTGCACGTCGCCGAGTACGTCTGGGCCGCCGCCCACGCCTTTCATAAACCGGGCACCGCCGAGGCCGAGGCCTGGGCGGCCGACCATCTGACCGCGATCCTCGCAGGCCACGCCGCCCGCGCCGCCCAGGACATGACCGCCCAGGCCGAGTGGGAACACCTGTCGGCAGCCCGGCGCCAGGCCGTCGACGCCTGCGAGCGCTACCTGACCGGCCACCTTGACCAGCTTCACTACGACACCGCGCTCAACAACGGGTGGCCGATTGCCACCGGAGCGGTCGAGGGCGCCTGCCGCCACCTGATCGCCGACCGCCTCGACATCACCGGCGCCCGCTGGGCCCTGCCCGGAGCCGAAGCCGTCCTGCGACTGCGTGCTGTCGTCTCCAACGGCGACCTCGACCCCTACTGGCGCTACCACGCCGCCCGCGAGCACGAGCGTCTCTATCCCACCCCCGACCAGCAGGGCTTCACTCTCACCGCTTGATCACGGGCCTGCTTGCGGACAGACTGCGACCCATGAGGCTCACAGGCGTGCCCGTCGGCGCACAGACCACCCGCGTCGAAGCGGCCCCCTCCTTGCAGGGGCAGGCACACCGGTGAGCACCAACCTGCCCTACTTCCGCTACCACCCCGAACCCGTCGCCAGCGGATCCATCTGCGAGAGCGCCGAGACCTGCGCCCGCTGCGAGCGCGCCACGGGCTGGATCTACACCGCGACCTTCTACACGGCCCAGGACGTCAGCGGGCGATTCTGCCCCTGGTGCATCGCCGATGGCAGCGCCGCCGAACGATTCGAAGGTGAGTTCACCGATTCGTACGGACTCGACGGCGTCAGCGCGGAGATCCTGGAGCAGGTCACCCGCCGCACCCCCGGCTTCCACGCCTGGCAGGATCCGCACTGGCTCGTCCACTGCAACGACGCCGCCGCCTTCATGGGCGAGGTCGGATACGCCGAACTGGCTGCCCACCCTGAGGCGCTTGACCAGTTTCGAGCAGACCTTCGGATGGGCGGCTGGCACGACGCATCCCGGCTCGAGAACTTCCTGACCCACCTCGGGCAGGGTGCAAGCGCGATGCTCTTCCGCTGCACCACCTGCGGCACCCACCCCGCCTACGCCGACGCTTCATAGCCACGGCCCAGCCCACATGCACTTCCCTTCAAAGGATCCGCACCCAACAAAGAATTGGTCATCCCCTGATAGTCCACCAACAGCCGTATTTCCACACCGAATTACCGCAGCGGCCAGGATTCACCGTCGGCCTCCTTGCGAGCCCCGACCGGGAGCGGTCAGATCGCGGGCTGCGGCGTCCTTCACCCGCCTCGCCCACTGCTCTCCCCGCCGTAGGGGCTCGTACGGCTGCGGGGAACGTACGCGCCGGAAAGCCGCCAGGGCGCTTCGGGGCACAGCGACTCGGCTACCCAGCCGCGATGGTTTGCTCGGCCTCTTCCGGCGCTGTGATGGCCGCCAGGTACTCGTCCTTCTTCTTGGCGTCGATCCGCTCGATTCGGTACTTCTCCGGCATCTTGTCGGCCCCCAGACCCCAGGCCAGTGCCCGGGCTCGCATGCCGTTGTCGCCCGTGAGCACGGTGAGGCTCAGTGCAGTAGCGCGTTACTGGGACTGCGGGCGCCATTCGAAGAGCAGGATGGTCGCGTCGTCCCGCAGCTGGTTGCGCTGGTAGTCGAGGATGGCGTGGATGAGCAGCCGCAGCACCTCGGCCGGGCGCTGGCCGGCGGCGTTGGAGCGGATGATGAAGTCGGTGAACCGGTCGAGGCCGAACTCCGCGCCGTTCGCGTCGCGAGCCTCCACGACACCGTCGGTGTAGAGCAGGACGCAGTCGCCCGGTTCCAGTTTCGTCTCGTGGACCTGCCGGGTTGCCGGGGCGAGTGGGCCGGTCAGGCCGATCGGGGGCTGCGGGGGGCTGTCCAGCGCCCCGGCGAGCACCCGCTCGGCACGGATCAGCAGTGGCGGGGGATGACCACAGTTGACCCAGCGCAGCACCCCGGTCTCCGCGTGGAGCCGGCACAGCACGCCGGTGCAGAAGTGGTCGGGCAGCCACTGGGCGAGCGCCTTGTCGACGCAGCCGACGACGTCGGCCAGGTCGTCGCCGCCGCGGCGGGCGTTCCGTGCCGCGGCCATGGCGACCGACGTGGTCAGGCCGGCGGTCAGATCGTGACCCATGGCGTCGAGGATCATGGTGTGCAGTTCGTTCTTGATCACCGAGTGGTCGAAGGCGTCGCCGGCGATGTCGTACGCCGGTTCCAGGACCGCGGTCGAGACGCACCTGCTGCTGCCGATGGTGCGCGGCGGCAGGAAGGCGCGCAGCATCTCAGCGGGCAACCGCATGGTCGCGGTGCGGGTGCGGGCGGCGAGCCAGTCGCTATAGGCGCGCTTGGAGGAGATCAGCATGGCGAACAGATGGGCCAGCATCCGGCTGCGACGTATCCGCACCCCGTCGAGCGAGGCGGTCCGCACCGCCAGCACGCCCAGCCGCTCCGCACCATCGACCAGCGGCACCCAGACGATCAAGCCGTCATCGGCCTCGACCACCCGCGGGGAGACCGTGCGATACGCCCAGCCGGCCGACGAGCCCTCCACCGGCAGCGGCTCCAGGGCTTCGTCGAGTGGAATGAGCAGCCGTTGTTGCAGGTCGGCGAGGTAGATCAGCGCGGTGCCCAGGCCGAGCGCCGAGGCGCACTGGTTGGCCAGGGCGGGCAGTTCGACCGGCAGGGCCGTCTGCGCCTCGGTGATCAGCTGTTCCAGCCGATTCTCCTCCATGACGGGGTCGGGATCGGCGGGCGCGTGTGGTGGGTCCGACACGAGGATCACCCCTTCCCTGCCCAGTCTCGCCCCGATCCCGTCCTCTCTCACGTGGGAGACGGGGCTGCAGAGCCTGCCGTACCTGTCGTCGTACGTTCAGGTCCGGCCAGGCGTCGCGGCTGTCACGCTGGTGTGCCTGAACATCAGGCCGGCGAGCTGCGTACGTGCTGCCCAGAGTTTCGCTCACCACGGTCCCCGCTCGCGGTCCTGCTGGCTGGCGGGAACCGCAGCGACGCTACCCAGCTGCTGCCGCGCCGATCTGGTGCTCAGCCGGTGGGTCGCTTCGGCGGCGTCGGTCGGCGGGATGGGCGCCGAGTGGTCTGCTCATTTGGCGTGGCGGCCAGGAGCAGCTCGCCCGACCGCTGAGGCCGCCCGCCGGACGGCGGCCCAGCCCGGCGGCCGCCAGGCGGGCTGGGCGCCGGGACGATGGCGGGGAACCCGTACCCGCAGCGTCCGGGGACTGATCCGGCACCGGACGGGAGTCGGCAGGGTGACGGCTTCGCCGTCCAGCCCGGCGGGGACGACCGGGACGTCGGCGTGGACGACGACCTCGTCGGATGTGGCGAGATGGGTCAGGCCGTGCGTCTGCCCGCTGCGCAGCCGGGCGGCCGTCTCGGCGGGTGTCTCTGCCCTGGCGGCAAGGACTCCCAGGAGCCCGGAGTCCAGCCGCGCACGCCTGTCGAGCCCGGCCGGGTCGTCGACCTGGTAGGGGTTGTTGCTCACCAGCACGGCATCCGGCCCCTCCACGGTGAGCAGCCCGGCGCGCACCACCAGATGCGGACCCTGGTGGCGGGCCAGGAACTCCGGGAGGATCCGCACCGCCGTGCCGATCTTGTCCTCCCGGTAGGCCGGGTCCTGCACCAGGGCGGCGTACGCGCCGAACGACACGTTGTTGACGAACACCCGCTCGCCGGCGAACCCGAGGTCCACGCGCAGTTCGACGCCGTCCGTGAGGGCCTCCAGCGCGGCCGAGGGGTCCGCACGGTCCAGGCCGAGGTCCATCGCGAAGTGGTTGCGGGTACCGGCCGGAATGACCACGAAAGAGACACCGCTCTTTGCGGCCACCCCGGCGACCAGTGCCTGCGTGCCGTCCCCGCCGGCCACCCCCAGCAGATCCGCACCGTCCTCCACCGCGCGTCGCGCGACCGCCGCCAGGTCCTGCGGCCGGGAGGGATCGACCAGGAACACCTGAGCCCCCAGCGCACGAGCCTTTTCCGCGATCCGGAACCGGCTCGCCTTCCCTCCGCCCGAACGCGGATTGACGATCAGATACGGCCGCCGCACAGCGGCCACCGGCCGGGACGTCTTATCCGTCATGGCAAGATCCGACAGGCCGCATTCATCAGTCCGGCCCACGCCACAGGTGGCAGCAGAGCTGCCGCCACCGCGACCGCTGCTGACTGCCCCGACCGCCACCGGCCCGGACTAGCGATCACCCTGGCAGCCACCGCCTCCATGACAATCCCTTCGACAATCACGCCTACCGCACCCCTTTTCCGCAGCAGCGCGAGCAGGGCGCCCAGGAGGCCAGTGCGATCCGGCCCTGACCCGCCGCGGCTCTGATGGCTGCCGCTGCGAAGACTGCCGCCGTGGTGGTCACTTTGATGCAGCGATTGTCCGAGATCGCCCCGGCCAGTGCGTGGGGCGCGCCGCGTAGCGCCAGATCGCCACCACGGCGGCGCCAACTGTGCAAAGCCGTCGCTCGCTGCGTCCGGTCGATCCGGCTCCGCCGATCAGTGCTGGGGGTGCGGACGTGCGTGGAACAGAGGCGCCGCTGGGTGGCCGTGCTCGGAGCGAGGTGGCCGATCTCGACGCGTGTCCTGATGGCGCGGACCACTTCGGTCAGGCCCAGAACCATGGCCATGACGCCCACGACCAGGGTGAGTGTCGCGATGGAGGCGAACGGCATGATGATCATCACGATGCCCTCGCTGCGCTTGTGGCGGCCGGATTCCATGGGGCGGTCATTCGGGGTCGTCGGACCGGTCGGCGGTCTCGGGGCTGCTGTCTGCCCGCATCGCCAGCCCCAGCCGCCGACCGCCGCGGTGAGCCCAGAGGTCACCGAGGACGACTTGGATGATGCCGGTGACGGGAATCGCCAGCAGGGCACCAAGGATCCCGGCGACTTCGGCGGCGATCAGGATGGCCAGCAGCACGGTGAGGGGGTTGAGCTTCACCGTCCGAGACAGGACGACCGGTTGCAGGAGGTGGTTCTCGGCCTGCTGATAGACGATGAAGAAGACGATGGCTCCGATGCCGGCCGGCAGGGAGTGGACGAACGCTGCTGTGGAGGCGACGACGGCCCCTATGGTGGCCCCCACCAGGGGAATGAGGTCGGTCAGGGCGACGAAGAGGGCCAGCAGGCCGGCGAACGGCACTCCGGAAACCAGCAGCACGACGTAGGTCAGGAGCCCGCAGATGACGCTGATCAGCAAGTTTCCGGTCAGGTAGCCGTTGACGGTACGGGCGCACGCGGCTCCGACCCGGCGGATGCGGGCCGCGGGCGCCTCGTCCACGAGGGCCAGGGACCGATCTATGGCCTTGGGGCCCTCCAGCACCATCAGATAGGCCAGGACGAAAATGGTGAGAGCGCCTGCCGCGGTGGCCGCGACACTGCGGACGAACTTCAAGGCGGGCGTGCTCAGTCCGGTGGCGAACGCGCGGATCTGCGCCTGATGCCGCTGGACATACTGCAGAGCGTGCGTCCGCTCCAGCAGGTTGCCGACCGGCCCGCGGCCGGCCCGGGCTTCCCTGATCATCGCGGGCAGACGATCGGCGAGCCGGCTTCCCTCCTGAGCCAGGGGGATGACGAACAGGGCGACCACCGCGCCGACGGCCGCGGCCGCGGCCAAGAAGACCAGCAAGGTGGCCACCGACCGTCGGCACCGCGGCACCCGTCGCTGCAGCGCCTCGACCGCCGGATGAAGGGAGACGGCCAGGAACAACGCGATGACCGCCCAGATCAAGACCCGGCGGGCCTGCACCACCAGCTCGAGTACGACGTAGGTGGCGAGCACCAGACCGATGGTGGCGAGGATGGTTCGCACCGGAACCGGACGCGCCGCCATGGGCACTGGGTGCCCAGCCCCGGTCACGGGAAACGAGGAGAGCTCCTCGCCCGGTGAGCCGTGGTTTCCCTGCGCTGTCGCACTCGCGCTCTGACACAGGCTGCGGCAAGTCGCCGCCGGCCGCCGGGGGAGGAGGCGGACACAACCGGCGGATGCCTCGGCCGTCCCCCATGGATCGCCGCCGAGGCGGCCATCTCCGGTTACGGCGGCGCCGGCACCAATCGCTGGGCCGCCGGTCACGTCCTGGGCATTGACCGCCTTGATCGGCCGGCGCCGGAGAAGGCCCCAGCCGGCTCTCATCTGTACGCCGTCCGACCCCGGCGCAGGCAGGTTGGGAAGACGGCGTCGACCCGGCGGTGGTGGAGGCGTTGCGGGGACCGGTTCAGGGCGCGGTGGACCTTGACGGCGGTGGCGGGTCGACCACGTACGTCCCAGGTGCGGAATGCCCAAGCCGAGCTGCAAGCTGGTGCCGTAGGCCATAACTGTCGAAGGAAGTGTCATGGTGGCGGTGGCCGCAGGTGCGATCGCCGGACTGTCGACCCGGTGGGGGACGGCGCCGTCAGCTGCGGGCGTGATCGCGGCAGTCCTGCTGTCGCCAGTGATGTGAACTGGGCTGATGCATGCAGCTTGTCGGTACGTGCCGTGACCGAGAACGCGTCGCGACCGGCGACCGGTGACCCTATCTGATCGTGAATCCGCGAACGTGAAGGTCCGCTCGCCGGCCGACGGCCCGCGGAGGTTGCGCGATGTCGCCGCTCGCCGTGCCTGGCCGATCAGTGCTGGGGGTGCGGACGGCCGTGGAACAGGGGGCGCCGCTGGGCGGTTGTGCCCGGTGCGAGACGGCCGATCTCGACGCGTGTCCTGATGGCGCGGACCACCTCGGTCAGGCCCAGAACGATGGCCATGACGCCCACCACCAGGGTGAGTGCCGCGATCGAGGCGAACGGCATGATGATCATCACGATGCCGGCCATAGCCCCGATGATGCCGAAGGCCACGTGCCAGCCGCGCGCCGGCATGGCCGGGGCGGAGGCCGCCGCGGCCGTCTCCAGGGTGCCGCGCAGCAGCCAGCTGAAGCCGATCCACAGGGCGAGCAGCAGGATCGACTGCAGGGTGCCCCGGAAGCAGATCAGCCCCAGCAGGATGGAGGCCGCGCCGGTGATGAAGTGCAGGACCCGAAGATGCCCGGGGACGTGGGCGCCGAAGGCGGCGGCCAGCTGGAAGACACCGGTGACCAGCAGGTAGATGCCGAAAAGGATGCCGACGACGCGGAGCGTCGCGCCCGGCCAGACCAGGGCGACGACGCCCAGGGCGATGGTGGCCAGGCCCATGGTGAGCAGGATCTGCCAGCCCATGTTCGCCAGGGCGGCCATGCCTTCGGCCAGGGGCGTCTCCTGCGTTTGCGGTGTCTCTCGCGTTCGCGGCTCGGTGCCGCGCGGGGGAACGGGACCGGGGGAATCGGAAGGAGATGTCATAACACCTGCCTCCTTCTGGGAGCAGCGTGGGCACGCCCGTACGTCTCCATCGTCATCCGATCAGCCTCATGTTGCTCGGTGAAGAGGGCCGGGAGTCCGTGGCGCATGAGGTATTCCACGGGTAGGCTCCTCCGGCCTGCTCACCGGCGCGTGCCCCGATTGTTACGCTCCGTTCTGTGGGAGCCCGGGGTGCGATTTCCCCGGGCCGCCCGACGCCAGCGGCCGTAGGAGATGCCGTAATACCCCGTTCAGGTTGACACGTCGGTACTCATGCATGGGGGGTGATGACGGCGCGTCCTTGGATCTTGCCGTCATGCAGGAGCTGGTAGGCATCGTTGGCGTCTTGCAAGGGGAAGTGCTCGACCAGCATCTTAATCTTTTCCTGCTGGGCAAGGGTGATCACTTCCATCAGTTCGGTGAGGGAGCCCCAGTAGGGCGAGGCGACCGAGCACTCGTGCGGCGGGCTGGAGAAGTTCACGGGCAGGGCTCCGCCACCGAGGCCGACGACGGTCAGGTGGCCGAGCATCCTGGCCACCTGAGCGGCCATCCGCAGCGTCGGGTCTGTGCCGACCATGTCCAGCACGAGCTGAGCGCCCTGCTGCGCCGTCATGTCCCTGATACACGCGATCGTCTCGTCGCCCGAGAGCAGTGCCTCGTCGGCGCCCAGACGCTTGGCGGTTTCCCGCCCAGGTTCAACCAGTCGTTGCAACACCCCTGATCAGATAGGTGTGTTGTGGGACGACCAGCGGGTTGGATGGCGGAGTTGACGGGGCGGTCGCCCATGAAGTCGCCGGGACGGCCATCGACTCGGCGGGAGGTCGAGAGACTGTTCTGGCGAGAGATCGCCAAGGGACTGACCAGTGAGGATGCGGCCGTCGCCGTCGGGGCGGCGCCGGCGGTGGGCACCCGGTGGTTCCGGCATGCTGGCGGGATGCCTCAGATCGGTCTTGCTGTCTCGGGCCGCTATCTCTCGTTCGCCGAACGCGAGGAGATCGCCCTGTTGCGCGTGCAGGGCGCCGGAGTACGGGAGATAGCCCTGCAGTTGGCCGGGCACCCTCGACGATCTCCCGGGAGCTGCGGCGCAACGCGGCCACACGTGGGGGCCGGCTCGAGTACCGGGCCTCGGTAGCGCAGTGGAAGGCCGACCTGGTGGCCCGGCGGCCCAAGGAGGCGAAGCTGGCCGGGAACGAGCGGCTGCGGGAGTATGTCCAGGACCGCTTGCTGGGCGTGATCCGAGCCCCGGACGGCACGGTGCTTCCCGGCCCGCAGGTTCCTGAATGGAAGGGGCGCAACAAGCCGCACCGCAAGGACCGCCGGTGGGCGAACGCCTGGAGCCCGGAGCAGATCGCGGCCCGCCTGAAGATCGACTTTCCTGAGGACGAATCCATGCGCATCAGCCACGAGGCGATCTACCAGTCGCTCTACGTCGAGAGCCGCGGTGGCCTCAAGCGCGAGCTCGTGGCCTGCCTGCGCACCGGCCGCGCCCTGCGCGTCCCACGGGCCAGATCCCGCAACAAGCCAGGCGGCCACGTCACGAAGGACGTGGTGATCAGCCAGCGGCCCGCCGAAGCGGCCGACCGCGCCGTGCCGGGACACTGGGAAGGAGACCTGATCATCGGGCTGAATCGGTCGGCGATCGGCACGCCCGTGGAACGAACGACCCGCTACACCATGCTCGTTCACCTGCCACGAGCCGAGGGCTACGGCACCATCCCACCGACCAAGAACAGACCCGCACTGGGCGGCTACGACGCCGCGGCCGAAAGCTTTTTCGGACTGCTGAAAGCGGAGATCGGAACCACCGTCTGGGAGTCCCACGAAGCGGCCCGCGCTGACGTCTTCCGCTTCATCGAGGTCGAGTACAACCGCACCCGGCTGCGTAAGCACCCCGTGTACGGCTACGTCACGCCGCTCGAGACCAGGGCCCTGACGGCCCACGACCTTACCCCCGCAGCGTAACCATCCGCTGTCCAGGTTCAGGGTGGAACTTCAGTTCGCTACGAAGCAACCGTCCTGGTGGCAGCCATCAACGAGTGGCTGTGACCAGGGCTTTCAGGGTCTTCTCTCATAGGGACCGCCCCGGAAGTACGTGCTCCCATACGATCGGGGACGGTCACCGCGCTCATGCGCGGCGTCGGAGCGGTCGGCAGGCGCCGACCGTTTGACCAGCGCTCGCAGCGTCTCCAGACCGGCCAGGACTTCAGAGCGGTTGTCCGACCTCTTCATCCACGGTGGCAGCCGCGCAAACATTGCCATCGTCGGCCGCGCCCCGCCACGCTCACGCAACTGGGCGCCGACGTAGGCGGACAGTTCGTTGACGTGTGCCTCGTTGTAGGCCCACAGGATCTGGCCGGCGCAACGGGTCTGCAACCATAGTGGCCGCCGGAAGAACGGATCCTCACTACCGCCCAGTACTGCGCCGGCCAGCCCAGCGCCCCGCACCTCGGGTTCCCAATCGGCGACGGCACCGCACCCTCCGCAAGCCAGACGGCGTGGCTGGAACAAGAGCTCACTGAAGTACCTGGGTGCGGGAAGACCAGGCCGGGGAACCACGAGCGCACAGCCTCCGCATCGCGGGCAGACCACAAGCATGCGGTCAGCGAACCGCGCCAACGAGCTCCCTGGGTCGTAGTGGCGGGCAGGCTCGGCCCCCGACTCAGAATCCATAGCGGACACCCTCGCAGGCTCGCGATGCTGCTCGCGACCGGGTTCTCGAACGCAACCCACAGCACGTCGGCGGCGCTGAGCGCACTGATTTCCAACAACCCACGAGCCGCTTTCGCAACACGGCCTAGAAGATCACTGAAGATCTTGCCTGGTCACTGTGGTTTTCGGGGTGGGGATCGCTCCCTGTGGTCAGGGGGTGGCGGGGA
>NZ_QFDQ01000293.1 GCF_003270085.1 Streptomyces triticisoli | reverse complement strand
ACAGCAGGCCGGCCGCCGCGGCCTCCGGCAGGCCGCCGCCCGCGCCGGCCCCGGCACGGGACGGCTCGAACCGGCGGTCCTGGTTGTCCGCCCCGAAGGGCCGCACGGCGCCGGCCGGAACCAGGGCCTGTTCCTTGGTCAGCAGGGACGTGGCCAGGGCCCAGGAGACGACCGGATCACCCCCGGCGCCGGTGGCCGTGGTCAGCGCGTCCGGGGCCACCCTCGGCAGCGCGTCCGGCCGGTCCGCGCGGGAGACGTCGTCCGGGGCGGGGACGGCGGGCACCACGTGCTCGGCGTAGACCTCGGCGGCGGCGTCGAGGGCCCGCAGGCGGGCGCCCGCGGTGTGCTGGACGTCGAACGCGACGACGGTCCGGGTCCCGGCCGCGCCCAGGCCGACCTCCACGGCGCCGACCTTCAGCGGGGTCTGGGTGACCGGCTCGTCCGCGTACCGGGTGAAGACCCCGACGGACGGCCGGAGTGCGAGCGAGCGGCGGTCGAGCTCGGCGAGCGGCCCTTCGGTCGCGCCGTCGTCCGGGGCGGCGGCGACGACCGGCTGGAAGGCGGGCCGCTCGGGGGCCGCGGTCAGGTCGACGGGCTCGGGGGCGGCGGGCCCGGGCCGGCAGAACGGGCAGCGCGGATGGGGCAGCAGCCGCTCCGCCAGCACGTCGAAGGAGGCCATGTCCTGCAGCAGCACCTGTCCCCGGGTCTCGGCCGGCAGCGCCTTGGTGACCAGCCGGAACACCTCGTAGCCGAGCAGGTTGCCGAGCATCGCGGCGAGCGGGCCGCGCGGACGGGGACCGGCAGAGTTCCCCGGGGCGCCCCCCAGGGCCAGGCCGCTCCAGAGGTCGGCCGCGACCGCCGCGTCCCCCGTCGCGCCGAGCCGCAGCGCCGCGCAGGCCGGGCAGCCGTCGCAGTCCGGGGCGCCGACCGGTCCGACCACCGCCCGGTTGCCGAAGGTCCAGGCGGGGAGCAGGAAACGGCCCTCCGGAACGCCCTGGCCGAGCAGGGCGATCGAGGTCCGGAACGCGTCACGGCCACAGGCGGCGACCACCACGTCGTACCCCTCGTACGGGTCCCAGCCGCCCGCCGCGCCGGACCCGGCGCCGGGCAGCACCGCCACCTCGGCCGGGCTGCCCTGAGCGGTGAGCTCCGCCGCCTCGGCCCGGAGCGCGCCGAACTCCGCGGCGGTGGTGGGGTCTTCGGCTTCGGCCAGAGCGGCCTCCACGCCGACGGAGGCGCAGCCGTTGCGGATCAGGGAGAGTGCGCACCAGCGGGCGACCGGGCCGTCACCGAGCACGGCGACGCGGGTGGAGCGGAACGCGGCGAACCTGCTCCCGGCGTCGTCGGCGTAGTGGTCGATGTACGCGATCTGCTGCCCGAAGCGGTCGGCGACCGCCGGCTCCACGGACGCACCCGGTCTCTGCTCGGCGGGGTCCGGCACGGGCCGGGCGAATCCGCGCGCGTAGAGCGCCTTGACCAGGCCGCCCACCATCGCCTTCTGCGGGTCCTTGAAGCCCGAGCAGATCTCCGCCACGGTCCGGCTCCCGTCCAGGTGCGGGACGAGGAGGGTGGCGAACCGGTAGGCGGACGGGGAACTGAGCTGGAAACCACCGTCGGCGTTGTGGAAGATCACGCCGCCCGGCGTCTCGGTGAACAGCACGTCGCGACGCACCCTGGGCCGGGTGTCAGCGGTCTCCTCGTACGGCGTCGTGGGCATGAGGGGGTCGCACCTCCGGGTCGAGGCCTGTGGGCCGCTTGGGTCTGAACAGGGAAAGGGCGAGGGTGTTCGTGGCGTGCGCCGGCCGGGCAGGACCGTGTTCCGCGCGGCGGCGCCGGGGTCGTCAGCCGGCTCCGGACGGAAGCGCGTGCCGAGCCGTGGCGACGACGGCCTGCGGCGGGAAGTCGCCGCTCCGGGCGGCCCGGTGCAGCGCGTGGGCGCGGAACAGGGCGTTCATACGGAGGGTCCCCGGCTGATCCTCGTCGAGGAGCCCGGTGTCCAGGAGCCGTTCGAGCAGCTCCTCGGCGTGTGTCTCGGGGACACGGAGGGCGGCGGCCGCGTCCGGTGCGGTGATCCGCCCGTTCAGCCGCGCCAGGCGCAGGTGCGCGTCGGCCAGCGGGGCGGGCAGCCGGCCCAGGGCCCCGTCGAGGGCCAGGGGCACGGACATCCGGGGGTCGTCGGGCAGCGCCAGCCGGGTGGGCAGGTCCCGCCGCAGCCACGCGGCGTAGTCCGCCAGGCGCAGCTTCGGCCGGGTCAGCAGCCGGGCCGCGACGATCCGCAGGGCCAGCGGGACGTGCCCGCACAGGTCCGTGAGGGTTCGTGCGGCCGTGACCTCGGCCGCCACCCGCTCATGGCCCAGGACGGAGGTGAGGAGCGTGTGGGACTCCTGCGGCGACAGGGCGCCCAGCTGCAGCACCGCCGGGCCGTGCGTGGCGACCAGGGCGGCCAGGTTCATACGGCTGGTGACGACGACGACGGCGCCGCAGCCGGTCACGTCGAGCAGCCCGCGTACCTGGTCCGGGTGCACGACGTCGTCGAGTATCACCAGGCACGATCCGGGGGACGCGCCGGAGGGGAGCAGGGAGCGCAGTTCGGCGGCCGCCTCGGCGGCGGGTCGTGGCGTACCGTCGGGCCCGGTCAGCGGCAGCAGCACGCCGCCCGCGGGGTACCGGTCCGCCACCAGCCGCGCGGCGTGCAGGGCCAGCGCGGTCTTGCCCATGCCGGGGCCTCCGGAGACCACCGCGATCACCGGGGCGCCGTCCACCCGCCCCTCCCTCCGGCCGTCGCCTCTCAGGTGGCTCACCAGGTCGGCGGTCTCGCGGGTGCGCCCGGTGAAGCCGGGGACGAGGGGCAGCCGGGGTCTTGGCGGGTGGTCCGGCCCTGGCGGTCGGGCCGGACCCGGAGGCGGGAGGCCGCCGTCGGACGGGACGGATCCGGCCGCAGCGGTACGCCCGTGCCGTACCGCGGGATCGTCGGCGGCCACGGCGTCGCCCGCCGCGGATGCCATGGGTGCCGCGGGTGCCACGGATGCCGCGGGTGCTGCGTGCGGCGTCAGCACGATCGACGTGGCCTCGGGGGCCGGGCCACGGGGTTCGTCGCCGCGCAGGATGGCCAGTTCCAGGCTCTGCAGCTCCGCGCCCGGGTCGACGCCGAGTTCGTCCCGGAGGTGCGCCTTGATCCTCCGGTATTCGGCCAGCGCCTCGATCTGCCGTCCCGCGCGGTAGAGCGCCCGCATCAACTGGGCGGCGAGCCCTTCGTGCTGGGGGTGGGCCCGGGTGGCCTCCCAGAGGTCCACCAGGACCTCTCGACATCGTCCCCGGGCCAGCTGGATCTCGCAGATACGTTCCAGCACGCGCAGGCGCTCCTCGACCAGCCGGGGCACCTCGTCGCGGTGCAGGAGTTCGGAGGGGACGTTGGCGAGAAGCGGTCCCTGCCACAGGCCGAGTGCGGTGCGCAGCAAGGGGAGTTCGGACTCTCCGGCCCCGGCCGCCTCGGACATCAGGTGGCGGAAATGCAGCAGGTCCAGGGTGTCGGCGTCGGCCGGGAGACGGTAGCCCCCGGCGACCGCGACCACCGACTGCTCCTCTATGTCGTACTTCGCGAAGAGGCGGCGCAGCCGCAGGACGCAACTCTGCAGGGCCGCCTTCGCCGTCGCCGGCTGCTCCTCCCCCCAGACGGCCTGCCGGAGACGATCCGTCGGGACCACCTCGCCGGGGCGGACCAACAGCGCCGCCAGCAGCGACGTCGGCTTGGCCGGCGGAAGGACGACCACGTCACGCCCGTCGGTGATGCTGAGTGGTCCGAGCAACTGAAAACGCACTGAGTTCCCCCGTCGACTGGCAGACACCTGCCGGACCGGCTCACCACGGCACCTTCCGGGAAGCAGTGTCCTGCCGCCACGGCTGCCCCTGCCGGGAGCGGTGGCTCACACAGGACCCTGGTCCTCCCCTTTGGTCTGATGCGGGCAGGACGGAGCACGTGTGAAGTCGTTCTGTACGAAAACTTTTGGTCACTTGGTCATGTGCCAGTGGTGAGTGTCTACCGGCGTAGAACGTGGGTCAAGAGGGGGTTGTGAAATGTTCGAGGAGCAGGATTCAACCGCTGACGAATAGTCAACTACCCACTGGAACAGTGGAGTTACTGGCAGCAGTCCGGCCGGTATTCCGCGCCGCCGGGCGCCGGTGCGGCCGGTCCGGGAGCATGGCAAAAGCCCGGTTCGCGCCCGCCTCTTGAGGAGAGGGGACGCCAACCGGGCGCTACTGCAACGAACCTGGGATCAGGCGGAGCAGGAGGTGGTGCTGCAGGTGGAGCTGGAGGTCGAGGTGGAGCTGGTGCTGGTGCAGCCGGCCAGCACGACCTCGCTGGCGTCCGAGTAGTCGGAGATCTCGAAGGTCTCGGCCTCGAGCTCGAGGATCTCGTCCGCGAGGGTGCTCAGGTCCTTGCTCATGGTGCCTCCCGATGAGTCGGGGCGGACCGCCGTGGCCGGCAGCCTCCGCCGTGTGGGGTACGGCACCATTCCAGCGGCCCCCGCTCACCGTTCGGCACGCCTTCCGCTGGCATCCCGCTGTCATCCCGCTGACGCGCGGCGCCAGCGGACGCCCGGACGCGGTGCCCATCTGTACGTCAACGGCCGCGCCCTCGTCCTCGGCGTCCGTCCTCACGGTTGCCGCTGTGCAGTACGGGAGCGGACTCGTCCTCGCCCATGGGGTCGGTCGGGTACGGGGCCACGGTCTTGCTGTCGACCGGCGACAGTATGGCCACCGGGCGCCCGTTCTTGGTCACGGTGATCACCTCGCCGCGTTCTGCGGCCGCGAGGATCTTCGAGGCGTTCTGGTTGAACTCACGCGCGGTGATCTCCATGTAGTACATGGTGTTACTCCAGTCCGGGGAACGTGTCGTTCACTGGAGACTTTCCTGCTCCGGGGCGCCTCGCAGTGTCCAACTCCTGCCGACTGCGCGCGTTCGTCTCGGCCACGCGGGCACGGAGCAGTTCCGCCGGGGTGAGCGGCTGGACGTGGTCGGGGGCGGCGTCCCATTCCCGGCCGCCGGAGAGGGGGCGGAGCTGGAGGTGGGGGCCCTCGTGTCCCATGATGACGCCGATGCGGTCACGGATGGTGTCGCGGACGGTGGTGCCGGGTGGAGGGGCGGGACGGGGACCGGCGGGCTCGGGCCCGGGGGTGGTCATCGGGCGACACCCTTCGCGATGACGGCGGCGAGGGCCAGGGCGACGGGGGCCGAGCAGACGCCGAGGTGGACGAGGGCGTGCCGGGCGCTGGTAGGGACGCCGATGTCGTCGTATGCGGGCTGCTCCCCGTCGTCGGGGACGAAGTCGCCCCAGGGCGTGCGGACGTCCATCGCGGGGAGCTGGATACCAGCGCTGGTGAGGGCGGCGGCGAGGGCGTCACGGGCGGCAAGGGCTTCTTGGAGCTTGGGCGCGGGAGTGCGGGGCTTGGCGCGCTTGGGGAGCGGGTTCTGGTGCGGCATGGGGCGTCCTTCCAGCGAGACGGGGATTCGGATTTGCGATTCGGGCACCGTGCTGACATCCGGTGAATTACCGTGTGTAGTCGGTGCATTACGAGAATGCCGCCGGAATGGGCTGGGGCGTGCCGTCGACGCGGTACCGTTCCCCGCCCGCGGGCACACGTGCCACAACTTCCACGGAGGTCGCAGTGGGAGCGAGGGCACTGTGCGTGTGTGAGTACGGGCACGAAGGGCTTCCTGGACGGTCGACGACGACCAGGAGGCGCCGGAGAGGAGTCACCTTGCCGCAGCGACGCCTCGTCACGGGCCGCAGCCAGGAGCCGCGCCGGCGGTTCGCCGAGGAGTTACGGCAACTGCGCGCCGGCAAAGGCGAGAGCCTGCGGCAGCTCGGGGAGCGGCTGGGGTGGGACTGGTCGTTGTTCGGGAAGATGGAGAAGGGGGAGACGCTGGGCGGTCCCGAGGTCGTCCAGGCACTTGATCAGTACTACGGGACGCCGGGGTTGTTGCTGGCGTTGTGGGAGCTGGCGGCCGGGGATCATACGCAGTTCCGTGAGCGCTACCGGCGGTACATGGCGCTGGAGGCGGAAGCGGTCAGCCTGTGGCACTTCGCGGTGAGTGTGCTGCCGGGGTTGTTGCAGACGCCGGGGTACGCCCGGGAGGTTCTGGCCGCGGGCGGCATCAAAGGGGCCGAACTGGAGCAGCAGGTCAAGGCTCGGATGGGGCGACAGGAGCTGCTGAAGGGAGAGGATGCGCCGCCGTTCCGGACGATTCTCGCCGAGGCTGTGCTGTGCACGCCGTTGGAGGACGAGGGGGAGTGGCGAGCCCAACTGGCTTACCTGCTTGAGACGGCAGAGCGCGAGAACGTAACGGTCCAAGTGCTTCCGCAGCGCGCTGGAGTGCACGGGCTGGTGGCTACTGATGTGTGGTTCCTGCGCCTTGCGGACGGCCGTCCCGTGGCCTACGCAGAGAACGCTCACTGGGGCGAACTTGTCGAGGAAAACACGCGTGTTGAACGCTTGCAGCGTGCCTACGATGTAGTGCGCGACAAGGCTCTGTCCCCCGCCGAGTCGCGAAAATACATCCTGCGCATGTTGGAGGAAGCACCGTGCGACCCACTGAGTTGAGTGCCGTGACGTGGCGCAAGAGCAGTTACAGCAATCCGGACGGCGGTGCGTGCCTTGAGGTGTCCGACGACTTTGTAACCGCCGTCCCGGTGCGTGACAGCAAGCATCCGCACGGCCCTGTGCTCACGTTCGCGGCTGATGGCTGGGCCTCGTTCGTGACCGCCGTGAAGCGCGGTGAGTTGGACACCTGACGCACGTACAGGCCTTCGAAGCGTTACGTCAGCCCCCATGCCGGCTGCGCCGACACATCGGCCGCAAGGACGAGCGCCGCTCGCTGAGCGAGACGGACTACATCCGTCTGCTCGACGCGCCCACCAACTGCTCAAGGCCCGCTCATCGTGGTGTGGGGCCGGTTGAGCACCCACGCATCCAAGGCGCTGCCAGGCCAACACCGCCTTCACCGACCCCGCCCGCCTGATGCGCGCCCTCCGACCCGGTACCGGACCCACCCTGACGACACCACACCTACAACGTCAGTAACAGAAGTTTCTTCACCAACGACCACCAACCCAACCAGCACGCGCTACCAGCAGGCTGGAAGAGTTGGATGTGATGCACAGCACTATTGACCAGACTGTTCGATCCCCGCATGATCTTCACTGCTTCTTCTCATGAAAAATTAAGAGACGGGTGGGGCGTGTTTACACGAGAACGGCGGCGCGGCTGGCGTCAGGCGGTGCGAAGCGGGGCGTTAGCCGTCACGCTCCTGGGGGGAGCGGTTCCGGCGGTCGGGGCAGGGGCGACTCCGGCAATCGCCGATGACGCGGCAACCTCGGTGGCGGCCGACAGGACTCCGGAGGCCAGGGCGAGTACTCTCGCGGCGGAGACCGGTGAGCGGGTGGCCGTGGACGGGGCGACTACCGAGTCGTCCGAGGTCTTCGCCAACCCGGACGGCACCTTTACGCAGGAGATGAACGCGGCTCCGGTCCGCGCCCGACGGGGTGACGGTACCTGGGCCCCCATCGACACCACCCTCGTGCGCGAAGCCGACGGCTCCGTGCGGGCGAAGGGCACGGCGGTCGGTGTCACCTTCTCGGGCGGCGGCAGCGGCAACGGACTGGTCACGCTGGAGGACAAGGGGCACGAGCTGCAGCTCGGCTGGCCCACCACGCTCCCCGAGCCCCGGCTCGACGGCAGCACCGCCACCTACGCCGGAATCCTCCCGGACGTCGATCTGAAACTGACCGCGCTGAGCTCCGGCTACACCTCGGTGCTCGTGGTCAAGACCGCGGAAGCGGCGAAGAACCCGGCGCTCGAGACGATCAGGATGACCGTCTCCGGCGGCGGCCTGGACATCGCCCCGACGGCCGACGGCGGTTTCGTCGCGCGCGACGGCGACGGCACCCCGGTCTTCGAAAGCCCGGCGGGGCGGATGTGGGACTCGGCCGGTGACACCCCGGCCACTGTCACCACTACCTCCACCGTCACCACGCAATCCGCCCGCACTGCTTCATCAGCAGAGGCGGAGGCCGAGGGCGAACCGGAGACGACGGAGGCGGCCCCGCTGCCCGCCGCCGGGGGCGAGCCGTCCCCTTCGGAGGGCCCCGGCAGCGGTGACGCGGCGGCCAAGCTCCCGCTCAAGGTCACCGGCACCAGCCTGGAGATCACGCCCGATCCGGCCCTGCTCCACGGCAAGGAAACCGTCTTCCCGCTCTACATCGACCCGCCGACCAAGGGCATCACGCGGGGCGACTGGACGGCCCTGGCCTCCAACGGCACCAAGTACTGGGAGTTCGACGGGGACAAGGGCGTGGGACGCTGCTCCAACTACGCCGGCTACCTCTGCTCCAGCAGCCCGTACACCCAGCGCATGTACTTCGAGTACCCGCTGTCGTCGATTCACGGCAAGAAGGTCCTGGACGCGACGTTCGAGGTGTACCAGGTGTGGACGTTCACCTGCGATCCGCACTGGTACGACCTGCACCGTGTGGACAAGGGCATCTCCTCCAGCACCACCTGGTCGACCCGCCCCACCGGGGTGGACCTGATGGGCGACCGGAAGGTGGCCTACGGGCGGGGCACCCTGTGCAGCCCGTCGCAGCCGGCGAACTGGGTGCGGTTCAGTGACAACCTGGAGGAGACGAACGAGAACCTGACGCCGACCCTCGCCTCCTACGCCGCGAACAAGGAGTCGCAGATCACCTTCTCGCTGACCGCGCACGACGAGTCCAACGCGGCCTCCTGGGCGCGGTTCCGCAACGACGCGAAGCTGTCGGTGACCTACGTCTCCTACCCGGACAAGCCGACCGCGTACGGCGTTCAGCAGGGCACCACCGGGCGGGCCTGCAACGCTTCCACGACGCCCTTCGCCACCAGCGACACCACGCCGAAGATGCTGGCCACGGTGCAGTCGGTCGACGGCTCCAAGGCCCAACTGCGCGCCTTGTTCGAGGTGTGGAAGGCCGACGGTTCCAGCCGCGCCTGGTACGCGGCCTCGCCGGACGGCGCCTGGGTGGCCGACAACGCCGCGCGCACCGCGTCCACCAGCAAGCTGCCGGCGCAGACGGACTACCGCATGCGCGTCAAGACGCAGGCGTACTACAAGACGGACCGGGGCGCCACCGGTGTCCTGGACTCGGCCTGGTCGTCCTGGTGCTACTTCCGGGTCGACACCGATTCGCCGCCGCCTCCGGTGATCACCAGTACGGACGGCCTCTACAAGCCGGCCGAGACCGACCCGGCCGCGGGTGGGGTGGGCACGCCGGGCAAGTTCACCTTCACCCCCGCGGACACCAACCCCAGCGTGCCCGGTATCCAGTCGGATGTCGTCAGCTACAAGTGGAAGCTGAACAGCGGCGCGGTCTCCTCGCCGATCACTGTCGCCCAGGGCACGGCCACCACCCAGACGATCACGCCAAACCAGGCCGGTGAGAACACCATCCAGGTCTGGGGCTATGACGCGGCCGGCCACAGCTCGCTCACCGGCTACTACAGCTTCCTGGTGAAGGGTGCAGAGAAGCCCTCGGGGATCTGGCACCTGGACAACTCCCTCACCGACTCCACCACCGCCACCCAGCACCCGCTGACCTCCTCGGGGGCCGCCTGGGACACCCTGGCCCGCAGCGGCTCCGCCGCGGCGAAACTCAACGGCACGAGCGCCTACCTCTCCACCTCCGGCGCGGTACTGGACACCACCAAGTCCTTCACCGTCTCGGCCTGGGCCCGTCTGACGAAGAAGGACGTCAACTACACCGTCCTGTCCCAGGCGGGAACGAACGCCTCCGGGTTCCAGCTGTACTACTCCACCGCCTACAACGCCTGGATCTTCAACCGCCACCAGACGGACGTCACCAGCCCCGCGATCACCCGCTCGATCGCCACCAAACCACCGGTCCTGAACGTCTGGACCCACCTGGCGGGCGTCTACAACGCGGCGGCGCAGACTCTCCAGCTCTACGTCAACGGCGTCCCGCAGGGCAATCCAGTGCCGTTCACGGCCACCCCGTGGAAGGCGTCCGGCAACCTGCAGGTCGGGCGGCTGTGGCACGCCGCGACCGGCAAGGAGAACTTCGCCGGAACCATCGACGAGGTGAAGGTCTGGTCCCGCGCACTCGCGGACACCGAGGTCTCCCACGAGGCCTGGCTGGAGGATGAGGACCTCAGCGACGGCACTGCCGGCGACCCGGTCCCGGCGCTCGTCGCCAAGTGGGACGCCACGGACATGGCCAACGCGACCGGCACCACGGTCAAGGACACCAGCGGTTTCGGCCGGAACCTCACCCTCAACGGGGCCGCGCTCACCCAGTTCACCACCGGCGACCCGGAGATCGGCGAAGAGGTCACCACCACGCAGACGATGACCCTGAACGGCACGAGCGCGTACGCCACCGCCGCCGGGCCGGTCGTCGACGACTCCGGTTCGTTCACCGCGACCGCCTGGGTGACGCTGGACCCGGCCAAGCTCGCCGACACCAGCAAGTCATATGCGGTGCAGGTGTTCGGCCAGTCGGGGACGAGCCAGTCCTCCTGGGGTGTCTGGTACGAGCAGTCGGCCGGCAGCACCCAGGGGCGGTGGACGTTCGGCCGTCCTGACAAGGACGGCACCGGGGCGGTCTGGACCAAGAGCGAGTCCACCGCATTCACCACGGCCAAGCTGGGCGTTCCGGTCATGCTGACGGTCGTCTACGACGCCCAGGCAGCAGCCGACCCCGACGACACCTCCAAGCTCGGCGGGCTCAGGCTCCATGTCGACAGCGCCCGGATGGGCGACGAGGACGGCGTGCCGTACTTGGCCCCCTGGCAGGGCGGCGGAGCGTTCGAGATCGGCCGGGCGAAGATCAATGGCGCTGCCACGCGCTACTTCCCCGGGACGATCGACAGCGTCCGTGTCTGGGCCGGAGCCACCTCCACCGACACGATCGCCAACCGGCGCAACACCGAGCAGCAGTAGCAGCGGGGCGGGACAGGGCGGCCTGCTCGTCCTGTCCCGCCCTGCCGCGTTCGCCGCGTTCTGCTCGCACCATCCCGCGCGCCTTCACCGACGCGCCGTCGAGACCTGGCGTTCTCGGGCGCTGACATCGCCCGGGCGCCGCCTTCCCCTATCCGAGAATTGGGAATTCACTGTGTCTTTAACACCTTTCCGCCCACGCCTGTCGGGGGCGGTCATACGCCGCTGGCTCGGCCGTGGTGCGCTCGTCGTCTCGCTCTGCGTCCTTCCGCAGGTCGTGGTGCCCTCGGGCTACGACTTCGCCGCCCAGGCCCAGTCCTCGGCGGCCCGCAAGCAGCTGGAGGACCGGCCCGAAGCGAAGATCGACAAGGTGGGCGTGCTCAAGCCCGGCACGTCCAAGGCCCCGAAGGACAAGGCCGCCCCCGCCACCCGCGAGACCCGTGAGCGGCTGAGGAAGGCCGCGTGGCCGAAGCCCGGGAAGGCCACCGCCGCAGTCCCGGCGACCGGCGGGGCCTTGGTCACCGTCGGCGGGCTCGGCGTGGAGCTGGCCCAGGAGCCCACCGCCCCGGCACCCAAGTCGACCAAGAGCAAGACGCAGGCGAAGACCACCGGTCCGGCCGAGGAAGTGGCGCTCAGCGTCCACCCCCAGTCGGCCGCGAAGAAGGCGGGCGTCAACGGCGTCCTGCTCACCGTCGACCCGGCGGGAGCCGCATCCGGAAAGCCCGCCGGTGACACCGACAAGCTCCGGATCTCCCTGGACTACTCCTCCTTCAACGACGTCTACGGCGGCAACTTCGGCCCCCGCCTGCGCCTGGTGACGCTCCCGGCCTGTGCGCTGACCACCCCGGAGAAGGCATCCTGCCGCACCCAGAGTCCCGTGGCGGGCGCGGACAACGACGCGGAGTCCCAGACCCTGACGGGCACGGTCTCCGCCCGCACCCTCGCCGCCGGCACCCCGATGCTGCTGGCGGCGGCGGCCGACAGTTCGGGCGGAGGAAGCGACTACAGCGCCACCCCGCTGTCCCCGACCGCGACCTGGGAGGCTGGCGGCAGCACGGGTGACTTCACCTGGAACTACCCGCTGCGGGTTCCCCCGGCGACGGCCGGCCCGTCCCCGAACCTGTCCATCTCCTACAACTCCGCCTCGGTGGACGGCCGCACGGCCGGGGAGAACAACCAGACCTCCGTGGTCGGCGAGGGCTTCTCGATCACCGAGTCCTACATCGAGCGCAAGTACGCCTCCTGCAAGGACGACGGCCAGTCCGGCAAGGGCGACCTGTGCTGGAAATACGCCAACGCCACTCTGGTCCTCAACGGCAAGGCCGTCGAACTGGTCAACACCTGCGCCGACAAGGCCGCCTGCGACACCGCGGCCCTGTCCCAGGCGTCCGGCGGCTCGTGGAAGGTGAAGAACGAGGACGGCAGCCGCGTCGAGCACCTCACCGGAGCCACCGGCAACGGCGACGACAACACCGAGTACTGGAAGGTCACGGACTCCTCCGGCACCCAGTACTTCTTCGGCAAGCACCGCCTGCCCGGCTGGAGCGACAACGGCACCGCCGCCGACGACCCGGTCACCAACTCGGTGTGGACCGTGCCGGTCTTCGGCGACGACTCCGGCGAGCCCTGCTACAAGTCCACCGGCTTCGCCGACTCCTCCTGCACCCAGGCCTGGCGCTGGAACCTGGACTACGTCGTGGACACCCACGGCAACGCCTCCGCCTACTGGTACAGCCGGGAGACGAACTACTACTCCAAGAACGCCGACACCACGGTCAACGGCACCGGCTACACCCGGGGCGGCTACCTCGACCGCATCGACTACGGCCTGCGCAGCGACCTGATCTACACCAAGCCCGCCGCCCAGCAGGTCCGCTTCGCCTACGCCGAGCGCTGCGTCGTCTCGGGCGGCTGCACCAGCCTGACCAAGGACACCAAGGCCAACTGGCCCGACGTGCCCTTCGACATGATCTGCGCCTCCGGCACCAAGTGCACCACCCAGATCGGCCCGGCCTTCTTCACCCGCAAGCGCCTCACCGACGTCACCACCTCGGTGTGGACCGGCACCGGCACCACCCGCCGGGACGTGGACACCTGGCACCTGGAACAGAGCTTCCCCGACACCGGTGACGCCTCCTCGCCCAGCCTGTGGCTGAAGTCCATCCAGAACACCGGCAAGGCCAACACCACCGCGGCCGCCATGCCGCCGGTCGTCTTCGGCGGCATCCAGATGCCCAACCACGTCGAGGGCAGCGGCCCGGACACCCTGCGCTACATCAAGTGGCGTGTGCGCACTATCAAGTCCGAGACCGGCTCGACCGTCACCGTCAACTACTCGAACCCAGACTGCATCTGGGGCACCAGCATGCCGGCGGCCGTCGACAAGAACACCCGCCGCTGCTTCCCGGTCAAGTGGTCGCAGTCCGGGGCGACCCCGGTCACCGACTGGTTCCACAAGTACGTCGTCACCTCCGTCTTCCAGGAGGACCCCTACGGCCACGGCGACACCGGCGAGACGTACTACGACTACCAGGGCGGCGCCGGCTGGGCCTACGCCGACGACGAGGGCCTGACCAAGGCGTCCAACCGCACCTGGTCGCAGTGGCGCGGCTACGGCAAGGTCGTCCAGACCTCCGGCGACTCCGAGGGCCCGCGCAGCAAGAGGTCCAACCTGTACATGCGCGGACTGAACGGCGAGAAGGAACTCGACGGCACCCCCCGGGTGGAGAAGGTCACCGACTCCACCGGCACCGCCATCGACGACTCCCGCCAGTACGCCGGCTTCGTCCGCGAGACCATCGCCTACAACGGCAGCGAAGAAGTCAGCGGCACCATCAACACCCCCTGGTCCCACAAGACCGGCAGCCACACCTACAACTGGGGCACCACCGAGTCCTGGATCGTCCAGGCCGGTGAGACCGCCACCCGCACCAAGACCTCCACCGGCACCCGCACGGTCAAGCAGAAGACCACCTACGACACCACGTACGGCATGCCGCTCACCGTGGAGGACAGCGGCGACACCGCCAAGACCGGCGACGAGACCTGCACGCGCACCACGTACGCCCGCAACACCTCGGCCTGGCTGGTCTCCTTCGCCTCCCGCGTCGAGACCTACAGCGTCCCCTGCGCGAGCACCCCGTCGGTCCCTGGTGACGTCCTTTCCGACATCACCACGGCCTACGACCAGCAGGCCGTCGGCGTGGCGCCCACCAAGGGTGACATCACCGCCTCCTACCGGGTCGCGAGCTACAACGCGGTGGACAAGAAGCCCGTCTACCAGCAGGTCTCCGGCGCCACCTACGACAAGCTGGGCCGCCCACTCACCGCGACCAACGCCCTCAACCGCACGGTCAGGACCACTTATGTCCCCGACGACACCGGCTACGGTCCGCTGACGTCCAAGACCACCACCGATCCCAAGCTCTACACCTCCACCACCGAGGTGGACCCGGCCTGGGGCACGGCCACCAAGACCACCGACGCCAACGACAACGTCACCGAGTGGTCCTTCGACGCGCTCGGCCGCCTGCGGTCGGTCTGGAAGCCGGACCGCTCCCGCGCACTCGGCGACGCCGCCAGCATCGTCTACACCTACAGCATCAACAACAACAAGGAGACTTGGGTCCGCACCGACGTCCTCAAGTCCGACGGGAAGACCTACAACAGCTCCTACGAGATCTTCGACAGCCTGCTGCGGCCCCGCCAGACGCAGGCCCCCGCGCCGAACGGCGGCCGGGTGATCTCCGAGACCCTCTACGACGACCGTGGCCTGGCGTACATCACCAACGCGCAGGTCCACGACAACAAGGCCCCCTCGGGCGCCCTGGCAAACACCTTCCCCGGTTCCGTGCCCGCCTCCACCGAGACGGTCTTCGACGCCGCCGGCCGGGCCACGCAATCGATCTTCCGGGTCTACGACCAGGAGAAGTGGCGCACCAAGACCGACTACCAGGGCGACCGCACCGCCGTCACCGCCGCCGCAGGCGGCACCGGCACCCTGAGCATCATCGATGCTCGCGGCCGGCTCATCGAACGCCGTGAGTACGGGGGCCCCGTCCCGACCGGCAGCGACTACACCCGCACCCTGTACGAGTACACCCCCGGCGGTCAGCTCAAGAAGATGACCGGTCCCGACGGGGCGGTCTGGACGTACGGCTACGACCTGCGCGGCCGCACAACCACCTCCACCGACCCCGACAAGGGCACCGTCACCACCACCTACAACGACCTCGACCAGCCCCTGACCGTCACCTCGACCCTCAACGGCGTCTCCCGCACCCTGATCACCGACTACGACGAACTCGGCCGCACGACCGGCACCTGGGACGGCGTGCAGGACAACGCCCACCAGCTGACCAAGTTCACCTACGACTCCCTGGCCAAGGGGCTGCCGACCGCCTCGATCCGATACGTCGGCGGCACCACCGGCAAGATCTACTCCCAGGTCGTCACCGGCTATGACGATCTCGGCCGACCCAAGGGCATCAAGACCGTCATCGCCGCCACCGACCCCCTGGTCACCGCTGGCGCGCCGCAGACCTTCACCACCTCCACCACCTACAACATCGACGGCACCGTCCAGTCCACCTCGATGCCTGCGGTGGCCGGCCTGCCCGCCGAGACCGTAGTCAACAGCTACAACGGCCTTGGCATGCTCACCGGCACCGACGGCATGACCGACTACGTCCAGAACATCGGCTACTCCCCCTACGGCGAGATCGAGGAGACCCGCCTGGGCACCTCCACCGGCGCCAAGCACCTCCAGGTCCTCAACCGCTACGAGGACGGCACCCGCCGGCTGGCCAACACCCACACCGTCGACCAGACCAACACCGGCTACACCAGCGACGTCAACTACACCTACGACGCCACCGGCAACGTAAAGTCGATCACGGACAAGGCAGGCGGCAAGGACACCCAGTGCTTCGCCTACGACGGCTACCGCCGTCTGACCGAAGCCTGGACCCCCTCCTCCAACAACTGCGCCACCGCCCGCTCGGCGAGCGCCCTCGGCGGCCCGGCCCCGTACTGGACCAGCTGGACCTACAAGCCCGGCGGCCTGCGCGACACCCAGACCGAACACAAGACCACCGGCGACACCAAGACCGCCTACGGCTACCCCGCCGTCAACGCCTCCGGCGCCGGCCAGCCCCACACCCTGACCTCCGTCACCGTGGGCGGCGGCACCGCCAAGACCTACACCTACGACGAGCAGGGCAACACCACCCAGCGCTACGGCCCCACCGGCACCGCGCAGAGCCTCACCTGGGACATCGAAGGAGAACTCGTCCGCCTCACCGAAGGCGCCAAGACCACCGACTACCTCTACGACGCCAACGGCGACCTCCTGATCCGCCGCGGCCCCGGCAAGACCGTCCTCTACCTGGGCGGCCAGGAACTCCACTACGACACGGCCGCCAAGAAGTTCACGGGCCAGCGCTACTACCCAGCCGGCGACGCCACCGCAGTCCGCACCGAGACCGGCCTGTCCTGGATGGTCGACGACCACCACGGCACTGCCTCAATGACCGTGGACGCCACCACCCAGGCCATCACCCGCCGCTACACCAAGCCCTTCGGTGAATCCCGCGGCACGACACCGCAGGCCTGGCCCGACGACAAGGGCTTCCTCGGCAAACCCGCCGACGCCACCACCGGACTCACCCACATCGGCGCCCGCGAGTACGACCCGACGCTCGGGCGTTTCCTCTCCGTCGACCCCATCCTCGCCCCCGACGACCACGAGTCCCTCAACGGCTACGCCTACGCCAACAACACCCCCGTAACACTCAGCGATCCCACCGGACTCCGCCCTGACGGGGCATGCGGCGGTGCCTCGAGCTCCTGCAACGGCGGCACCGAAACCTGGACCAAGACCAAGAACGGCTGGGACTGGTCGTACACGAAGACGTCCACCCAGACGTACACGAAGCCGGGCGGCGGTACCGGAAGCAGCACCATGACCGTCACGGTCACCAGGAGCGGCGGCCGCACCTCGGCGCAGGTCGTGTTCAAAAAGGGCCCAGATCCGGCCCCTGCCACGAAGGGTGGGTGCGGATCCTGGGGCTTCATGGCCGGTGTCTGCTCAGGCGTCGGAGAAACGTTCTACGGCTTGGTCAGCAACGTGCCGTACACGGCAGAATACGCTGGCTGGATCTTCGATTCTGATTGCCGCGGAGACGGAGGCCCAGGATCACCTGGCTGCGACTACGGAGCCCAGTTTGACAACTGGATCGCCGAAGAAGGCGGCTATGACACCACGAGCGACGCTTACCAAGTACCCGGTGCTCTTGCCGCAATCTTCTTGCATAACCAGCGAGTTCCCGTTCGAAAGCCAGCGGCTGTAGCTCCTACCAGGAAGCTGTCGGATCCGCTTCCGCAGGGGATGTCGAGGCACTTCGTCAATGCCTATGACGAAATCAGGGCCGGGAGAGGCCAGCCGCAGACGGATCCTGCCACGGGAGCGCAGAAGGTATTCCAAGGCAGGGCGACTCACGAGAAGTGGTGGGCGGGTTCCTTGGAGTATCGAGTTCCCGGATCTAAGGGTGACAGCGCTCGTATTCTAGTGAAGACCCTGCCCAATGGTCGGATAGTGATGGGGTGGACGAACGACCACTACGATACGATCAAGCCCTTCAGTGCGCCTCACTTCCCTGACTCTGGGTGGCGGTAGGTAGAAGTGAATGCAATGGGGAGTCCGGAGAGGTCGCCGTCAGGCTTCTCCGGACTCCCCGCTAGAATTCGCCTGGTCGATAGTGGGAAGGTGCGAGATGAGTGAAAGCGGTTCGGTTATTCCGCTCTATCGCCTAGTCGAAGAAGAGTCCGGAACAGTCATCATCGCGGCGCATGAAATCAACGGGTTCTTTGTGGAGTCGGATCGCGCACAGTCAGAGGACATCTTGATCTTCGGGTCTGCGCGAGAACCGGTCCGCCTCGGCAAGGACCTGTCCGACGTGGAGCTGCGCGTGGTTAACTCACTCGGCAAGGCGATCGGGTCGTATTACATCGGGCGGGTGGGGCTGCGCTCTACGTTCGAGGGTAAGGGAGGCCCCGGGCGGGGTGGCTTTGTTGCGACCTTCTATGGCCATACCTGCCCGTACGTCGCAGCGGGAGCAATCTGGCGTCGATGGGCTTCGGGGGGCCCCCTTACAAAGGGGGAATGGGTGGAGTATCCCGTCGAATCGCATGATAGCTGGCTCCATGTGGTTCAGAACTCTTGGTTCGAAACAGGACATGCGGCTAAGAGGTATGGCGTTGGAGAAATCTGCGTAATCGATGGCAGGCAGATCGTCGGTGAAAGCAGCTTCTATTGCGCGCTTGGTGAAGCGGTTAATGGTCCCGGTGGATATTTTGGATCCACTCTTGACGGGCTTGCTGATTGCCTTGCGTCGTCCCGGAACGTTAGTGCTCCGTTTGAGTTGGTGTGGGAACACTTTTCCGGTGCGCAGGAAAGGATGGGCGCCTCGCTGGCGACGTCCGCTCTGGACGTTCTGAGAGAATTCGGCGTAGACGTGACGCTCAGGTAGCAGCGCTCGGTTTCTGGACATCAGAAGTGCAAATCTGAAGGCCCATCAAGCGGTCCCTGGTGGGCCTTCAGTGGGTTTTTACGGCAGTAGTTGACGGCAACGTCAGCGTACGAAGGCGGCACAGGGTGGCGGTTCGTCGCCGTCGGAGCTGGCCGTGTCGATGATCGCCGGGTCGTTGAGCGCGGTGTTGATGGCGTCGCGCTGGAGGCGGATTCGGACGTGGGCGTACACGGTGGCGGTGACGCCGATGTGGGCGTGGCCGAGGAGTTCCTTGATCACGGCGAGTTCGCCACCCTGTTCCAGGTACGGGTCTGTACGGTCGGCGGCGCGACCGTCACGGCCGGCACCAAGATGCTCACCGCAGGCAAGAGCCTGCCGAAGGGACCGGTGACCCTGTACGGCCCGTTCCACCGGCTCGGCAACGCGAAGACCCAGCCGACCGAAGTCGCTCGGAGCATGGCCAAGTCGGGCGAGCTGTGGAGCCGGGCCCCGAGGCAGGGGAGCAACGCCACCGCTCAGGCGTGGCGTGGTCCGAGTCCGAAAGACGCCAAGCCGGGAAGCCTGGAGTTCTACACCACCGTGAAGCCCAAGTCCTACGGCCGCAGTCTGCCGGGACAGGCCGCGTGGGAGGCTGGGAAGGAGGCTGGCGTCATCTCCTTCGTCAAGGACGGCGACGAATGGGCCCCCATCCCGATCATCATCACGGAGGTGAGGTAGGCATGGATCTGCGGGAGCTGGAGCCAGCAGGTCTGAAGCGGATCCGCGAACAGGATGTCAGCCCGCGTGACATCAGATGGCTCGCCCAGGTCGACGTCGAGCGTGCGGCACTCGAGGAGCGTTGGGGCGCGCCGGAGACCGTCTGTGACGACTTCGCGGAGTGGTTCTGCTTCGCCTTCTCCCCGGCGGAGGGGGAGGCGTTCATCCTGCTGCGGCAGGTGGACCGTGCTCCCGTGGCCGGATTCGTCCTCAGCGTGACCAAGGGGCTCTTCTCCCCGGAGGCCGCCGAGCGGATCGTCGAGGCCCTGGAGACCGCCGGTGCGCGGGTGACTCAGGTGAACGCCGAGGAAGCCCCGCTGCATCCGGAGCGGCCGGCTTCATTCCGCTCGCGGGAGACGCGGCCAAGCTGCCCAAGCAGCTCGACAACATAGCCGACGCGATCAAGCTCGCGAACAAGATCCCCATCTCGCCGTTCTCCGCCAAGATCGACGATTGTGCCGAGCACTTGACGATGAAGGACCTCACTGGGGCGGCACGGGAATTGAAGGGAGGGGTGGTTGAGCGGAAGGCGAGCGGCGTCCCCTGGGGATATGTCGACGAGGTTCGCAACGCCCAGGGCGGCCTACTCGATCAAATCGCAGCCATCAACAGGAAGCTGGCCCATCCTGGGACGAGTGGCGCCATGCGAGACCTTCTCGTCGCCGACCTGGGGCGGGCCAGCAGAATGCTGGACTTCTCCGAGCCGTTCGTCCCCAGAATCAAGTGAGTGGAGCATGGCAGTGGCGCATGATGCATACCTGCGGCGGCTGATCGCACGGGCGAAGGACGGCACCATTCCGCCGCAGGAGGTGAAGCAGATCGCCCAGGCCGTCACCGAGTGCCGGGCTGGCCCGGACCTCTACTGGCGGCTGTACGCGGTGGCCCGTGCGGGCGGCCCGGCGTACGAGCCGCTGATCGCCACGTATCTGATCCACCCCGAGGATCCCGAGGTCTCGGCGCTCGCCGTGCAGGTGCTCACGGCGCACTGGAGAGTGGGAGCGAAGTACCGGGAGCAGATCCTCGAGTTGCTGGGCTCCCCCGAGTGGGATACAAGCGATGACGGGTCTTCGAAGTTGAGCGGTGCGCTGGTTCGGCTTGCTGACGTGACGTCACGCTCCGTGGCGGCGGATCAGACGGCTCGGC
>NZ_QFDQ01000292.1 GCF_003270085.1 Streptomyces triticisoli | reverse complement strand
CCGGGCCGGTTCCGCCGCCGGAACCGGCCCGGCCAGGGGAGCGCGGTGGGTGTCCGTCAGCCGATGTCCGGTGGGTCGATGCGCACCCAGACCGTCTCGCCGCCTCCCCTGGCCGTCCGGGCCGCCTGGGCGGACTTCAGGGCGGCGGCGAGGGCGGCTCCACTGCCGGGTGGGACGCGGATCAGGGCGCGGACCCAGTGTTCGCCGGGCGGGGGCGCGCCCGAACGGCGGGGGCGGCCGGGGGGCGTGACCGGGAGCGGGACAGGGCCCAGCACCTCGGCCTCGCGCGGGAGTTCGGCAGTGGGGAGGAAGTCGGTCACCGCCTCCTCCGGGCCGGACACGGCCGCCATGCGGGACACCGGCGGGAAACCCAGCTCCGCGCGTTCGGCCAGCTCCCGTACCGCATGGCCCACGGGGTCCCACCGCACCAGGGCCTGCACGGGCCGCAGTGTCGGCTCGGCGACGACGACCACGGTGCCGCCCGCCTCCTGCGGCCGCACCAGCGCCGCGGCCGCGATCCAGCGCCGTAGCGCGTCCTCGCCCGCCCGCAGGTCGGGCCGGGAGAGCATGGCCCAGCCGTCCAGCAACAGCGCGGCCGCGTACCCGCCCTCGGCGACCGGCTCCGCGCCCGGTGTGCTCACCACGAGCGCGGGCGTGCCCGGCACCGTGTCCAGCACGTGCTCGCGCCCCGAGGTCCGCACCGGCACGGCGGGGAAGGCCCGCCCCAGCTCCTCGGCGGTCCGCCGGGCCCCGACGACCTGGGCACGCAACCGGAACGCGCCGCACTCCGGGCAGTGCCAGGCGGCTTCCTCGCACCCGCACCACCCGCACCGCAGCGCCCCGGTGTCCTGCGCCTGCAGGGGCCCGGCGCAGTGCCGGCAGCGCGCGGGCTCCCGGCACCGCGCGCAGGCCATCCGCGGCACATAGCCCCGGCGGGGCACCTGCACCAGGACGGGCCCGTGCCGCAGCCCCTCCCTGGCCGCCTGCCAGGCGAGCGACGGCAGCCGCGCGGCCCGGGCGGCCTCGTCGCGCGCGAGATCGCCGTCGCTCACGGTGCGCACGAGCGGAGCCGTCCCCCGTATCTGCTGCCGCGCGGCGACAAGGGGCCGGGCCCAGCCGCTCTCGACGAGCTGCGCCGCCTCCACCGTGCAGCTCCAACCACCCAGCAGAAAACCGCACTTGTCCTGTGCGGCGCGCAACAGCAGCACCTCGCGGGTGTGCGGCTGCGGCGCGTGCTGCTCGCTGTGGCTGTCGTCCCCGTCGTCCCAGAGCGCCACCAACCCGAGGTCACGCACCGGCGCGAACATGGCCGCCCGCGTCCCCACCACGGCCCGCACGGAGCCCCTGCGCACCGCGAGCCACTGCTGGTACCTCTTCTCGGGGCCCGCGTCGGCGGTGAGCAGCGCGTGCCGTCCCTCGCCCAGGAGGGCGGTCAGCGCTGCGTCCACCCGGGCGGCGGCCCTTCCGTCCGGTACGACGACGAGCGCACCCCGTCCCGAGGACAGCGCGGCGGCGACCGCGCGGGCCAGCTCCTCGTTCCACTCGGGCCCCGGGAGCGTGTTCCACACGGCGCGCGGCGAGCCGCCCCCGGCCAGCGCCTCCAGGAAAGCCGGCCCCCGCTCGTACCGGGCCCAGGAGCCCGCCTCGGGCGCGGACGGAGGCGGCAGCGGTGCGGGCGAGGGCCGCTGCTCGGCCCGCGCGCTGCGCGGCGGCACGGCGAGCTGCAGGACATCGGCGACACTGCCCGCGTACCGGTCGGCGACGGCCCGCGCGAGGCCCAGCAGTTCCTCGCCGAGCACGGGCTCGGGCGACACGACCTGGGCGAGCGCGGCCAGCGGCCCGGAGTAGTCCGACTCGGCCCGGCGCTCGATCAGGTACCCGTCGACGAGGCCGCCGCCCTCGCGCCGCCCCTCCCGCACCCGGTGCCGTCCGGCCCCGAACCGCACCCGCACCCGCACCCCTGGCTGCGCGTCGGCGTCCAGCTCGGCCGGCACGGCGTAGTCGAAGTACCGGTCGAGGTGCAGCACGCCCTTGTCGACCAGCACCCGCGCCACGGGCAGCTCCCCGGCGAGCGCGGCCCCCCGCCAGGTCCGCGGCTTGGCCCGGGGCTCCTTGGCCTTGCGCACACTCTCCCGGATGAGCGCGAGCTGCTCCGGCGGCGCCCCCGCGGCCCCGCCGTGTCCCGTACCGCTCTCGCTGCTCACCCTTGCATTCCTACCAAACGGGACTGACAACCGACGGCCGCCCGCGTCCCTGAGCCGCACCGGCATGCGCCGAGGCCCGGACTCCACGGGAGTCCGGGCCTCGCTCGATCCTCGGATCGGGCCGGGCCCTACAGCCCCGCCGCCTCGCGCAGCGCGTCCACGCGGTCGGTGCGCTCCCAGGTGAAGTCGGGCAGCTCGCGGCCGAAGTGGCCGTAGGCGGCCGTCTGGGCGTAGATCGGGCGGAGCAGGTCGAGCTCGCGGATGATGGCGGCCGGACGCAGGTCGAAGACCTCGTCGATCGCCTTCTCGATCTTCTCCGGCTCCACCTTGTGCGTGCCGAAGGTCTCCACGAACAGGCCCACCGGCTCGGCCTTGCCGATCGCGTACGCCACCTGCACCTCGCAGCGCGAGGCCAGGCCGGCCGCCACCACGTTCTTGGCGACCCAGCGCATCGCGTACGCCGCCGAGCGGTCCACCTTGGAGGGGTCCTTGCCGGAGAACGCGCCGCCGCCGTGGCGGGCCATGCCGCCGTAGGTGTCGATGATGATCTTCCGGCCGGTCAGGCCGGCGTCACCCATCGGCCCGCCGATCTCGAACCGGCCGGTGGGGTTGACCAGCAGGCGGTAGCCCTCGGTCTCCAGCTTGATGCCGTCCTCCAGCAGCGCCTTCAGCTCCGGCTCCACGACGAACTCGCGGATGTCGGGCGCCAGCAGCGAGTCCAGGTCGATGTCGGAAGCGTGCTGCGAGGAGACGACCACCGTGTCCAGGCGGACCGCCTTGTCGCCGTCGTACTCGATGGTGACCTGCGTCTTGCCGTCGGGGCGCAGGTAGGGGATCGTGCCGTTCTTGCGCACGTCCGACAGCCGCTTGGACAGCCGGTGCGCCAGGAAGATCGGCAGCGGCATCAGCGTCGGCGTCTCGTCGGAGGCGTAGCCGAACATCAGGCCCTGGTCGCCCGCGCCCTGCCGGTCCAGCTCGTCCTCATCACCCTCGACCCGGGACTCGTAGGCGGTGTCGACGCCCTGCGCGATGTCCGGGGACTGCGCGCCGATCGACACCGACACCCCGCAGGAGGCGCCGTCGAAGCCCTTCTTGGAGGAGTCGTAGCCGATCTCCAGGATCTTGCTGCGGACCAGGGTCGCGATGTCCGCGTAGGCCTTGGTCGTGACCTCGCCGGCCACGTGCACCAGGCCGGTGGTGATCAGTGTCTCCACGGCGACCCGGGAGGTCGGGTCCTCGCGCAGCAGCGCGTCGAGAACGGAGTCGCTGATCTGGTCAGCGATCTTGTCGGGGTGACCCTCGGTCACGGACTCCGAGGTGAACAGGCGACGGGACACAACGCTCCCTGGGTTTGCAGCGGCTGCTGGCTGATCATTGGTGGACGACACGGGGGCTGCGCCCGGCGTCGTCCGCGAACAGTTTATCGGTCGCGCTCGGCCACCGCCCCACCCGTCTCGCCTCTCGGGAGCGCTGCGGCCTGTGGCACGGGCATTCTGCCCAATGTCCGGCGAACTTGACCAGAGCCGCTACGCGGCAGAGCACGACGCGCGAGCGGGGCGGGAACAGGGGCGGCGCTCAGCCCAGCCGGGCGGCCACCAGGTCCCACACCGTCTCGGCCAGGGCCTCCTTCGGGCCGTACGGCACAGGGGTTTCGCCGCCGTCGGCGGCCAGCACCACGGCCTCGCTCTCCTCCGCGCCGAAGGTCTTGCGCTCCCCCACCTCGTTGACCACCAGCAGGTCGCAGCCCTTGCGCGCGAGCTTCCTGCGACCGTTGGCGAGGACGTCGTCGGTCTCGGCGGCGAAGCCCACGATCACCTGTCCGGGCCGCGCCCGGTCGGCCGATATCTCCGCGAGGACGTCCGGATTGCGCACCAGGGCGATGGGCTCGGGCTCCTGGCCGTCCTTCTTCTTGATCTTGCCGGCCGCGTAGCTCGTGGGGCGGAAGTCGGCGACGGCGGCGGCCATGACCACCGCGTCGGCGTCCGCGGCCGCCTTCAGCACGGCCTCCCGCAGCTGCACGGCCGTACCGACCCGGACGAGATCCACGCCCGCCGGGTCCGGCAGGTGGGTGTTCGCGGCGACCAGCGTGACCCGGGCGCCCCGGGCCGCCGCGGTGCGCGCGAGGGCGTAGCCCTGCTTGCCGGAGGAGCGGTTGCCGAGGAAGCGGACGGGGTCGAGGGGCTCGCGGGTGCCGCCGGCGCTGACGACGACGTGCCGGCCGGCGAGGTCGGGCTCGCTCGCGCCCCGGGCGAGGACCCGGCGGCAGACCTCGAAGATCTCCACCGGGTCGGGCAGCCGGCCCTTGCCGGTGTCGACGCCGGTCAGCCGGCCGACCGCCGGTTCGACGACGACCGCGCCGCGGCGGCGCAGCGTGGCCACGTTCTCCTGAGTGGCCGGATGCTCCCACATCTCCGTGTGCATGGCGGGGGCGAAGACCACCGGGCAGCGGGCGGTGAGCAGGGTGTTGGTCAGAAGGTCGTCGGCGAGGCCGTGGGCGGCCTTGGCCAGCATGTCCGCCGTGGCCGGGGCCACGACGACCAGGTCGGCCTGCTGACCGATGCGCACGTGCGGGACCTCGTGCACGTCGTCCCAGACCTCGGCGGAGACGGGGTTGCCGGACAGGGCGGACCAGGTCGCCGCGCCGACGAAGTGCAGTGCGGAGGCCGTGGGGACGACGCGCACGTCGTGCCCCGACTCGGTCAGCCTGCGCAGCAGCTCGCACGCCTTGTACGCGGCGATGCCGCCACTGACTCCCAGAACGACCTTCGGCTTGTCCACCGTCTCTCCCCGGCTCGGAAACCTACGACCCCATGCTGCATCAACGCGGGGGACGCCCCCGCACCCCCGAGCAGACCACAGGCCCGGCAATCGTGCTGCCGGGCCTGTGGAAAAACCTACTGCGGTCTGCAGATACGACGTACCGCAGGACTTACTGCCCCGGACCCTCGACGGCCTCGGAGGTCAGCAGGCCCGCGTTGATCTCCCGCAGGGCGATGGAGAGCGGCTTCTCGTGGACGTGGGTGTCGACGAGCGGACCGACGTACTCGAGGAGGCCCTCGCCGAGCTGCGAGTAGTACGCGTTGATCTGGCGGGCCCGCTTGGCCGCGTAGATCACGAGGCTGTACTTCGAGTCGGTGGCCTCGAGGAGCTCGTCGATCGGCGGGTTGATGATGCCCTCGGGCGCGGAGATGGAAGAGGACACGCTCTACCTTCCGATGGATGGGAAAGAATCAGTCGGTGCGACCGTCACGGTGGCTGTCACTGTCACTGCCACGATCCAGTCCCCAGTCACGATCACACAACGTCCATCAAGGCTAGCAGCTCGCGCGCCACGTCCTCGACGGAGGTGTTGACCAGGGTCTCGTCGAACTCCGGCTCGGCCGCGAGCTCGACCTTCGCCGCCCGCAGCCGGCGCTCGATCACCTCGGGCGGCTCGGTCCCCCGCCCGGTGAGCCGGCGTACGAGCTCCTCCCAGGAGGGAGGTGCCAGGAACACCAGCCGGCCCTCGGGCATGGACTCGCGGACCTGCCGGGCGCCCTGGAGGTCGATCTCCAGCAGGACCGGCACACCGGCCTCCAGGTGCTCCAGTACGGGGGCGCGCGGCGTGCCGTAGCGGTTGCCCGCGAACTCGGCCCACTCCAGCAGCTCACCGTTGGCGATCAGCTTGTCCATCTCGTCGTCGGTGACGAAGAAGTAGTGGACGCCGTGCTGTTCACCGGGGCGGGGCTTGCGGGTCGTCGCGGACACCGACAGCCAGACCTCGGGGTGCTCCTTGCGCATATGAGCGACGACCGTGCTCTTGCCGACCCCCGAGGGGCCGGAGAGCACGGTCAGCCGCGGACGTGCGTCCGGGGGTACGGGGGGTGTCCCCCGGGGTGTTACAGCCATGCGGCGATTATTCCAGCAATCCCGGAGTGCCCGGGACTGGACTCCCGCCGGGCCCGGGTCAGGAGCCTGTGCTGCCGAACTCACGCTCCAAAGAAGCAATCTGGTTGGAGCCGAGGCCGCGCACCCGGCGGCTCTCGGAGATGCCGAGTCGCTCCATGATCTGCTTGGCGCGGACCTTGCCCACGCCCGGCAGCGACTCGAGCAGGGCGGACACCTTCATCTTGCCGATGACGTCGTTTTCCTGGCCCTGCTTGATGACCTCGTGCAGGGAGGCGCCGGAGTGCTTGAGTCGATTCTTGACCTCGGCCCGCTCCCGGCGAGCCGCGGCGGCCTTTTCGAGCGCGGCTGCGCGCTGTTCAGGGGTAAGGGGCGGAAGAGCCACGCCTACGTCACCTCGGATGTCGAACTGTCGGATACGGACCGGTGAGGAACCTAGTCGCCCCACACCTGGGGAGCCACGAGCAACACGCTTGCCCGCTCTCCCCCACTGCCTTGAGGGCGTGGGAGGTGCCCCCACTCGACGGAGACTAGCGGTCGAGGGCGCCTGAGTCAGCGAGAACAGCGGAAAAGTCCTGGTCAGCCTCCGTCAGGACGGACATTTAGAACATACTGCCCCGGATTCGAGGGCGCATCCAGACGTGAGTACTCCCCTCGACCGTCCACCCGGTCCTCAGCCCGCGGCCACCGCGACCTGGATCTCCTCCACGAAACGTTCCGTGGCGTCACGCAGCGCCACCACGTCGGGACCGTGACGCAGAACACCCCGGCTGACGTTCGGGACCACATTGCGCACCGCGGCCCCGAAGACCCGGGCAAGATCGGCCGGTGTCGCTCCCTGGGCGCCGATGCCGGGGGCGAGGAGCGGACCGTTGATCCGAAGGTCGTACGATGACAGGTCACCGAGCGTGGCGCCCACCACCGCTCCGAAGGAGCCCAGCGGGGTCTGCCCGGCGTTCTCCTCGGCGAGGTGCGCGAGCACGGTCGCGCCCACGGTGCGGCCGTCGGGCCGTACGGCGTGCTGGACCTCCGCGCCCTCCGGGTTGGAGGTCAGCGCCAGCACGAACAGGCCCGCGCCGTTCTCCCGCGCCAGGTCGACCGCGGGCTTCAGCGAGCCGTAGCCTAGGTAGGGCGAGACGGTCAGCGCGTCCGAGAACAGCGGCGCGTCCTTGTGCAGGAACGACTCGGCGTAGGCGGCCATGGTCGAGCCGATGTCCCCGCGCTTGGCGTCCATGATCACCAGAGCACCCGCCGCCCGCGCCTCCTCAACCGTCCTCTCCAGGACGGCGACGCCGCGCGAGCCGAAGCGCTCGAAGAAGGCGCTCTGCGGCTTCAGGGCGGCGACCCGGTCGGCGACCGCCTCCACCACCGTGCGGCTGAACCGCTCCAGGGAGGCCACGTCGTCCTTCAGGCCCCACTCGGCGAGCAGGGACGCGTGCGGGTCGATGCCCACGCACAGCGGGCCGCGCTCGTCCATGGCGTGGCGCAGGCGCGCGCCGAAGGGCTCCGTCGGGCTCATGCTGTCGTTCCTGCCTTCTTCACATCGGCGCCGACCGCGTCGGCGAGGGTGGCGTACGGGCTGGTGCGCAGGCGCGCGGCGAGCCCCTTGTGGAGGGCCCGGCCCCAGAAGGGTCCCTGGTAGACGAAGGCGCTGTAGCCCTGGACCAGCGTGGCGCCGGCCAGGATGCGCTGCCAGGCGTCCTCGGCGTTCTCGATGCCGCCCACGCCGACCAGCGTCACGCGGTCGCCCACGCGCGCGTAGAGGCGGCGCAGCACCTGGAGGGAGCGAGCCTTCAGCGGCGCGCCGGAGAGCCCGCCGGCCTCCTTCACCAGCGAGGGCGCGGAGGTCAGACCGAGTCCCTCGCGCGCGATGGTGGTGTTGGTGGCGATGATCCCGTCCAGGCCGAGCTCCACGGCCAGGTCGGCGACGGCGTCGACGTCCTCGTCGGCGAGGTCCGGCGCGATCTTCACCAGCAGCGGCACCCGGCGTCCCGGAACGGCCCGGTCGGCGGCCTCGCGCACGGCGCTCAGCAGCGGGCGCAGCGCCTCGGTGGCCTGCAGGTCGCGCAGGCCGGGGGTGTTCGGCGAGGAGACGTTGACGACCAGGTAGTCGGCGTACGGGGCCAGCCGCTCGGTGGACTTGACGTAGTCGCCGACGGCCTCCTCCTCCGGGACGACCTTGGTCTTGCCGATGTTGACGCCCACGACGGTCCTGAACACGGGCGTGCGCGAGGCCAGACGCGCGGCGACGGCGAGCGAACCCTCGTTGTTGAATCCCATGCGGTTGATGAGCGCACGGTCGGCGACCAGCCGGAACAGCCGCTTCTTCGGGTTGCCGGGCTGCGGCTCCCCCGTCACCGTGCCGATCTCCACGTGGTCGAAGCCCAGCATCGACATCCCGTCGATCGCGACGGCGTTCTTGTCGAAACCGGCGGCGAGCCCGAACGGGCCGTGCATCCGCAGCCCGAGGGCCTCGGTGCGCAGCTCCTTGTAGCGGGGGGCGAGCACGGCCGCGAGGAAGGTGCGCAGCACCGGGATGCGGACGGCGAGCCGGATCCAGCGGAAGGCCAGGTGGTGCGCCTGCTCGGGATCCATCCGCTGGAAGACCAGCCGGAAGAAAATCTTGTACATGACTGAGTTCTCTCGGTCCTCGTGAAGTGGTCCCCGTGAGGACGTGATCCTCATGAAGAGGGGGACACCGTTTCCGGTGTCCCCCTCGGGGCTGCTAGTCGCGTGTCGCGGTCAGAAAGCCGGCGTGTTCCTGCAGGGAGCGGACGCCCACCTCTCCGTGGTGGAGGGCATCGATCCCCTGGACCGCCGCGGCCAGGGCCTGGACCGTGGTCAGGCAGGGCAGGGAGCGGGCCACGGCCGCGGTGCGGATCTCGTAGCCGTCGAGGCGGCCACCGGTGCCGTAGGGGGTGTTGACGATGAGGTCGACCTCGCCGTCGTGGATGAGCTGGACGATGGTCTTCTCGCCGTTGGGGCCGGGTCCGTCGGACTGCTTGCGCACCACGGTGGCGTGGATGCCGTTGCGCTTGAGCACCTCGGCGGTGCCGGAGGTGGCGAGCAGTTCGAAGCCGTGGGCGACCAGCTCACGGGCCGGGAAGATCATCGACCGCTTGTCCCGGTTGGCGACCGAGATGAAGGCGCGGCCCTTGGTCGGCAGCGGGCCGTACGCCCCCGCCTGCGACTTGGCGTACGCCGTGCCGAAGACGGAGTCGATGCCCATGACCTCGCCGGTGGAGCGCATCTCCGGGCCGAGCACGGTGTCGACGCCGCGCCCGGAGGTGTCCCGGAAGCGGCTCCAGGGCAGCACGGCCTCCTTGACGGAGATCGGTGCGTCCAGCGGCAGCGTGCCGCCGTCGCCGGTCCTCGGCAGCAGGCCCTCCTCGCGCAGCTCGGCGACGGTCGCGCCCAGCGAGATCCGGGCGGCGGCCTTGGCCAGCGGCACGGCGGTCGCCTTGGAGGTGAAGGGCACCGTACGGGAGGCGCGCGGGTTGGCCTCCAGGACGTAGAGGATGTCACCGGACATCGCGAACTGGATGTTGATCAGGCCGCGCACCCCGACACCTCGCGCGATGGCCTCGGTGGAGGCCCGCAGCCGCTTGATGTCGTGCCCGCCGAGCGTGATCGGGGGCAGCGCGCACGCCGAGTCGCCGGAGTGGATGCCGGCCTCCTCGATGTGCTCCATGACGCCGCCGAGGTACAGCTCCTCGCCGTCGTAGAGGGCGTCGACGTCGATCTCTATGGCGTCGTCCAGGAACCGGTCGACGAGCACCGGCCGGGAGGGGCTGATCTCGGTCGACTCGGCGATGTACGCCTCCAGCCGCGTCTCGTCGTAGACGATCTCCATGCCGCGTCCGCCGAGGACGTACGACGGGCGGACCAGGACCGGGTAGCCGATCTCGTCGGCGATGGCCTTGGCCTGGGCGAAGGTGGTGGCGGTGCCGTGCTTGGGAGCGGGCAGGCCCGCCTCGGCCAGCACCTGGCCGAAGGCGCCCCGGTCCTCGGCGGCGTGGATGGCCTCCGGGGGGGTGCCGACGATCGGCACGCCGTTGTCCTTCAGGGCCTGGGCCAGGCCCAGCGGGGTCTGTCCGCCCAGCTGGACGACGACACCGGCGATCGGGCCGGCCTGCCGCTCCGCGTGGACGATCTCCAGCACGTCCTCCAGGGTGAGCGGCTCGAAGTACAGCCGGTCGGAGGTGTCGTAGTCGGTGGAGACGGTCTCCGGGTTGCAGTTGACCATCACGGTCTCGTACCCGGCGTCGGACAGCGCGAAGGAGGCGTGCACGCAGGAGTAGTCGAACTCGATGCCCTGGCCGATGCGGTTGGGGCCGGAGCCCAGGATGATCACCGCGGGCTTCTCACGCGGGGCGACCTCGGTCTCCTCGTCGTAGGAGGAGTAGAAGTACGGCGTCTTCGCGGCGAACTCGGCGGCGCAGGTGTCGACCGTCTTGTAGACCGGGCGGATGCCGAGCGCGTGCCGCACCTCGCGGACGACGTCCTCGCGCAGGCCGCGGATCTCGCCGATCTGCTGGTCGGAGAAGCCGTGCCGCTTGGCGTCGGCGAGCACTTCGGCGGTGAGTTCGGGCGCCTCGGCGAGCTCGTCGGCGACCTCCTTGATCAGGAACAGCTGGTCGACGAACCAGGGGTCGATCCTGGTGACGTCGAAGACCTCCTGCGGCGTGGCGCCCGCGCGGATGGCCTGCATGACCGCGTTGATCCGGCCGTCGGTCGGGCGGACGGCCGCCTGCAGCAGCTCGTGCTTGTCGCCGGGCTCGCCGACGAACGTGAACTGGCTGCCCTTCTTCTCCAGCGAGCGCAGGGCCTTCTGGAAGGCCTCGGTGAAGTTGCGGCCGATGGCCATGGCCTCGCCGACCGACTTCATGGTGGTGGTCAGCGTGGAGTCGGCGCTCGGGAACTTCTCGAAGGCGAACCGGGGCGCCTTGACGACCACGTAGTCCAGGGCCGGCTCGAAGGAGGCCGGAGTCTCCTGCGTGATGTCGTTCGGGATCTCGTCGAGGGTGTAGCCGACGGCGAGCTTGGCGGCGATCTTGGCGATGGGGAAGCCGGTCGCCTTGGACGCCAGGGCCGACGAACGCGACACCCGCGGGTTCATCTCGATGACGATGACCCGGCCGTCCTCGGGGTTGACCGCGAACTGGATGTTGCAGCCGCCGGTGTCGACGCCGACCTCGCGGATCACGGCGATGCCGATGTCGCGCAGGATCTGGTACTCGCGGTCGGTGAGGGTCATCGCCGGGGCCACGGTGATGGAGTCGCCGGTGTGCACGCCCATCGGGTCGAAGTTCTCGATGGAGCAGACGACCACGACGTTGTCGTGCTTGTCGCGCATCAGCTCCAGCTCGTACTCCTTCCAGCCGAGGATGGACTCCTCCAGGAGGACCTCGGTGGTCGGGGAGAGCGCGAGGCCGGTGCCGGCGATGCGGCGCAGTTCGTCCTCGTCGTGGGCGAAGCCGGAGCCGGCGCCGCCCATGGTGAAGGAGGGCCGGACGACGACCGGGTAGCCGCCGAGCTCGTCGACGCCGGCCAGGACCTCGTCCATGGTGTGGCAGATCACCGAGCGGGCGGACTCGCCGTGCCCGATCCTCTGCCGGACGGCCTCCACGACCTCCTTGAACTGGTCGCGGTCCTCGCCCTTGTGGATGGCTTCGACGCGGGCGCCGATCAGCTCGACACCGTACTTGGCCAGCACGCCGTTGTCGTGCAGCGAGATGGCGGTGTTGAGGGCCGTCTGGCCGCCCAGGGTGGGCAGCAGGGCGTCGGGGCGCTCCTTGGCGATGATCTTCTCGACGAACTCCGGGGTGATCGGCTCGACGTAGGTGGCGTCGGCGATCTCCGGGTCGGTCATGATCGTCGCCGGGTTGGAGTTGACGAGGATCACCCTCAGGCCCTCGGCCTTCAGGACGCGGCACGCCTGGGTGCCGGAGTAGTCGAACTCGGCGGCCTGCCCGATGACGATCGGGCCGGAGCCGATGACCAGGACGGACTGGATATCGGTGCGCTTAGGCACGCTGGCCCTCCATCAGGGAGACGAAGCGGTCGAACAGGTAGGCGGCGTCGTGGGGTCCCGCGGCCGCTTCGGGGTGGTACTGGACGCTGAAGGCCGGCTTGTCGAGCAGCCGCAGACCCTCCACCACGTTGTCATTGAGGCAGACGTGGGAGACCTCGACACGGCCGAAGGGCGTGTCGGAGACCCGGTCGGTGGGGGCGTCCACGGCGAAGCCGTGGTTGTGCGAGGTGACCTCGACCTTGCCGGTCGTACGGTCCTGCACCGGCTGGTTGATGCCGCGGTGGCCGTACTTCAGCTTGTAGGTGCCGAAGCCGAGCGCGCGGCCGAGGATCTGGTTGCCGAAGCAGATGCCGAACAGCGGTGTGCCGCGCTCCAGGACGCCCCGCATCACGGAGACGGGGTGGTCGGCGGTGGCCGGGTCGCCGGGCCCGTTGGAGAAGAACACCCCGTCGGGCTCGACCGCGTACACGTCCTCCAGCGTGGCCGTGGACGGCAGCACGTGCACCTCGAGGCCGCGCTCGGCCATCCGGTGCGGGGTCGTGCCCTTGATGCCCAGGTCGATCGCGGCGACGGTGAACTTCTTCTCGCCGACGGCCGGGACGACGTACGCCTCCCGGGTGGCGACCTCCGCGGACAGGTCGGCGCCCTCCATCCGGGGCGCCTGGAGGACCCGGGCCAGCAGCGCGGCCTCGTCCTGGATCGCCTCACCGCTGAAGATGCCGACGCGCATGGCGCCCTGCTCGCGCAGGTGGCGGGTCAGGGCACGGGTGTCGATGCCGCTGATGCCGACGACGCCCTGGGCGGCCAGCTCCTCGTCCAGGCTGCGCTTGGCGCGCCAGTTGGACGGCCGGCGCGCGGGGTCGCGCACCACGTAGCCGGAGACCCAGATCCGTGGCGACTCGCGGTCCTCGTCGTTGACACCGGTGTTGCCGACGTGCGGGGTGGTCATGACGACGACCTGGCGGTGGTAGGACGGGTCGGTGAGGGTCTCCTGGTAGCCGGTCATGCCGGTGGAGAACACGGCCTCGCCGAACGTCTCCCCCACGGCCCCGTAGGCACGGCCGCGGAAGACCCGGCCGTCCTCCAGGACGAGTACGGCGGGAGCCGCCTTGTGCCTCTGCGAGGCGGTCTCCTGACTGGAGGTGGTCATCGTTCGGCGCCTTCCGTGCTGTGCTTTGCGGTCAGGGAGTTCAGGGCTTCGACCCACGCGGGGTGCTCGGCCGCCCGGTCGGAGCGGAACCCGGAGTCGATCAGCCGTTCGCCGTGTGCCCAGGTCACGATCAGCAGTCCGCCCTCGGTGAGGACCTTGCCGGCGATGCCCTTGTCGAGCCGGGCTCCGCGCAGCTGTGCGGCCGGCACGAAGAAGTCGGTGGCTCCAGGGCGTACGACGTCCAGGCCGGCGTCCGTCAGGGTCAGCTCGGCCCGGCTGCGGGTGCCCAGGCCCCGGGCCACGATGCGGTCCAGCCACTGCCCGGCGGTGGTGGAGCCGTGGTAGCGGCCGCTGAGTGTGAGCAGCGGCGGCTCGCCGCCTCCGTTGAGGGTGGTGGTGGGCGACGGGTGGGCCAGTCGCGGCTCACCGGGGTCCTGTGGTGCGGAGGGCAGCTCGGGCAGGTCGCCCTGGAGGGTGCCGCGCCACTTCCAGCCCTCGCGCATCAGCCAGTAGACGAGGGCGACGAACAGGGCGAGGCCGACCAGCCAGCCGATGCGGGCGGCCCAGTTGGTGACCTCGGCCGACTTCTCCTCGGCGGCGAGGCCGGTGGCGAGCCCGGCTGCGAGCAGTGTTGCAGGTGTCACGTGAGCTTCCCGTCGACGAGCGTGGCCTTGCCCCGGAGCCACGTGTGGGTGACACGGCCCGGCAGCTCACGTCCCTCGTACGGGGTGTTGCGGCTGCGCGAGGCGAAGCCCGCGGGGTCCACCTGCCCACGGTATGCGGTGTCGACCAGGGTGAGGTTCGCGGGCTCACCTGCCGAGACGGGACGGCCGTGGCCGGTGGCCCGTCCGATCCGGGCGGGCTCGAAGGACATGCGGTCGGCGACGCCGGCCCAGTCCAGCAGGCCCGTGTCGACCATGGTCTCCTGGACCACTGACAACGCGGTCTCCAGGCCGACCATGCCCATGGCCGCGGCGGCCCACTCGCAGTCCTTGTCCTCGTGCGGGTGGGGGGCGTGGTCGGTGGCGACGATGTCGATCGTGCCGTCGGCGAGTGCCTCGCGCAGGGCGTGCACGTCGCGCTCGGTGCGCAGCGGCGGGTTCACCTTGTAGACCGGGTTGTAGGTGCGCACCAGCTCGTCGGTCAGCAGCAGGTGGTGCGGGGTGACCTCGGCGGTGACCTGGATGCCGCGGGACTTGGCCCAGCGGACGATCTCGACGCTCCCGGCGGTCGACAGGTGGCAGATGTGCACGCGGGAGCCGACGTGGTCGGCGAGCAGCACGTCGCGGGCGATGATCGACTCCTCGGCGACGGCCGGCCAGCCCCCGAGCCCCAGTTCGGCGGAGACGACACCCTCGTTCATCTGGGCGCCCTCGGTCAGCCGCGGCTCCTGGGCGTGCTGGGCGACGACGCCGCCGAAGGCCTTCACGTACTCCAGCGCCCGGCGCATGATCACCGCGTCGTCGACGCACTTGCCGTCGTCGGAGAAGACGGTCACCCCGGCGGCCGACTCGTGCATGGCGCCGAGTTCGGCGAGCTTCTTGCCCTCCAGGCCGACGGTGACGGCGCCGACGGGCCGCACGTCGCAGTAGCCGTGTTCCTTGCCGAGCCGCCAGACCTGCTCGACGACGCCGGCGGTGTCGGCGACGGGGAAGGTGTTGGCCATGGCGAACACGGCGGTGTAGCCGCCGGAGGCGGCGGCGCGGGTGCCGGTGAGCACGGTCTCGGAGTCCTCGCGACCCGGCTCGCGCAGGTGGGTGTGCAGGTCGACCAGGCCCGGCAGGAGCACCTTGCCGGCGGCCTCGACGACCTCGGCGCCTTCCGCACTGAGGTCCGCGCCCACCTCTGCGATCGTCTCGCCGTCGATCAGCACGTCCTGGGGTTCGCCGCCGAGTACCTTCGCACCACGGATCAGGATCTTGCTCATGTCTGTTATTTCTCCTCGGTGGTGCGGGCTTGGGTGAGGGCGGTTTCGCTGCCGCCGAGCAGCAGGTACAGCACGGCCATGCGGATGGAGACGCCGTTGGCGACCTGCTCGACGGCCGTGCAGCGCTCGGAGTCGGCGACCGCGGCGGTGATCTCCATGCCGCGGACCATCGGGCCGGGGTGCATCACGATGGCGTGCTCGGGCATCCTGGCCATGCGGTCGCTGTCGAGGCCGTAGCGCCGGGAGTACTCGCGCTCGGTGGGGAAGAAGGCGGCGTGCATGCGCTCGCGCTGGACGCGCAGCATCATCACCGCGTCGGACTTGGGCAGCGTGGCGTCGAGGTCGTAGGACACCTCGCAGGGCCAGGACTCGACGCCGACGGGCAGCAGGGTGGGCGGGGCGACCAGGGTGACCTCGGCGCCGAGGGTGTGCAGCAGGTCGACGTTGGAGCGGGCGACCCGGCTGTGCAGCACGTCACCGACGACGGTGATGCGCCTGCCGGACAGGTCCTGGCCGAGGCCCGCGTCCCGGCCGACCAGCCGGCGGCGCATGGTGAAGGCGTCGAGCAGGGCCTGGGTGGGGTGCTGGTGGGTTCCGTCGCCGGCGTTGATGACGGTGGCGTCGATCCAGCCGGAGTTGGCCAGCCGGTACGGGGCTCCGGAGGCGCCGTGCCGGATGACGACGGCGTCGACGCCCATCGCCGCCAGGGTCTGGGCGGTGTCCTTCAGGGACTCGCCCTTGGACACCGACGAACCCTTGGCGGTGAAGTTGATGACGTCCGCGGACAGCCGCTTCTCGGCGGCCTCGAACGAGATCCGGGTGCGGGTGGAGTCCTCGAAGAAGAGGTTGACGACGGTGCGGCCGCGCAGGGTCGGCAGCTTCTTGATCGGCCGGTCGGCGACCCGGGCCATCTCCTCGGCGGTGTCGAGGATCAGGACGGCGTCGTCGCGGGAGAGGTCGGCGGCCGAGATGAGATGACGCTGCATCTGTCAGGCTCCGTAAGGAAGTTCATTCAGGAAGCGGGGACTGGGGCCCGCGGCGGCAGCCGCTTGTGTCACAGCCCGGGAGGCACAGCTGGGCAGGTGGCGGACGCGAGGGCACGCGCGCGGGGCGTACGGCGTCGCGTACGCGCGCGTGGTTACGGCTGCCGCTCGCCCGGGGCGGCCGGTTTAGTGCCGAGCAGCACGGTGTCGCGGCCATCCTCCTCGGTGACCAGGACCTTGACCGTCTCCCGCAGCGACGTGGGGAGGTTCTTGCCGACGTAGTCGGCGCGGATGGGCAGTTCGCGATGGCCGCGGTCGACCAGGACGGCGAGCTGCACCGCGCGCGGGCGGCCGATGTCGTTCAGGGCGTCGAGGGCGGCGCGGATGGTGCGGCCGGAGAAGAGCACGTCGTCGACGAGGACGACCAGACGGCCGTCGATGCCGTCCCCGGGGATCTCGGTGCGGGCCAGCGCGCGCGGGGGCTGCAGGCGCAGGTCGTCGCGGTACATGGTGATGTCGAGCGAGCCGCAGGGGATCTCGCGCTCGGTGATCTGCTCGAGCTTGGCGGCGAGCCGCTGGGCGAGGAAGACACCCCGGGTCGGAATGCCGAGGAGCACCACGTCGTCGGCGCCCTTGGCGCGCTCGACGATCTCGTGGGCGATGCGGGTCAGCACCCGTGCGATGTCGGGACCCTCGAGAACGGGCCGAGCATCGGACGCATGCGCGTTCGCGTGCGTGTCCATACGAAACGGACCTCCTTCTCCGCCTCACGGGACGGACCTTAAAGGACGTCGGAATTGCGTCGTCCACGGTAGCAGGCGCCGGAGACTGCCCTGGTCACCCCCCTGGAGCAATCCGCTGTCGCTAGTACGGGAGCGGCGGTGTGGACCATTCGGCTTGACGCGCAAGAGTAACGCTGCGTAACCTCACAGTGAGTTACCAGCCGCGCGGCGGGAAACCAAGCCAGTCGCGTCGACACAGTGTCCGGGGAGCCATATGTCCAGCGAATACGCCAAACAGCTCGGGGCCAAGCTCCGGGCGATCCGCACCCAGCAGGGCCTTTCCCTCCACGGTGTCGAGGAGAAGAGCCAGGGACGCTGGAAGGCGGTCGTGGTCGGTTCGTACGAGCGCGGCGACCGTGCCGTGACCGTGCAGCGCCTCGCCGAACTGGCGGATTTCTACGGAGTCCCCGTGCAGGAGCTGCTGCCGGGCACCACCCCGGGCGGCGCCGCCGAGCCCCCGCCGAAGCTGGTCCTGGACCTGGAGCGGCTGGCCACGGTGCCGGCCGAGAAGGCGGGCCCGCTGCAGCGGTACGCGGCGACGATCCAGTCGCAGCGCGGTGACTACAACGGCAAGGTGCTCTCGATCCGCCAGGACGACCTGCGCACCCTCGCCGTCATCTACGACCAGTCGCCCTCGGTCCTCACCGAGCAGCTGATCAGCTGGGGCGTGCTGGACGCGGACGCGCGCCGCGCGGTGGCGTCCCAGGAAGAGAGCTGACCGCTCCGCGGTTCTCAGTAGACGCGGGTCTGAGCAGAAACGTGCCGCCGGGGTGGCCGGAACTTCACGGTTCCGGCCACC
>NZ_QFDQ01000291.1 GCF_003270085.1 Streptomyces triticisoli | reverse complement strand
CCCTGGGCGGCGGCCCGCGCGGCCCGCTCGCGACGCGCCCTGCGCTCGGCGCGCCGCGGCACGCCCCAGTCGGGGGTGACCGGCACCCGGTCGTTCTGGCTGAACTCCAGAACCGGGTAGCCCAGTTCGAGGACCTGCGCGACGATCCGGGCGCTCTCGCCGACGCTCATGCTGGGCAGGACCTCGGGCAGCCGGCGCGCCAGCTCCTCGGCGCCGGGGAAGTCGGTGTGCAGGGCGAAGGCGGGCGCGATCCGCTCGAACGCGCCCCCGCCCTCGTGCCCGGGATCCTGACGCAGCCCGTCCATGTCGGCGGCGAGCACCAGCAGCCGCTCCCGCCCCGGCCCCACGAGCGGATACGCCCACCACAGGACGTCCACCCGGTCCCGTCCGGGCGCGGTGAGCCGGGCGCGCCCGGCGGCCGGGTAGGACAGCCGCCCGTCGAGGGAGGACTCCAGCCCGGGTCCGAGCCCGTCGTAGCCGGCGTACGACCGGTAGGGGGCGTCGTCGGCCTCGTCGGGCAGGGCGCCGGAGACGGGCAGCAGATCGGCGGCCGGCCGCCCGATCGCCTCCTCCTTGGCGGTGCCGAACATCCGCCGCGCGCCCCTGCTCCAGTGCGACACCAGGCCGTCGTCGTCGACCACGACCACGGCCAGCGGGACACGGCCGGCCGCGGCGTCCGCCGCCACCGTGCCGCTCCCGGCTCCGCGACCGGGAGGTACGTCCCTTTCAGTGCCACGGTCCATGGCACAGGCCCCTCTCCCCACGGCTCCGCAAGATCTGTTCCCCCCGGAACACCACGGTACGGCGGCAGCCTGTCACGATGTGCGGCAATACGGGAATTGGATTCAGCGGGAGCGCACCGGCGCGCGGGTGTGCGCCCCCTGTCGGCGGCTCAGTCCTCGTGCCCCAGCTGAAGATCGCGTTCCGTACGTCCTCCGCCCGCGACCTGCAGCACCGTGGCGACGGGCGGGTAGCCGGCCGCGATCACGGTGTACTCGCCGGAGGACAGGTCGACGAACCGGAACGTTCCGTCGGGTCCGGTGGTGAGCGTGTCCACCACGTTGCCCGCGGCATCGAGGAGCGTCACGCGCGCGTCCTCGACGGGCCGCCCGCCCCCGGCCCGTACCGTCCCGCGCAGCACGGCGCCGCCCGCGAGTTCGACGTCCTGGCGGGTCTCCCGCGAGGCCTGCACGGTGACGGGGAGCGCGGCCGGCCGGAAGGCGGGGGCGCTCGCGGCCAGGGTGTACTCCCCGGCGACCAGTTCGGTGATGGCGTAGCCGCCCTCGCGCCCGCTGCGGGTGCTGGCGACGACCTCACCGTGCACATTGGTCAGTGTGACGGTGGCGTCCCGCACGGGGCTGCCGTCGGCGGTGCACACGGTGCCCGCGAGCCGTCCGGCGCCGCCGAGGACGACGTCGAGCTCGACGGGCCGCTCGCCGACGGTCACGGAGACCGCCTGCGGCTGGTGTCCGCCGGCCGCGGCGATCAGGACGTACGACCCGGCGCCCGGCGTGGACAGCGCGTACCGCCCGTCGTCGCCGCTCGCGCCCCGGCCGATCTGCTGTCCGCCGACGTCGATCAGGGTGAGCGCCGCGCGGGGCACGACGGTCCCGTCGGGGTGCTGCACGGTGCCGCAGACGGGCACTCCGGCGACGTAGGGCGAACGGGCCCGCGGCACGGTGGCGGCCGGCGGCGCGGTTTCCGGGTCGGTGACGTGGGTGTTGTGGGACACCAGGGGTTTCTCCTTGAGGAAGAAGGCGATGATCAGGCCGAGGACGAGCACCGGCACCAGGTAGAGGAAGATCCGTGGCATGGCGTCGGCGTACGCGCGCACGTAGGCGTCGCGCAGGACCGGCGGCAGTGCGTGCACGCCCTGCGGGGTGATCGACTCGGGGTCGGGCAGGGCACCGCCCGCGTGCGCGGGGACGCGGTGGCGCAGGGCGTCGGTGAGCCGGTCGGCGAACAGGGTGCCGAAGACGGCGGCGCCGACGCTGCCGCCGATCTGCCGGAAGTAGTTGTTGGCGCTGGTCGCCGTGCCGAGGTCGGCGGGGCGCACGGAGTTCTGCACGGCGAGCACCAGGACGGGCATCACCAGGCCGATGCCCGCGCCGAGCACGGCCATCCAGAGGCTGTAGTGCAGCCGGGGCGTGTCGGCCTCGAGGCGGGACAGCAGCCACATGCCGACGGCGGACAGGGCGGTGCCGAGGACGGGGTGGACCTTGTAGCGGCCGGTGTGGCTGATGAGCTGCCCGGAGACGATCGACGCCACCACGATGCCGCCCATCATGGGCAGCATCAGCAGCCCGGACTCGGTGGCCGAGGCGCCGTCGACCATCTGCAGGAAGGTGGGCAGATAACTGGCGGCGCCGAACAGCGCGACACCGACGACGAGCCCGACCAGACCGGTGACGTTGAACACGGAGTCGCGGAACAGCCGCAGCGGGATGAGGGGTTCGGCGGCGAAGCGCTCGGTGAGGAGGAAGAGGACGCCCGCCGCGACGGCGCCCGCGCCGAGCCCCAGGACGACGTGCGAGTCCCAGGCGTACGTGGTGCCGCCCCAGCTGGTCAGCAGCACCAGGCAGGTGGAGGCGGCGGCGAGCAGCAGCGTGCCCAGCACGTCGAAGCGGGCCTTGACCCGGGGCTTGGGCAGTTTCAGCACGACGGCGACCACGGCCAGGGTGACCAGGCCGAAGGGCACGTTGATGTAGAAGCACCACCGCCAGGACAGGTGGTCGGTGAAGTAGCCGCCGAGCAGCGGTCCGGCGACGGAGGCGAGGCCGAAGGCGGCGCCGATGAGCCCCATGAACCGGCCGCGCTGCCGGGGCGGCACGATGTCCGCGATGATGGCCTGCACGCCGATCATGAGTCCGCCCGCGCCGACGCCCTGCACGGCGCGGAAGGCGATCAGCTGGTCCATGGTCTGCGCCCGTCCGGCGAGCGCGGAGCCGACGACGAAGACGACGATGGCGAACTGGAAGACGCCCTTGCGGCCCAGCAGGTCGCCGAGCTTGCCGTAGACGGGCAGTCCGACGGTGGCGGTCAGCAGGTAGGCGGTGATCGCCCAGGACATCCGGTCCAGGCCGTGCAGCTCGCCGACGATCCTGGGGAGCGCGGTGGCGACGATCATCTGCTCCAGGGCGGCGAGGAGCAGCGCGAGCATCAGCCCGCCGAAGACCAGCCGCACCCGGCGCGGACCGAGCCGAGGAGGGGCGGGGACGGCGGACGCGGCGGGGATCCTCGGGGGCGCCACCGCGACCGGCTCGTCCTGCACCAGGGTGATCCCGCCCACGTACCGCTCCCCTCGTCGTGTCTGCCGCACGATTCCCGCACATTCCCTGCGGAAATCGACAACATCGACAACTACGAGCAAGCACGGCGAGTTACGGCATACCGCCACTCCGTGGGGGGAACCACTCGAACCGGTGAGGGGTCAACAGAGCCCGCACTCCGGGGAGTTGCTCGCGGGAGCCTACTTCTCGACCTCGGTGGCGAGCTTGGCGAGCATGGCGTCGTAGATCCGGCCGAGGCCCTTGGGGGCGAACGTCTTCTCGAAGAAACCGCCGATGCCGCCGGCGCCCTTCCAGGTGGTGGTGACGACGACCCGGGACCTGCCCTCGCCGGCCGGGGTGACGCGCCAGGTGGTGACCATGGAGGAGTTGCGGTCCTTCTCGACGAGCTCGCCGTCGCTCGGCTCGCTGACCTCCATCAGACAGTCACGGACCCGCTTGCTGGTGGCCTGGAGCTTCCAGTGGACGAGGGTGCCCTCGCCGTCCCCGCCCTCGCGCACCTCGTACTCGCTGAAGTGCTCGGGCAGCAGCTTCGGGCGGGTGCCGCGGTAGTCGGCGACCGCGTCGAACACCTTCTCCGCGTCGGCGGCGACGACCCGCTCCGTAGTGGCCTCGACCTGCGCCATGACTTCCTCCAGGACATCCGTTCTCGGGCTTGGAGCAAGCCAATCACCCTGCTGCCCGGACCCCAAATCGAGACTCGGCAAGTGATCGGACCCGGCACCGCGGACGATCGGGAACGACGCTCGTACGGTCACCCGCACGATCAAGGGAACAAAGGTTCCATTCTTGGGCCCGGTGCCACCGAGGAGGCGTGCTGCGACGCGCCGGGACGACTGTGAGACTCATGGGGCGCCGTCCGGGCCGACGCCACGCTGTTCGGCGCGGACACGATGACGACCCGCGGCATCGGAAGGGGGAGGGCCGGACTGTCCGGCCCTCCCCCTTGTCCGTACCGGGAATTACTCGGTGACCTCATGGTCGTGGCCCTCGCGCAGGCCACCGCCGCTGCCCGCCGAACCCTTGGTGTCCTGCGGCGCCACCGGCTTGCTCAGGAGGCTGGTGTCCCAGGCGTACTGGCCCACCGCGTTGGCGATGACGTCGACGTTGATGTCGAGCGCCTTCATGCTGATGTTCTTCAGGTCGTCGCACGCGGCGTGGTAGCAGGCGTCGTACGCGACACCGGCCTCACCGCCGTACACCTTTGCCTGCTCGGCCGTCTTGACGCCCTCGGCGCCGGTGAAGGTGCCGCCCGAGGGGATGCCCACCTCGATGAACGGCCCGTAGTCCGACCGGCCGGTGAAGTCGGTGCCCTCGTGCGGGATGCCCCGGCTGTCCAGGAAGTCGGTGATCTGCCGCTCCAGCTGCGCCGAGCCCTCCGGGCCGGGGCCGGCGCCGACCTGGTCGGAGTCGTCGCCGTCGTAGACGAACTGGACGTAGTTCGGCGAGGCGATCATGTCGAAGTTCAGGTACAGCTTGACCTTCGCGAGGTCCGCCGCCGAGAGGCTGTTGACGTACGCCTCCGAGCCCAGCAGGCCGAACTCCTCGGCCGACCACCAGGCGAAGCGCACCTTGTTCTTGGTCTTCTCGTGGGCGAGGTTCAGGGCCACGTCGAGGATGCCGGCGGAGCCTGAGCCGTTGTCGTTGATGCCCGGGCCCTCCGCCACCGAGTCCAAGTGGGCCCCGAACATCACCACGTTGCCGGCGTTGCCGCCCTTGGTCTCGGCGATCACGTTGTAGGTGCGCCGGGTCTCCGAGAAGGTGCGGATCTCCAGGTTGACGGTCACCTCACCGGCGGCGGCCTTGGCCGCGAGCGCCTCGCCGTCCGCCTGCGTGACGCCGCCGGCCGGGATCCTGGCGACGGACGGGTCTCCCAGGGTGCCGTTGAGCGCGCCCTCGGTGTTGTTGTAGATGATCGCCCCGACCGCGCCCGCACCGGCGGCGGCCTCCTGCTTCTCCGCGAAGGTGCAGCCGCCGCGCTGGATCAGCGCGATCTTGCCGGTGAACGTCCCGGAGGCGTAGTCCTCCGGCTCGCAGCCGGTGGTGGCGTCGACCGGCACCACCGCGACCGGGGCGGTGATGCCGCCGACCGGGCTGTTGGCGGAGTACGTCATGGCGATCACCGGGACGTCCTGCTGCTGCGGCGACACCACCCGCAGGTTCTCCGCCAGCGTCTGGGTGAACGGGAAGTCGAACTCGTTCCGGGTCACCGAGTACCCGGCCTTCCGCAGCAGGCCTTCGACGTACTCGGCCGACTGCCGGTGCCCCTTCGACCCGGCCACCCGGGTGTTCCCGTTCTTGTCGGCGATCCGCTGAAACTGTCTCAGATGCTCGTAGGCATCCTTGGCGGTGCTCTTCTTGACGAGTTTCCTTGCGAGCTTGGCAGCCTCCTTGGCAGGGTCGCTGTGGGCGGAGGCGGTGCCCGATCCGATCAGCAGCAGGGGCGCTATGAGCCCCGCCACGGAGACGGCGGCTACCGTGGTACGGCGGTTACGAGCGTTCAAAACGCTTCCTTCCGGCGGTCCATGAGGAACAGGCGTAATGGCCGAAAACAGGCCGAACGACGTACGGCGGTGCTCCGGGGCAGGCAGGAACAACCGGATCGCTCCGCCCTCCTGCCACCGGCAAGGAGAAAGGTATCTGCTCAGTAAACGCTTGGTAATGGGTTGACAGGAATCTTCGGCGTCGGCGCCGCCCGTGCGCGGGTGCCGAGCGCACCGACCGGCCGCTGCCCCACCGAAGTTGACCGAAAGCCACCGGCACTGACCGGAGTCCGGGGCAGGTCGGAGGTGAATGCCGGCCCCGGTCCGGAGCGACCGGGTGTCGCGGCTCCCGACGCTCCGTCAGGGGCGGGGCTGTGGGCACTGCACCCCGCGTATGCGGCCCGGGTGCCGTGCGAGACACTGGAGATCCGTCCGGGGCGAGCACAAGGGCCGTCCGGAACTCCTCGCACTGATAAGCGAGTTCGTCGGTCAGCGTCCTGCGGATCCGACAGCCGCGCCGGGTCGTTGATGCGGTCCGGCTTGGCCGCGTCGCCGAGGCCGGGCCGGTGGGCATGTATGAGCGTGGCCAAGGATGTGGACGTGACCTGGGCGCGCGCCCCGCACCTCCCGGCCCCTGCGACTGGATCCCCGCGAGTGGTTCATGGCCCGGCCCGGGCAGCACCACCCACGCCTGGTGCGCCGCTGCGAGCGGCTGTACGCCGAGCGTGCCTCCGCCCCGAAGCGGCACCAGCGCCGGATCACCCGTCAGGCGCACGTCTCGACAAAGGAGTACGGCATCGGCTCCACGCGCGCGGGGATGCCGCGCCGCGTCCGGTCGCCCGAGCCGGCGCCGCCCCAGATGTCCGAACCGACCCAACTTACGCTCGCTTGAGATCGTTCGAGCGCATCACGCGGCCCGATCGGGTCAAGGTTTGGCAGAACGCGTTCTTCCGGGGGTGCTTTCCGGGACGATGCGGCGAGGATCGCGAGACCCGCGGTCCGCAGCCTCTCCGTCCTGGGAGGACGTATGAGAAGAAGCGCTGCCGTGCTGTGCGGTGCCGCCGTCGTCATGGCCGGGTCCCTCACGGCCGTCCCCGCCGAGGCGAGCACGCCGCACCCCGCAGCCGCCGCGAAGGCCGTCAAGGTCACGTGGAAGAAGTGCGGCACCAAGGACTACCCGACGCTCCAGTGCGGGTCGGTGAAGGTGCCGCTCGACTACAGGAACCCGTCCGGGAAGAAGATCACTCTGGCGCTGTCCCGCGTCCCGCACACCGCGAAGACGTACCAGGGCCCCCTGCTGGTCAACCCCGGCGGCCCCGGCGGCAGCGGCCTGACGCTCGCCGGCTTCGTCGCCTCCTCGCTGCCCAAGTCGGTCGCGGCCCAGTACGACGTCATCGGCTTCGACCCGCGCGGGGTGGGCAGGAGTTCCCCCGCGCTGGACTGCAAGCCGGGCTACTTCAATCCGGTGCGCCCCGACTCGGTGCTGAGCACCTCCGCGACCGAGAAGGCCAACCTCGCGCGCGCGAAGGCCTTCGCCGCCGCCTGCGGCAAGAAGTACGCGGGCGTGCTGCCGCACATCAACACGGTCGACGCGGCGACCGACCTGGACGCGATCCGGCAGGCCCTCGGCGCGAAGAAGATCAATTACTTCGGTTACTCCTACGGCACCTACCTCGGCGCGGTGTACGCCAAGCTCCACCCGGAGCGGGTGCGCCGGCTCGTCCTGGACTCGATCGTGGACCCGACCGGCGTCTGGTACGACGGCAACATCCAGCAGGACCACGCCTTCGAGGGCCGCCAGCACGCCTTCATGGCGTGGATCGCCAAGCACCACTCGACGTACCGGCTGGGCACCGACCCGGCCAGGATCGCGGCCAAGTGGTACGCGATGCGGGCCGCGCTCGCCAAGAAGCCCGCGGGCGGCAAGGTCGGCGCCTCCGAGCTGGAGGACATCTTCGTCCCCGGCGGCTACTACAACGGCTACTGGCCTCACCTCGCCCAGGCGTTCGCGGCGTACGTGAACGACAAGAAGACCGGACCGCTCATCGAGGCGTACGACAACTTCGCCGCCGTGGACGCCTCCGGCGACAACGGTTACAGCGTCTACGCCGCGGTGCAGTGCCGTGACGCCGCCTGGCCGCGCGACTGGCGGCAGTGGCGCAAGGACAACTGGGCCGTGCACGCCAAGGCGCCGTTCATGACCTGGAACAACGCCTGGTACAACGCGCCCTGCGCCTTCTGGCCGGTGCCCTCGCAGCGCCCGGTGAACGTCGCCAACGGCAAGCTGCCGCCGGCGCTGCTGTTCCAGGCGACCGACGACGCGGCCACCCCGTACCCGGGCGGCGTCATGGTGCACCGTCTGCTGCGGAACTCCAGCCTGGTCGTCGAGCAGGGCGGCGGCAACCACGGCGTCACGCTGAGCGGGAACGCCTGCCTGGACAAGCACCTGGCCACGTACCTGACCAACGGCAAGGTGCCGCGCGGGCACGGCGTCGCGGACGCGGTGTGCCAGAAGCTGCCCGACCCCAAGCCGCTGAGCACGAAGGCGTCCGCCCTGGCGGCCACGTCCGCCCCCGGCACCGCACGCGGCACGACGCTGCACGACTTCGTCCGCTTCCGCGGCTGAGTCGTCCCGTGGGGGCGGGCGTTGTCAGTCCCATGGCCCACCATGAACACATGAGTGAGCCGACCAGGATTCCCGCCCCCGCCGGGGTCGCCCCCGCCGCGCAGTACGCCCACGTCGTCATGGGCACCGGCCGCTTCGTCGCGGTCTCCGGCCAGCTCCCCCTGGACGAGGACGGCAAGCTCGTCGGCGAGGGCGACCCGGCCGCGCAGGCGCGTCAGGTCTTCGAGAACCTGCGCCGCTGCCTGGCCGCGGCGGGGGCGACTTTCGAGGATGTCGTCAAACTCACCTACTTCGTCACGGACATGGCCCACCTCCCGGCCGTCCGCGCGGCCCGCGCCACCCACATACCCGACGACCGCCTGCCCGCCTCCTCGGCCGTCCAGGTCTCCGCCCTGGTCCGCCCGGAGTTCCTGGTGGAGATCGAGGCGTTCGCGGTGGTGTCCGAGTGACGAGCCTCAGCATCCGGCGGATGACGCTCGCCGACTGCGACCGGGTCTCCGAGATCCGGGTCGGGGGCTGGCGGAGCGCCTACCGGGGTCTCGTTCCGCAGTCGTACCTCGACGCCCTCAGCGTGGAGCAGGACGCCGAGCGCCGTCGCGCGCGCCTCGCGCAGCACGGCGGCGGCGTGGTGAACCTGGTCGCCGAGCAGGAAGGCGAGATCGTCGGCTGGGCGTGCCACGGACCGTACCGGGACGGAGAAGTCCGCACCGGGGACGCCGAGTTGTACGCAATCTATGTGGACCCGGCGCGCTGCGGCGGCGGCATCGGGAGGGCGCTGCTCGCTCAGGCGGTGCGGCAGTGTGCTGCCGCCGGGCACGTGCGCATGTTCCTGTGGGTGCTCAAGGAGAACGCCCGCGCCCGGCGTTTCTACGAGCGGGCGGGTTTCCGCGCGGACGGCGCCGAGGAGCCCTTCGAGGTGGACGGGATCGCCGTGCCCGAGGTGCGGTACGCCAGGTGCCTGCCGGGCCCGCCGGTCACCGTTGCCCCGGGATCCGCGTCAGCGCCCGTGCCGCCGCCTCCGCCAGGGGCGGGTGGGCCAGGGCCTCGGTGAGGACCGGGCGGGCTCGGGGGTCGGCGAGAGCGGCCAGGCCCTCGATGCAGGCGAGGGCCACGCGGCGGTAGGGGTCGTGGGGGCGGAGGCGGCGTTCCAGGGTGGTGATCAGGGCGGGGGCGGACTCGGGAGCGCGGAGTTCCACCAGGAGCCGTACCGGGTGCAGGGCGTAGGCGACGCGGAGTTCGTTGGTGGCCAGGGCCGCCGCCGCGCGGGCGGTACGGGGGTCGCCGAGGCGGGCCAGGGCGTGGGCGGCACAGGCGCAGCGCTGTGGGTCGCGGTGGTTCAGGAGCAGGACCAGCGACTCGAAGGCCCGCCGGTCGCCGGCCAGGCCGAGCCGGAACGCGGCCAGCTCCCTGGCCCACAGCGGCTGCCCGGGGGCCGTGAGGACCTCGGCCAGCTCGTCCGTGTCCCGGGTGGCGGCCAGGTGCTCGTACGCCGCCGACCCGCCCGACTCCTGTCGTAAGCGCTCCGTGAGGGAGCGTGACTCCTCGTCCACGATGCCAGCCTAGGGGCGTGGCCGTCCGGACGGGACCTACATCACAAACCCGAGGGGGTGGCGCGCTCGTTACCCGCGAGTTAATCTCAGACGAGCGAGTCACCCACTCGCATCACCTCGCAGTGGCCTGGTGACGCAGCCACCGTGAGTGTTGTCGGTTCGGTACATCAGGTACCGCAGTACGACTCGGCTTCGGGACAGAGCCGGTCGGTCTTCGCCGTTCGCCGGGCGCGCAGGCGCCCGTGGCGATCGGCACCGGGCGTGTGCGCCTGCAGCCCGGCAACACCCGCACTCATATCCCTCCGCACCCGGTGCGCCCGTCGGCGTACCGGGGCGCGCTCCCAGTCGTCACCCTCACTTCTGGAGTCCCGAGATGGCCACTCCCTTCTCCGACACCTCTCTGTCCCCGCTGAAGACGATCGCCGTCGTCGGCCTCGGCACCATGGGCACCGGTATCACCGAGGTCCTCGCCCGGTCCGGCCGCGAGGTCGTCGGCATCGACATCAGCGAGGCCGCGGCCGCCAGGTCCGTCGCCGCCCTGGAGTCCTCCACCGCCCGTGCCGTGGAGCGCGGGCGCCTGACCGGGCAGGAGCGCGCGGACCTTCTCGCCCGGGTGCGCACCTCCACCGATCTGGCCGCCGCGGCCGACGCCGACCTGGTCATCGAGGTGGCGCCGGAGTCGTACGAGATCAAGCAGCAGATCTTCCGGGAGCTGGACCGCGTCGTCCGCCCGGAGGCCATCCTGGCCACCGGCACCAACGCGCTGTCGGTGACGCGCCTGGCCGCCGACTCGGCCCGCCCCGAGCGCGTCCTGGGCATGCACTTCTTCAACCCGGCGCCGGCCATGAAGCTGGTCGAGGTGGTCTCCTCGGTGCTGACCGCCCCGCAGGCCGTCGCCGCCGTCACCGACCTGGCCCTGGAGCTCGGCAAGGAGCCCGTCGCGGTCGGCGACCGGCCCGGTTTCGTCGCCGACGGGCTGCTGTTCGGCTACCTCAACCAGGCCGCCGCGATGTACGAGGCGAAGTACGCCTCCCGCGAGGACATCGACGCCGCGATGCGGCTCGGCTGCGGCCTGCCGATGGGCCCGCTGGCGCTGCTCGACCTGATCGGCATCGACACCGCGCGCACGGTCCTGGAGGCCATGTACGCCGAGTCGCACGACCGGCTGCACGCCCCCGCGCCGATCCTCAAGCAGCTCAGCGAGGCCGGCCTGACCGGCCGCAAGGCGGGCCGCGGCTTCTACACCTACGAGGCCCCGGGCAGTGGCACCGTCGTGCGGGACGCCCTGACCCCGCTGGACGGGGACACCCTCGCCCCCGGCCGCCCGGTCCGCTCCGTGGGCGTCGCCGGCTCGGGCACCATGGCCTCCGGCATCGCCGAGGTGTTCGCCAAGGCCGGGTACGAGGTCGTGCTCGCCGCCCGCAGCGAGGAGAAGGCGCAGGCCGCCAAGGCCCGCATCGGCAAGTCGCTTTCGCGCTCCATCGACAAGGGGCGGCTGACCGCCGAGGCCGCCGCGCGGACCCTGGACCGGATCAGGGCGACCGGCTCCTACGACGACTTCGCCGACGTGGACCTGGCCGTGGAGGCGGTCGCCGAGGAACTGTCGGTCAAGCAGCAGCTGTTCGCGACGCTGGACAAGGTCTGCAAGCCGGGCGCGGTGCTGGCCACCACCACCTCCTCGCTCCCCGTGGTCGCCTGTGCCCGTGCCACCTCGCGCCCGCAGGACGTGATCGGCATGCACTTCTTCAACCCGGCGCCGGCCATGAAGCTGGTCGAGGTCGTCCGTACGGTGCTGACCGCGGACGACGTCCACGCGACGGTCCACGAGGTCTGCGTCAAGATCAAGAAGCATGCCGTGGACTGCGGGGACCGGGCCGGCTTCATCGTCAACGCCCTGCTGTTCCCGTACCTCAACAACGCGATCAAGATGGTGCAGGAGCACTACGCGTCCCTGGACGACATCGACGCGGCGATGAAGCTCGGCGGCGGCTATCCGATGGGCCCCTTCGAGCTGCTGGATGTCGTCGGCCTGGACGTCTCCCTGGCCATCGAGAAGGTGCTGCACCGAGAGTTCCGCGACCCGGGCCTGGCCCCGGCTCCGCTCCTGGAGCACCTGGTGGCCGCGGGCTGCCTCGGCCGCAAGACGGGCCGCGGCTTCCGCGAACATGCCCGCCGCTGAGCGTCCAGGTGACTGGTTCCGGGACGGGCGGGAATGGGGCGGTCTGCTGGACCCGGCAGCCGCTCCCCCGCCCGCCGGGGACGGCGGAAACCGGGGGCAGGCGCACCATCACGCTGCACGAATGCAGTACGTTCGGGTCATGCCCCAGCCCGCCAAGTCCTCACGTACACCAGCCACGCCCGACGCGCCGGAGAGCGTCGCGGGCTCCCGCGCGGCCGTCCAACGGCTCAAAATGCGCCGGGAGCTGGCGGCCGCCGCGATGGAGCTGTTCGCGACCAAGGGGTACGAGGCGACCACGGTCGACGAGATCGCCGCGGCGGCCGGGGTCGCCCGCCGCACCTTCTTCCGCCACTTCCGCTCCAAGGAAGAGGCGATCTTCCCCGACCACGACGACACCCTGATCCGCGCCGAGGCGGTCCTCAACGCCGCGCCCGCGCACGAGCACCCGCTCGACACGGTGTGCCGGGGCATCAAGGAAGTCATGAAGATGTACGCGGCGCAGCCGGACATCTCGGTCGCCCGCTACAGGCTGACCCGCGAGGTCCCCACGCTGCGCGAGGCGGAGATCGCCTCGGTGGCCCGCTACGAGCGGCTGTTCACGCGCTATCTGCTGGGCCACTTCGACGAGCGCGCGCACGCCGACGACGCCAACGACGACCCGCTGCTCGCGGAGGTCGCCGCCTCGGCCGTGGTCACCGCGCACAACCATGTGCTGCGGCGCTGGCTGCGGGCGGACGGCCAGGGGGACGTGGAGGCGCAGCTGGACCATGCCTTCGCGATCGTCCGCAGGACCTTCGGCAGCGGGATCGGGGCCGGCCGTTCCGCGGCGTCGTCGGCGCCTCCCGACGGTCCCTCCGCGGCGGTGGCCCGGCAGGGCGAGGTCCTGGTGACGGTCGCCCGCACCGATGCCCCGCTGGCGGAGGTCATGCGGACCATCGAGGAGGCTCTGAAGGGCCGCTGAGACCTTTTCGCCGCGCTGCGTGCGCTGCGCCTGCTGTGTGATCACGGCCACCCCACGGGGTGGCCGTTTTTGCATGTCAGAGTCCCTTTTCACCCGCCCTTGAAGGCCGATTCGATCGATCATCGCTCATTTGATACGTAAAGTTTTCGCCTGAGCGAAAGTTCTGGCACTCGGTGCCTTGCGAGGTGACACGCGGTGTCATACGTTGAAGGTGTCCGGGCGGCCGGCGTGCAGGACCGTACGCACGCCGGCTGTCCCAGCAAGCCAGGCCCGGCCTGCCCGCCCGGACGCCTGCGTCACAGGCAACCTCCCGCGCCACAAAGCGCTGTCGAAGCTCCACCCGCCGAACCGACGGCACCCCCTCACCCGACCCTCAGCAGCACCGACGTAACCCTCAGCGCCCCTCCCTCGGGGCGCTCATCGCCGGAGGCAACACCGTGACCGTGAAGGACATCCTGGACGCGATCCAGTCCCCCGACTCCACCTCGGAGGACTTCGCCGCTCTGCCGCTCCCCGAGTCGTACCGCGCGATCACCGTGCACAAGGACGAGACGGAGATGTTCGCGGGGCTCGAGACCCGCGACAAGGACCCGCGCAAGTCGATCCACCTCGACGACGTTCCGCTGCCCGAACTCGGCCCGGGTGAGGCCCTGGTGGCCGTCATGGCCTCCTCGGTCAACTACAACTCGGTGTGGACCTCGATCTTCGAGCCGCTGCCGACGTTCGGCTTCCTGGAGCGCTACGGCAAGCTCTCCGAGCTCACCAAGCGGCACGACCTGCCGTACCACATCATCGGCTCCGACCTCGCGGGCGTCGTCCTGCGCACCGGCCCCGGCGTCAACGCCTGGAACCCCGGCGACGAGGTCGTCGCGCACTGCCTGTCCGTCGAGCTGGAGTCGTCCGACGGACACAACGACACGATGCTCGACCCGGAGCAGCGCATCTGGGGCTTCGAGACCAACTTCGGCGGTCTGGCCGAGATAGCACTCGTCAAGTCCAACCAGCTGATGCCGAAGCCCGGCCACCTCAGCTGGGAGGAGGCCGCGGCCCCGGGCCTGGTCAACTCCACCGCCTACCGGCAGCTGGTCTCCCGCAACGGCGCCGGCATGAAGCAGGGCGACAACGTGCTCATCTGGGGCGCGAGCGGCGGCCTCGGCAGTTACGCCACCCAGTTCGCCCTCGCCGGCGGCGCCACGCCCATCTGCGTCGTCTCCAGCGACCAGAAGGCGGACATCTGCCGGTCGATGGGCGCCGAGGCGATCATCGACCGCACCGCCGAGGACTACAAGTTCTGGAAGGACGAGCACACCCAGGACCCCAAGGAGTGGAAGCGCTTCGGCAAGCGCATCCGTGAGCTCACCGGCGGCGAGGACGTCGACATCGTCTTCGAGCACCCCGGCCGCGAGACCTTCGGCGCCTCCGTCTACGTCACCCGCAAGGGCGGCACCATCGTCACCTGCGCCTCCACCTCGGGCTACACCCACGAATACGACAACCGATACCTGTGGATGTCCCTGAAGCGGATCATCGGCTCGCACTTCGCCAACTACCGCGAGGCCTGGGAGGCCAACCGGCTCATCGCCAAGGGCAAGATCCACCCGACGCTGTCCAGGGTCTACTCCCTCCAGGACACCGGGCAGGCGGCGTACGACGTGCACCGCAACCTGCACCAGGGCAAGGTCGGTGTGCTGTGCCTGGCCCCCGAGGAAGGCCTGGGCGTGCGCGACCAGGAGATGCGCGCCCGGCACATCGACGCCATCAACCGCTTCCGGAACGTCTGAGAGGCGCACATGAGCGAGCGTCAGCCCGCCGCGGAAAGGCGGGAGAAGGACCGGCCGTGGCTCATGCGGACCTACGCCGGTCACTCCACGGCCGAGGCGTCCAACGAGCTGTACCGGCGCAACCTCGCCAAGGGCCAGACGGGTCTGTCGGTGGCCTTCGACCTGCCGACGCAGACCGGCTACGACCCCGACCACATCCTCGCCCGCGGCGAGGTCGGCCGGGTCGGCGTGCCGGTCACGCACCTGGGTGACATGCGCCGGCTGTTCCAGGACATCCCGCTGGAGCAGATGAACACCTCGATGACGATCAACGCCACGGCCATGTGGCTGCTGGCGCTCTACCAGGTCGTCGCCGAGGAGCAGGGCGCGGACATCACCAGACTCCAGGGCACGACCCAGAACGACATCGTCAAGGAGTACCTGTCCCGCGGCACGCACGTCTTCCCGCCGGGGCCGTCGCTCCGCCTGACGACGGACATGATCGCGTACACGGTCTCCCACATCCCCAAGTGGAACCCGATCAACATCTGCAGCTACCACCTGCAGGAGGCGGGCGCCACTCCGGTGCAGGAGATCGCGTACGCGATGTCCACCGCGATCGCCGTCCTCGACGCCGTGCGCGACTCCGGCCAGGTGCCGCAGGAGCGCATGGGCGACGTGGTGGGCCGGATCTCCTTCTTCGTGAACGCGGGCGTCCGCTTCGTCGAGGAGATGTGCAAGATGCGCGCCTTCGGCCGCGTCTGGGACCGGATCACGCGTGAGCGGTACGGCATCGAGAACCCCAAGCACCGCCGCTTCCGCTACGGCGTCCAGGTCAACTCCCTCGGCCTGACCGAGGCCCAGCCGGAGAACAACGTCCAGCGGATCGTCCTGGAGATGCTGGCCGTCACCCTCTCCAAGGACGCACGCGCGCGTGCCGTGCAGCTGCCGGCCTGGAACGAGGCCCTCGGCCTGCCCCGGCCCTGGGACCAGCAGTGGTCGCTGCGCATCCAGCAGGTGCTGGCGTACGAGTCCGACCTGCTGGAGTACGACGACATCTTCGAGGGCTCGAAGGTGATCGAGGCGAAGGTGGACGAGCTGGTCGAGGCGGTCCTCGCCGAGATCGACCACATCCAGGAGCTGGGCGGCGCGCTGGCCGCCGTGGAGTCCGGCTACCTGAAGTCGCAGCTGGTCGCCTCGCACGCCGAGCGCCGGGCCCGGATCGAGTCCGGCCAGGAGAAGATCGTCGGCGTCAACATATTCGAGGGCACCGAGCCGAACCCGCTCACCGCCGACCTGGACACCGCGATCCAGACGGTCGACCCGGCGGTCGAGGCCCGCGTCGTCGCCTCGCTGCGGAACTGGCGCGACACGCGGTACCAGCCGCCCTTCAACCACCCGCGCCCGTGCAAGGCGCTGGAGCGGCTGAAGGAGGCCGCCAAGGGCACCGAGAACCTCATGGAGGCCACCCTGGAGTGCGCCCGCGCGGGTGTCACGACCGGCGAGTGGGCCGGGGCGCTGCGCGAGGTGTTCGGCGAGTTCCGGGCGCCGACCGGCGTGTCGTCCGCGCCGGTCGCCGTGACCGCCGAGGCGGGCTCGGCCCTGTCCGAGGTGCGCCGCAAGGTGGACGCGACGGCCCGGGACCTGGGCGTGGGCAAGCTGCGCTTCCTGGTCGGCAAGCCCGGCCTGGACGGTCACTCCAACGGCGCCGAGCAGATCGCCGTACGGGCCCGCGACGCCGGGTTCGAGGTGGTCTACCAGGGCATCCGGCTCACCCCCGAGCAGATCGTGGACGCGGCCCTCGCCGAGGACGTGCACGCGGTCGGCCTGTCCATCCTCTCCGGCTCGCACGCCGAGCTGGTGCCGGACGTGCTCCGGCGGCTGCGGCAGGCCGGCGCGGCCGACATCCCGGTGATCGCCGGCGGGATCATCCCGAGCGGTGACGCCGAACAGCTCAGGGCCGCGGGAGTGGCCGCGGTCTTCACCCCGAAGGACTTCGACATCACCGGGATCATCGGCCGTATCGTCGACGAGATCCGCAACGCGAACAAGCTCGACCCCCTGGAGGTCCCCGCATGACAGTCAACCGTCTGCGTCCCCGCCGTTCCTGCCTGGCGGTGCCCGGAAGCAACCCCCGCTTCCTGGAGAAGGCGCAGGGCCTCCCCGCCGACCAGGTCTTCCTCGACCTGGAGGACGCGTGCGCGCCGCTGGCCAAGCCCGAGGCGCGGCACACCATCGTCAAGTTCCTCAACGAGGGCGACTGGACGGGCAAGACCAGAGTGGTCCGCGTCAACGACTGGACGACCGAGTGGACGTACCGGGACGTCGTGACGGTCGTCGAAGGCGCCGGCCCGAACCTGGACTGCATCATGCTGCCGAAGGTGCAGGACGCCCAGCAGGTCGTCGCCCTCGACCTCCTCCTGACCCAGATCGAGAAGACCATGGGCTTCGAGGTCGGCCGGATCGGCATCGAGGCGCAGATCGAGAACGCCCAGGGCCTGAACAACGTCAACGAGATCGCGCAGGCCTCCCCGCGCATCGAGACGATCATCTTCGGCCCGGCCGACTTCATGGCGTCGATCAACATGAAGTCGCTGGTCGTGGGCGAGCAGCCGCCCGGCTACCCGGCGGACGCCTACCACTACATCCTGATGAAGATCCTGATGGCCGCCCGCGCCAACGACCTCCAGGCGATCGACGGCCCCTACCTGCAGATCCGCAACGTCGACGGCTTCCGCGAGGTGGCCGGCCGCGCCGCCGCGCTCGGCTTCGACGGCAAGTGGGTGCTGCACCCCGGCCAGGTGGAGGCCGCCAACGAGGTCTTCTCGCCCTCCCAGGAGGACTACGACCACGCCGAGCTGATCCTGGACGCGTACGAGTACTGCACGTCCGAGGCGGGCGGCAAGAAGGGATCGGCGATGCTCGGCGACGAGATGATCGACGAGGCCAGTCGCAAGATGGCGCTGGTCATCGCGGGCAAGGGCCGCGCGGCCGGCATGCGGCGCACCAGCAAGTTCGAGATTCCCACCGACTAGAAGGGCCCTGAGCGGCATGCAGTTCGGACGCACCTACGAGGAGTTCGAGGTCGGGGCGGTGTACAAGCACTGGCCGGGCAAGACGGTCACGGAGTACGACGACCACCTGTTCTGCCTCCTCACGATGAACCACCACCCGCTCCACATGGACGCCAACTACGCGGAGAAGACGACGGACTTCGGCAAGAACGTCGTCGTCGGGAACTACATCTACTCCCTCCTGCTCGGCATGTCCGTCCCGGACGTCTCCGGCAAGGCGATCGCCAACCTGGAGATCGAGTCGCTCAGGCACGTGGCGCCGACCTTCCACGGCGACACGATCTACGGCGAGACGACGGTGCTGGACAAGTGGCCGTCGAAGTCGAAGGACGACCGCGGGATCGTCCACGTCGAGACCCGGGGCTACAAGCAGGACGGCACGCTGGTGTGCACCTTCCGCCGCAAGGTGATGGTGCCGACCGAGACGTACATCAAGGAGCGCGGCGGCGAGCAGCCCGGCCGCCCGCCCGTCTCCCACCACCACCCTCAAACGACGCCCCTGCGGGGCGGCACCCCTGGATCCGAACCCAAGGCGCAGGAGAAGTAGTCATGGCGCGACTCGCCCAGACCGCCGGTCTGACCGACGTCCAGCAGGAGATCGTCTCCACCGTCCGGGACTTCGTCGACAAGGAGATCCTCCCGGTCGCCACCGAGCTGGAGCACCTCGACGAGTACCCGCAGCAGATCGTGGACGGCCTGAAGGAGCTGGGCCTGTTCGGTCTGATGATCCCCGAGGAGTACGGGGGCCTGGGCGAGTCGCTGCTGACGTACGCGCTGTGCGTGGAGGAGATCGCCCGCGGCTGGATGTCGGTGTCCGGCATCATCAACACGCACTTCATCGTCGCGTACATGCTCAAGCAGCACGGCACGCAGGAGCAGAAGGACCACTTCCTGCCGAAGATGGCGCTCGGTGACGTCCGGGGCGCGTTCTCGATGTCCGAGCCGGCCCTGGGCTCGGACGTCTCGGCGATCACGTCGAAGGCGGTGAGGGACGGCGACGAGTACGTCCTGACCGGCCAGAAGATGTGGCTGACCAACGGCGGCACATCCTCGCTCGTCGCGGTCCTGGTCCGCAGTGACGAGGGTCACCCGGAGGGCACCGCGCCCCACAAGTCGATGACGACCTTCCTGGTGGAGAAGGAGCCCGGCTTCGGCGAGGTCCGCCCGGGTCTCACCATCCCCGGCAAGATCGACAAGATGGGCTACAAGGGCGTCGACACCACCGAGCTGATCATGGACGGGCTGCGCGTACCGGCCGACCGGGTGCTCGGCGGCGTCACCGGCCGCGGCTTCTACCAGATGATGGACGGCGTCGAGGTCGGCCGTGTGAACGTCGCCGCCCGCGGCTGCGGCGTCGCCCAGCGCGCCTTCGAGCTGGGCGTCCGGTACGCCCAGCAGCGCCACACCTTCGGCAAGCCGATCGCCCAGCACCAGGCCATCCAGTTCAAGCTGGCGGAGATGGCCACCAAGGTCGAGGCGGCGCATGCGATGATGGTGAACGCCGCGCGCAAGAAGGACTCCGGTCAGCGCAACGACCTCGAGGCCGGCATGGCGAAGTACCTGGCCTCCGAGTACTGCAAGGAGGTCGTGGAGGACGCCTTCCGCATCCATGGCGGCTACGGCTTCTCCAAGGAGTACGAGATCGAGCGCCTCTACCGCGAGGCCCCGATGCTGCTCATCGGTGAAGGTACCGCCGAGATCCAGAAAATGATCATCGGCCGCCGACTGCTCGAAGAGTACCGCTTCCAGGGCTGAACGTCCGCGTACGGGGTGTTTTCTTCGAGAAGAAGATCACACCCCGTCAGCGGTCTTCGGCCGCCGACTCGTCAGCTCGGCTTACCCAGTTACGGCGCTTAGCCGCTACGATCGCCGGAAAGCCGCCGTCCCCCGTCGAAAGCGCGGCATCATCCGCTACGAAGGTCATCCATGCCCCACAGCCAAACCTCTGTACCCAGCGGCCGGATCCGCCTCGCCCGCGGAGCGTCGCCGTGGCTTCTTCCGACCGTCGCGACCGCAGCCGTCAGCCTGGTCCGTGCCCGCCGCTCGGGTGCCGCCAAGGCCGTAGCCGTCCCCGCCACCGCACTCGCGGCGGGGATGCTGTGGTTCTTCCGCGACCCCGAGCGCGAGATCACCCAGGGCCGGGTCATCTCGCCCGCCGACGGTGTGGTGCAGAGCATCATGCCGTGGAAGGACGGCCGCACCCGTGTCGCGATCTTCATGAGCCCGCTGAACGTCCACGTCAACCGTGCCCCGCTCGCCGGCACGGTCACGTCGGTCGAGCACGTCCCCGGCGGGTTCGTTCCGGCGTTCAACAAGGAGAGCGAGAACAACGAGCGGGTCGTCTGGCACTTCGACACCGAGCTCGGCGACATCGAGATGATCCAGATCGCCGGCGCGGTGGCCCGCCGCATCGTTCCGTACATCCCGTCGGGCACGAAGGTCGAGCAGGGTGACCGGATCGGTCTGATCCGCTTCGGCTCGCGCGTCGACCTGTACCTGCCCAAGGGCGTGGAGGTCGCGGTCGAAGTCGGCCAGAAGACCGTGGCTGGGGTGACTCGCATTGACCGTGATTGATCCCGAGACCCAGGCGGGCTGGGTGCCCGAGGCCGACGCCGTGGACGAAGAGGAGGAGATGCCCCTCTCGCTGCGCCTGTCGATAGCCGACACCCTCACCCTGGGCAACGCCACGTGCGGCTTCATGGCGGTGTACTTCACCACCACCGGCATCCTGATCCCGCACCTGACCGGCATCGACGACTCGGCGGGCATGGCCCGGCACAGCGCCGCCACGGCGGTCATCCTGATGCTGTGCGCGGCGGTCTTCGACCTGTTCGACGGCCTGGTCGCGAGGAAGCTGCGCTCCTCCCCCATGGGCGCGGAGCTGGACAACCTCTCCGACCTGATCAGCTTCGGCCTGGCCCCGGCGTACTTCGTCCTCGTCTACGGCATGGTCGCGGACGACGCCCACCAGAGAGTGGCGGCACTGGGCGCGATCGTGGTGCTGCTGGCGGTGGTGCTACGGCTCGCGCGCTTCTCGTGCGTGACGCTGAAGGACGGCATGTTCCAGGGCATGCCCTCGCCCTTCGGCGCGCTGACGGTGGTCTCGATCGTCCTGCTGGAGCTGCCCTTCGTGGCGACGCTGCTGGCGATCCTGGGCACGGCGTGGCTGATGGTGAGCCGGGTGGAGTACCCGAAGCCGCGGGGCCGCCTCGCGGTCGCGATGCTCTCCTGGATCGTCCTGTCCATGGGACTCCTGGCAGCCTGGGCCTTCGACGCCCCGAGCGGCCAGCTCCTCCTCCAGACCGGCTGCGCCCTGCAGCTGGTCATGAGCGCGGTGATCCCCCTGTTCGCCACGGCCCGCCGGGTGAACAACTTCCGCGACAACCGCCGCGAGGCGCGGGCGGCGCAGCTGCCGTAGCGCTCCGCTGGGTTCTGCGACGGGAAGGGCCCCCGAACCGCTTCACGGTTCGGGGGCCCTTCGTCATGAGGACGGGAGTCGTCAGCAGTCCGTCCCGGGCAGGCCCCAGGCCCCCGGCAGCCACCGGACGGCCCGGCCCCGAGGTCCACGACGAGCGGGGAGACCGAGGGCACGTCGGGTCCTGAGTCCGAGCCCTGGCAGCCGGGGACGGGGGCGGAGCCCCCTCCTGGGTGAGGAGGCGGAGCCTCCCCCAAGGTGCGGAGGGGGAGCCTCCCCCGGCGCGGAGAGGGGCCTCCCCCGGCGCGGAGAGGGGCCTCCCCCCGGGGGTGAGGAGGGGGAACCCCGGGGGTGCAGGGGGCGGGAGCCCCCGCCGGGGCCGGGGGCGGAGCCCCGGGGACGGTCACTTTCTGCCTCACCGAGACGGGTGGGCGGGTGGGAAACAGGGGTGCAGGGGGCGCAGCCCCCGCCGGGGTCCAGGGGCGGAGCCCCAGGGACGGTCACCTTCCGACCCACCGAGACGAGCGGACGGGCGGGAGCCCCCGGGTGCAGGGGGCGGGAG
>NZ_QFDQ01000290.1 GCF_003270085.1 Streptomyces triticisoli | reverse complement strand
CGTGGCCACCCCCGCCGGCGAACCGGCCCCCGCCGCCCCGGCCGCGACCGGCCCCGTCGGCCCGGTCCCGCTGCCGCCCATGGCCCGTCTGTTCGCCGAACGCGGACCGGGTCTGGACCGGCTGGCCCAGTGGCTGGTCCTGACCGTGCCGGCGGACATGACGCCCGGCCTGCTCACCGCGAGCATCGGGGCGGTCCTGGACCGGCACGACGTCCTGCGCTCCCGGCTGGCCGGCGACGAACTGCTGATCCAGCCGCCCGGCTCGGTGGACGCGGACCGGCTCGTCCGGCGCGTGCCCTGCTCCGACGACCTGAGCGGGCCCGCCTGGCGGACGCTCCTGGAGGACGAGGCCGCGCGGGCGGTCGGCCGGATCAGCGCCTCCGCCGGGGACATGCTCCGCTTCGTCTGGTTCGAACCGTCCGGCGGCCGGCCCGGTCGGCTGCTCGTCGCCGCCCACCACCTCGTCGTGGACGGCATGTCGTGGCGGGTGCTCGTCCCCGACCTCGCCGAGGCCGCGAAGCAGATCCGGTCCGGCCGGACCCCGGTCCTGCCGCCGGTGGGGACGTCGCTCCGGAGCTGGATGGACGAGCTCACGGACGAGGCGGCCCGGCCCGGGCGCGTGGCCGAACTCGGCCTCTGGCGCGGGATCCTCGCCCCCACCGGGAAGCCGCTGGGAGCCCGCCCCCTCGACCCGGGCACCGACCTCACCTCCACCGCCCGGACGCACCGGGTCGAACTTCCCCCGGACCTCGGCAGGGCCCTGCTCACCTCGGTACCGGCCGCGTTCCGCTGCGGCGTCGACGACGTGCTGCTCACCGCCCTCGTCCTGGCCCTGGCCCACCACCGCGCCGACACGGCCGGTGCCGGGACCGGCGACGCCGGGACGGTCGTACGGCTCGAAGGGCACGGACGCCAGGAGGAGCTCGTACCGGGCGCCGACCTGACGCGCACGGTCGGTTGGTTCACCACCGTCCATCCGGTCCGCTTCGACCTCACCGGCATCGACGTCGCCGACGCGCTCGCCGGCGGACCGGCCGCCGCGGACGCCCTCCGGCGGGTCAAGGAGAGTCGGCGCGTCCTGCCCGACCAGGGCATCGGCTACACCCTGCTGCGGTACCTCAACGAGACGACCGCCGCCGTCCTCCGGGGCCACCAGGCCGACGAGGTGGGCTTCAACTACCTCGGCAGGTTCTCCTTCGACCGGTCCCGCACGGACGGCGAGGCGCCGTGGACGCCCGCCCCCGAGTGCGCCGAACTCGTCGCGGCCCCCGACCCGGACATGCCGCTGATCTCCGCGCTCGAACTCAACTCGCTCGTCACCGGCACCGGCGACGCCGAGCGGCTGCACGCGCTGTTCGGCTTCGCCCCCGGGGTGCTCGACGACGACGAGGTCCGCCGCCTCGCCGACACCTGGCAGAAGGCCCTGCGCGACCTGCACGCCCAGGCGGTCTCCGGCGCGAGCGGGCTGACCCCCTCCGACGTGCCGCTGGTCGACGTGCGGCAGGAGGACCTGGACGGCTGGCAGAGCCACTACGGCCGCGTCGGCGATGTCTGGCCCCTGACCCCGCTCCAGCACGGCCTGATCTACCACAGCATGCTGGGGGACGGCGTCGCCGCGTCCTACCAGACCCAGTTCGTGTTCCGGATCAGCGGGCCGGTGGACCCCGAGCGGCTGCGCGCCGCGACCCAGACCCTGCTCGACCGGCACCCCAACCTGCGGGTCGCCTTCGCGTCCAAGGCCACTGGCGAACCCGTCCAAGTGGTCGTGGACGGCGTCACGGTGCCGTTCCGGCACGTCGACCTCGCCGGCCACCCGGAGCCCGGGAAACGCCTGGACCGGATCCTCGCGGACGAACGGGAGGAACGGTTCCCGCCGGACACCGCGCCCCTGCTGCGGTTCAGCCTCGTCACCCTCGCCCCGGACCGGTCCGAACTCGCTCTGACCGCGCACCACGTCCTGTTCGACGGCTGGTCGCTGCCGCTCATCGAGCAGGAGCTGATGCAGCTGTACGCCGACGGGGCCGACGCGCTCACACCGGCCGGCCACGGCTACCGCGAGTTCCTCCGGTGGCAGACGCGTCAGGACACGGATCGGGCCGTGGCGGCCTGGGCCGAGGAACTCTCCAGCGTCACCCAGCCCACCCTCCTGGCCGCCGGACTCAGCCGCACCGACGTGGCGGAGACCGCCACGGACGCTGCGGATCCCGCTGTCGACCGACCCGGGACCGCCTCCGACGTCGGCCAGGTCGACGTCCCGCTCACCCGCCAGGAAGCGGCCCTCGTGGTCCGGCGGGCCGCCGAGAGCGGCATCACCCCCAACGTCCTCGTACAGGGCCTGTGGGCGGTCGTGCTCGCCCGGCTGACCGGGAGCACCGACGTCGTCTTCGGCAGCTCGGTCACCGTGCGCCCGCCCGAACTGCCCGGCGTGCACACCGCCGTCGGCATGTTCACCAACACCGTCCCGGTGCGGGTGCGGTGCGCCCCCGGCGACAGCCTCGAAAGCCTCCTCCGCTCCGTGCAGGACACCCAGGCCAGGACGCTGGAGCACTACCACGTCGGACTCGGCGACATCCAGCGGGCGACCGGACTCAGCGCGCTCTTCGACACCATCGTGGTCTTCGAGTCGTTCCCCGTGGACCGGGCGGCGCTCTCCCGAGCCGGCGCGTCCGCGGAACTCACGGTCACCGGCATCCGGCCCTTCGCGCCGACGCACTACCCGGTGACCGTGCTCGCCGCAGCCGACCCGATGCTCGGCGTGAGCCTCCAGTTCCACCCGGACGTCCTCGACACGGACACCGTCGAGGTGATCGCCGAACGCTTCGGCCGGGTGCTGCGGCAGTTCGCCGCCGACCCGGGCACCCGCACCGACGCCGTCGACCTGCTGTCCGACACCGAGCGGCGGCTGGTGCTGCGCGACTGGAACGCCACCGCGCTGGACGTCCCCGCCACGAGCGTGCCGGAACAGTTCGCCCGGCAGGCGCGCACCACGCCGTACGCCGTGGCCCTCGAAGCGGACGGCGAGCGCCTCACCTACGCCGAACTGGACTCACGCGCCAACCGGATGGCGCACTGGCTGGCCGCCGAGGGCATCGGGCCGGAGAGCCGCGTCGTGGTGCTGCTGCCCCGCTCCGCGGACCTGGTGGCGGCGCTGCTGGCGGTCTGGAAGGCCGGGGGCTGCTACGTCCCCGTGGACCCCGATCACCCGGCCGCACGGATCCGGTCCGTGATCGAGGACTGCGAGGCATCCCTGGTCCTCGACCGGGCCCTGCTCGACCGGACCGACCTCTCCGCCTACCCGGCCCACGACCCCGGGATCGCCACGCCCCCCGGCCGGGCCGCCTACACCATCTACACCTCCGGATCGACGGGCACGCCCAAGGGCGTGGTCGTCCCGCACGGGGCCCTGACCAACTTCCTGGCCGGCATGCGGCAGACCCTCCGTCTGACGGCCGCCGACCGCCTCGCCGCCGTCACCACGGTCGCCTTCGACATCGCGGCCCTGGAACTGTTCCTGCCGCTCACCACCGGCGCCCGCGTGGTGCTCGCCGACCGCGACCACGTCGCCGCTCCGCAGGCCCTACTCGACCTCGTCGAACGGTCCGGCGTCACCGTCATGCAGGCGACCCCGGCCATGTGGCAGATGCTCGCGCTGCACGACGTGCGCCGCCTCGCCGGCCTCCGCGTCCTCACCGGCGGCGAGGCGCTGCCCCGGCCGCTCGCCGACCAGCTCACCGTCCACGCCGCACAGGTCGTCAACCTGTACGGCCCCACCGAGACCACCATCTGGTCGACCCTCGCGGACGTCGCCACCAGCGCACCGCCGTCGATCGGCACGCCCATCGCCAACACCCGGATCCTCGTCCTCGACCCCACCCTCCGGCCCGTTCCGCCGGGCGTCGCCGGAGACCTCTGGATCGCGGGGGACGGCCTCGCCCGCGGCTACCACCGGCGGCCCGGCATGACCGCCGCCCGGTTCACGGCCGACCCGTACGGCCCGCCCGGCTCGCGGATGTACCGCACCGGGGACCTGGCCCGCTGGTCGCCCACCGGGGAGATCGAGTACCTCGGCCGGGCGGACTTCCAGATCAAGCTCCGCGGCTTCCGCATCGAGCCGGGCGACGTCGAACACGCCCTGACCCGGCACCCGGCGGTCCGCGAGGCCGTCGTGGTCGTCCGCGAGGACCGGCCCGGCGACCGGCGCCTCGTCGGCTACGTGGTCGCCGAGGACGGGACCGAGGCGCCGTCGGGCCGCGAACTTCAGCAATTCGTAAGGGAATTGTTGCCCAGTTACATGGTCCCGTCAGCCGTGGTCGCCCTTCCCGCCGTCCCGTTGACCGCCAACGGGAAGCTGGACCGCCCCCGACTGCCCCGCCCCGAGGCGAGCGCCACGCCCTACCGCGCGCCCGAAGACCCCCGCGAGATCGCGCTGTGCGCGCTCTTCGCCGAGATCCTCGGCGTGGCACGGGTCGGCGTCGACGACGACTTCTTCGCCCTCGGCGGACACTCACTGCTGGCCACCCGGCTCGCGGCCCGCGTCCGCTCCGACATGGGCGTCGAGATCCCGATCCGCACCCTCTTCGCCGCACCGACGGTCGCCGAACTCGTCCGGCGGTGGAGCGGCCTGTCGACCTCCGTCCGGAAACCCCTGCGCAGGATGACCGAAAGGTAACAGCAGCATGGCGTCCCTCTCGTACGCGCAACAGCGCATGTGGTTCATCAACCGGTTCGAGGGCCGGACCGCGACCTACAACATCCCGATCCTGATCCGGATGCGCGGGCGGATCGATCGGGACGCGCTGCGCGCCGCGTTCCTGGACGTGGTCACCCGCCACGAGATCCTCCGCACCGTCTACGACGAGCGGGACGGCCGGCCGCTGCCCCGGACCGTCGAACCGGCCGCGCTCGACCTGCCCTGGACCGACTGGGGCTGGGTCTCCCCGGACCAGGTCGACGACATCGTCGCCGCGTCGGTCCGCGAGGGCTTCGACCTCGCCTCCGACCTGCCCGTACGCGCGTACCTGCTCAGCCCCGACCAGGACACCGCCCTGCTCGCCGTGGTGATCCACCACATCGCGGGTGACGGCGGCTCCCTCGGCCCGTTCACCCGCGACCTCTCCGCCGCCTACCGGGCCCGCGTCACCGGGGTCGCGCCGGACTGGGACGAACTGCCGGTGCAGTACCCCGACTACGCGCTCTGGCAGCGCGAACTGCTGGGCGACGAGTCCGACCCGGACAGCGTCTTCTCGACCCAGCTGCGCTACTGGCGTCAGGAACTGGACGGGGTGTCCCGGCCGATCGCCCTGCCCTTCGACCGGCCGCGCCCCGCCCGGGCGAGCTACCGCGGCGACAACCACGTGTTCGAGATCTCCGCGGCCCTGCTGGGGAGGGCCGAGCGGCTCGCCCAGACGCACAACGTCACCGTGCCGATGGTGTTCCAGGCCGCGCTCGTCGTCCTGCTCCACCGGCTGGGCGGCGACCACGACATCACCCTCGGCTCCCCGATCGCCGGGCGGACCGATGAGGCCCTCGAGGACCTCGTGGGCTTCTTCGTCAACACCTGGGTGCTCCGCGTCGGCGTCGCCGCCGGCGACTCGTTCACCCGCGTCCTGGAGGAGGTCCGCAGGAAGGCCCTCGCCGCCTATGACCACCAGGACCTGCCCTTCGAACGGCTGGTGGAACTGCTGCGGCCCGAGCGGTCGACCGCCCACCACCCCCTCTTCCAGGTCACCCTCGCCTGGCAGAACAGTGTCCGCCAGGAACTCGACCTGCCCGGTGTCACGGCCACCATGGAACCGGTCCCCACCGGCACCGCGAAGTTCGACCTGTTCTTCAACCTCATGCCGCACCCCACGCGCGGGACGGTCACCGTCGATCTGGAGTACGCCACCGACCTGTTCGGCCCCGAGGCCGGGGCGGCCGTCGCCGAGCGGTACGTGGGCGTGCTGGAGCAGGTGACCGAGAACCCCGGCGTCGGCGTCGCCGCCCTCGACGTACCGCCGCTGCCCGCCGCGGACGACACCCCGCGGGTGGACGCCGCCGAGCGCGAGAAGCTGCTGTACGGCTGGAACGACACCGACCGCGACTTCCCCTGTCCGGGCCCCATCCACCTGCCGTTCGAGCGGCAGGCCGCGGAACGGCCCGACGCGGTCGCCGTCCGCTGGGCCGGCGGCACCATGACCTACCGCGAGCTGAACCGGCAGGCGAACCGGATCGCCTGGACCCTCAAACGCCGCGGCGTCGGACCCGAGACCGTCGTCGGCGTGGCCGTCCGGCGCGGCCCGCTCATGGTCGCGGCCGTCCTCGGCGTCCTCAAGGCCGGCGGGGCGTACCTGCCCGTCGGCGCGGCACTGCCGTCCGAGCGGGTCGCCGGGATGCTCGCCGACACCTCCGCGAAGCTGGTGCTCACCACCGAGGACACCAACAAGTGGACGCCGCCGGCCGGCGTGGAACTCCTCGACGTCGGCAGCGCCGGCATGACCCTGTCGCTGGACGGCGAGATCGACCCCGAGCCCGTCGCGCACGCCGACAACACGGCCTACGTCATCTTCACCTCCGGGAGCACCGGGAAGCCCAAGGGCGTCACCGTCGCCCACCGGCCGGTGCACAACCTGCTCCACTGGTGCGAGCGGACGTTCGGGTTCGGCCCCGACGACGTCAGCCTGTGCGTCACCGCTCTCGACTTCGACCTGTCCGTCTTCGACGTCTTCGGCCTGCTCGCCGTGGGCGGCAGCGTCTACGTCGCTGACGCCGTCCAGCAGCGCGACCCCGAGATGCTGCTCGACGTCCTGCTGTCCGAGCCGATCACCTTCTGGGACTCGGTGCCCGGCACCCTGAACCAGCTCGTCCCGCTGCTCCCGCAGACCGCCGGCCACCCCGGCGTCGAGAACCTGCGGCTCGTCTTCTTCTCCGGCGACTTCACCCCGCTGCCCCTGCCGGACCAGGTCCGCGCCGCCTTCCCGCGCGCCGAGATCGTCAGCCTCGGCGGGGCGACCGAGGCGACCGTCTGGTCGAACTCCTTCCGGATCGGCGCCATCGACCCCGAGTGGCGCAGCATCCCCTACGGGCGGCCCATCGACAACGCCCGCTACTACGTGCTCGACGAGAAGCTGGAGCCCTGCCCGGTCGGCGTCGAGGGTGACCTCTACATCGGCGGACCGGTCATCGCCCTCGGCTACGTCAACCGGCCCGACCTCACCGCCGAGCGCTTCGTCGCCGACCCGTTCGGCGACGAGCCCGGCCGCCGCATCTACCGCACCGGCGACCGCGCCTGCTTCTTCCCGGACGGCAACATCTGCTTCCTCGGCCGCGCCGACGGCCAGGTGAAGGTGCGCGGGTTCCGCATCGAACTCGGCGAGATCGAGCACGCTCTCAGCCGCCACCCCGCCGTCCGCCAGGCCGTCGCGATCACCCGCCGGGACTCCGCCGGCGACCTCCGGCTGGTGTCCTACGTGCTGCCCGACCCGAACACGGTGGAGAGCGTGGTCGCCGCCGACGAACAGGTCCGGGAGTGGCAGGAGATCTACGACCAGGGCTACCTGGAGGTCACGGACGAGGACCTCGGCGAGGACTTCAACCTCTGGGTGTCCAGCTACACCGGCGAACCCATCCCCGTCGACCAGATGCGCGCCTGGCAGGACGCCGCCGTCGACCGGATCCTAGGCTTCACCCCGCGGCGCGTCCTCGAACTCGGCGCCGGAACCGGCCTGCTGCTCGCCCGGATCGCGGGCAGCGTGGAGACGTACTGGGCCACCGACTTCTCGGAGCCCGTCGTGGAACGGCTCGGCCGGCAGGTGGCCGAGGCGGGCTGGGCCGAGCGGGTGCGGCTGCTGTGCCGCCGCGCGGACGACCTCGACGGCATCCCGCAGACCTTCGACACCGTCGTCCTCAACTCCGTCGCCCAGTACTTCCCGAACGAGCGCTACCTGGAGCAGGTCCTCGACGGCGCCTGGCGGCTGCTCGAACCGGGCGGCCGGCTCGTGCTCGGCGACATCCGCCGGGCCCGCTCGTTGCGCGCCTTCCAGGTCGCCGTCCAGCAGGCCAAGCACGGCGACGTCCCCGCGGCCCAGCTGCGCGGCGCCGTCGACCAGGCCCTGCTCCTGGAGAAAGAACTCGTCGTCGACCCCGACTGGTTCCACCGCTGGGCCGAACGCGCCGGCGCCGCCGGCGTCGACGTACGCCTCAAGGACGGCGCGTACGAGAACGAACTCACGCGCCACCGGTACGAGGTCGTCGTGCACAAGCCCGGCGCGGACCCCGCCGACCGGCCCCGCGCCGTGGACGCCGTCCCGCGCCTGGAGTGGGACGGCGACCTGGACGGCTTGGCCGGCCGGGTCCGCGACCTGGCCGAGCCGGCGGTCCGGATCACCGGCATCCCCAACGCCCGCGTCCTCCACGAGGTGGCGGCCGCCCGCGCCCTCGGCCTGGAGGAGTCCGAGCCGCCGGTCACGGTCCCGCTCGCCCCCCACGAGCTGACGGCCTGGGCCGCACGGCAGGGCTGGCAGGCCGCGCTGACCTGGTCGGGCAGTGCCGTCGACCGCTACGAGGCCGTCCTGATCACCGACCCTGAGGCCGGACGGCGGGCCCTGGCGGGCACCTACGTCCCGGTGGCCGGCGCCGGCACCTGGATCAACAACCCGGCCGCCGCCGCGGGCGTCACCGCCCTCCCCGCCGTCCTGCGCGAACACCTCTCGAAGACCCTCGCCGAGTACATGGTGCCGTCGGCGATCGTGCCGATCGGCAGCGTGCCGCTGACCGCCAACGGCAAGCTCGACCGGGCCGCGCTGCCCGTGCCGGAGTACGCCGCCGCCCGCCGCGGCCGCCTCCCGTCCACGCCGGAGGAGGAGTCGCTCTGCGAGATCTTCGCCGCCGTCCTCGGCCTCGACCGCGTCGGCGTGGACGACAACTTCTTCACCATCGGCGGCCACTCCCTGCTCGCCACCCGCGTCGTGAGCCGCGTCCGTGCAGCGCACGGCGTCGAGATCCCGATCCGGACCATCTTCGAGGCCCCGACCGTCGCCGAACTGGTGACCCACCTGACCGACCGCGGCACCGTCCGCCCGCCGCTGCGGCCGCAGGCCCGCCCCGACCGGCTGCCCGTCTCCTTCGCCCAGCAGCGCCTGTGGTTCATCCACCGGTTCGAAGGGCCCTCGGCGACCTACATCATCCCGCTGTCCATGCGGCTGCGCGGCAAGCTGGACCCGCACGCCCTGCGCCGCGCCGTCCACGACGTCGTGGTCCGGCACGAGTCGCTGCGCACCGTCTTCGACGAGGTCGACGGCGTCCCGTACCAGCGGGTCCTCGATCTCGACCGGGTGACGGTCCCCTGGCAGGAGTACGAGGTCACCGAGGCCGAACTGGCCGGCGCCCTGCGCGAGGAGGCCCGCCGGCCGTTCGACCTGGCGCACGAGATACCGGTGCGCGCCGCGCTGTTCCGGATGAGCGAGCAGGACGCGGTGCTGCTCCTCCCGTTGCACCACATCGCGGCCGACGGCTGGTCGCTGGGCCCGCTGGCCGAGGACCTCACCACCGCGTACACCGCCCGGTGCGACGGACAGCGCCCCCAGTGGGACCCGCTCCCGGTCCAGTATCCCGACTACACCCTGTGGCAGCGCTCGCTCCTCGGCGCCGACAAGCCCGACAGCCTGTACCGGCGCCAGCTGGACTACTGGACGGAACGCCTCGCCGGCCTGCCGGAGTCGCTGGAACTCCCCGCGGACCGGGCCCGGCCGGCCGTCGCCTCCTTCGCGGGCGACGTGCTGCCCGTGGAACTCGACGAGGAGCTGACCGAGGGCGTCCGGCGGCTGGCCCTGCGCACCGGGGCCACCGTCTCGATGGTGCTCCAGGCGGGGCTCGCGGGGCTGCTCAGCAGGCTCGGCGCCGGGAACGACATCCCGATCGGCTCGCCGATCGCCGGCCGCACCGACGAGGCGCTCAACCGGCTGGTGGGCTTCTTCGTCAACACCTGGGTGGCCCGCGTGGACACCGGCGGGAATCCCGGCCTGACCGAGCTGGTCGACCGGGTCCGGGAGGTCGGCCTCGCCGCCTACGACCACCAGGACATCCCGTTCGAGCACCTGGTCGAGGCGCTCAATCCGGTGCGCTCGACCGCGCACCACCCGCTGTTCCAGGTCTGTCTGGCCCTCCAGAACAACGTGCAGCCGTACTTCGACCTGCCCAGCCTGACGGTCACCCACGAACCGGTCGACATGGGCGTCTCTCGCTTCGACCTGTTCCTGAACCTCACCGAGCGGACCGGCGCCGACGGGACGGACCGGATCGACGGCGTCGTCGAGTACGCCACCGAGCTGTTCGACCGCGCCACGGTCACCGGACTCGTGGACCGCTGGCGGCACATGCTCCGCCAGTGGGTCGCCGCCCCGGACACCCCGATGGGCGAGGTGGAGCTCCTCACCCCGGACGACCTGACCGCCCTGAACCGCTGGTCGGGTCGCGACCGCGGCACCGAGCGTGCCACCGGGACGATCCCCGGGCGCTTCGCCGCCGTCGCCGCCGAACGGCCGGACGCCGTCGCACTCGTCTCCGCCGACGGCGCCGACAGCTGGACGTACGGCGAGCTCGACCGCTGGGCCGACCGCATCGCCCAGCGCCTCCGCGTGCACGGCGCCGGCCCGGACCGCGCGGTGGCGCTGCTCATGAACCGGTCCCCGCTGATGGTCGCGGCGGTCCTGGGCACGCTGAAGGCGGGCGCCTGCTACGTGCCGCTCGACCCCGCAGCTCCGCGCGCCCGGACCGACCTCCTGCTCGCCGGCCTCCACCCGGTCGTCGTCCTTGACGAACGGCTCGCCGAGGAGGACCTGGGCGGCCACCCGGCGGTCCCGCCGGACCTCGGCGGTCTCGACGCCGACCACCTCGCCTACGTCATGTACACCTCCGGCACGACCGGGACGCCGAACGGCGTGGAGGTCAGCCACCGCAACGTCCTCGCCCTCGTGGACGACCCGTGCTGGAGCGACGGCGCCCACGAGCGGGTCCTCGCGCACTCTCCGCAGACCTTCGACGCGGCCGCGTACGAACTGTGGGTACCGCTGCTGCACGGCGGGACGGTCGTGGTGGCACCGCCGGGGAAGCTCGATGCGGCCCGCCTCGCGACGCTCGTCGCCGAGCGGGACGTGACCGCGCTGTGGCTCGGCTCCGCCATGTTCGACCTGATCACCCAGCACCACCCCAAGAGCCTCGCCGGGGTGCGCACGATCTGGGCCGGCGGCGACGTGCTGTCGGCGGCCGCCGTACGCCGCCTGACGGACGGCGACGGCACCCCGACCGTCGTGAACGGGTACGGTCCCACCGAGACCACCGTCTTCGCGGCCCGTCACGTCGTGGACGCGCCGGACCGCTGCAAGGACCCGCTGCCGATCGGCGAACCCATGGCGGGCAGCCGTCTGTTCGTCCTCGACGAGCGGCTGCGGCAGGTGCCGCAGGGCGTGGTGGGGGAGCTGTACATCGGCGGCGACGGCGTGGCCCGCGGCTACGCCCGGCGCCCCGGCGCCACGAGCGAGCGGTTCATCGCCGACCCGTTCGGACGCCCGGGCGACCGGATGTATCGGACCGGCGACCTGGTCCGGTGGAACCACGACGGACGGCTCGAGTTCCTGAGCCGCACCGACGACCAGGTGAAGCTCCGCGGCCTGCGCGTCGAGCCCGCGGAGGTCGAGGCCGCGCTGCGGAAGCGGGACGGCGTCGCGCAGGCGGCCGTGGTCGCCCGCGAGGACCGGCTAGGCGAGCGGCGCCTGGTGGCGTACGTGGTCCCCGAGGTGCCGGACGCGGACGTGAGCGAGCACGTCGAGAAGTGGCGCGCGATCTACGATTCGATGTACGGCGACGCCCCGCCGGACATTACCGGGATCGGCGACGACTTCACCGGCTGGGACAGCTCCTACACGCGCGTCCCCATCCCCCTGTCCGAGATGCGCCAGTGGCGCGCGGCCACGGTGGAGCGGGTGCGCGGGCTCGGGGCGCGCCGGGTGCTGGAGATCGGTGCCGGTTCTGGCCTCCAGCTCGGGCCGCTGGCCCCGGAGACCGAGGAATACTGGGGCACCGACTTCTCGGAGCCGGTCATCGAGCGGCTCGGCGCCCAGGTCGCCGCGGATCCGCGACTGAAGGACCGGGTGACGCTGCGATGTCAGCCCGCCGACGCCGCCGACGGCCTGCCGGCGGAGTACTTCGACACCGTCCTCCTCAATTCGGTCGTGCAGTACTTCCCGGACGCCGGCTACCTCTCGCGCGTCCTGGACGTCGCCCTCGACCGGCTCGCCCCGGGCGGTCGAATCGTCGTCGGCGACGTGCGCAACCACGGCACCCTGCGTGAGTTCCTGACCGCCGTCCACCACGCCCAGCACCCCGACGACGGTCCGTCCGCCGTACGGGCGGCGGTCGAGCGCGCCCTGCTCGGTGAGACGGAACTCGTCCTGGACCCGGGCTACTTCACCGAGTGGGCGTCCGCCCGCCCCGACGTCGTGGCCGTGGACGTCCGGCTCAAGCCGGGCGCGTACGCGAATGAACTCACCCGGCACCGCTACGAAGTCGTCCTGCACAAGCGGGCGAGCCGCCCGACGCACCTCGCGGACGTCCACACGGTCGTCTGGGGCGCGGACGTGCACCGGCTGTCCGACCTGGAGGCCGAGCTGGCCCGGCACGGCGGCCGCCTCCGGCTGACTCGGATCCCGAACGCTCGGCTCGTGGACGAGGCGGCCGAGTACGGGGTCCCCACTGCGGTGGAAGGGGCGCCGCTCGACCCACACGCGTTGCAGACCTGGGGCGAGGAGCACGGCCGTACCGTCCTGTGCACCTGGTCAGCCGAGGCGCCGGGCTGGTTCGAGGCGGTCGTCGTCCCCGCAGGCGGCACGCAGTGCTACGACGGCGTGTACCGGCCCCTGGACACCCGGGCCCGGCAGCTCGCCAACGCGCCCGCCGTCTCCCGCCGGGCGTCGCGGCTGCCGGCCGCGCTCCGGCAGGAACTGGCGGCCGAACTGCCCGACCACATGGTGCCGGCCGACATCATGGTCATCGCCCGCATGCCGGTGACGGCCCGCGGCAAGGTCGACCGCGCCGCGCTCCCCGCGCCGGAGCCGACCGGCGGCGACGAGGGCGCGCCCCGCACGCCCATGGAGGCGGAGCTGGCCACCCTGTTCGCCGAGGTCCTGGGCCTGGACCGGATCGGGGTCGACGACGACTTCTTCGACTGCGGCGGCAGCTCCCTCCAAGTCATCCGGCTCATCTGGCGGATCCGCGCCGAGCTGGGCTTCGAGGTCCCCATCCGGGCCGTCTTCCAGCACCCGACCGTGGCGGGCGTCGCGGAGTTGCTGGTGGCCGACCGGGACGACGTCGAGTTCGACGACCCGTTCTCGGTGGTGCTGCCGATCCGGATCGGTGGCGACAAGGCACCACTGTGGTGGGTGCCGCCGGGCGGCGGACTGGCCTGGGCATACCTCGGCTTCGCCCAGCACCTGGACCCCGCGCGGCCGATCTACGGCCTCCAGGCCCGCGGCTTCGCCGGAGAGGCGCGCGCGACCTCGATCGAGGGCATGGTGGACGACTGGGTCGACCAGATGCTGCGCGTCCAGCCGGAGGGCCCGTACAACGTCCTGGGCTGGTCCCTCGGCGGACCCATCGCCCAGGCGGTGGCCGCCGAACTCCAGCGCCGGGGACGGGAGGTGGACTTCCTCGGGGTGCTCGACTCGGGCCCCTCGACGTACTTCGCCGACTTCCGGACCCCCGACGAGAAGATGGTGCGCCGGTACCTCGCCCACTACATGGGGCACCTGGCAGGCATGGACGAGTTCGAGTCGCTCGTCGAGACGTCCACCACCCTCTTCATCGAGCACACGGAGCTGATGACCCGGTTCACGTCGCCGGTGTTCCGCGGGGACCTGGTCTTCTTCAGCGCCGTCATCGACCAGGGAACCCGGGAGCGGCGGGTGCTGGAGGTGGAACTCGACGTCCAGTGGAGGAAGTTCATCGACGGGGCCGTGCGCCGCTTCGAAATCGATTGCGCGCACAACGAAATGATGTGGCCCGAGAACGCGGCCGCGATCAGCCGCATTGTCGACGAGATCACGAAATCGGCACGCTGACCCGGTTCCCGACGCGGAACCGGACGTGAACGCAATGGAGGAGACATGACCGTGAACCCGTTCGACGACGAGAACGGCGAGTTCTACGTGGTGGTCAACGACGAGGACCAGCACTCGCTGTGGCCCACCTTCGCCGATGTGCCCGCCGGCTGGCGGGTCGTCTCTGGCCCGGCCGGGCGGGCGGAGAGCATCGCGTACGTCGAGGAGAACTGGCCCGACATCCGGCCCCGCAGCCTGCGCGAGGCGACGTCGGCGTCCTGAGGGAGGATCGGGCCGTGGGCGGACGCCACCGCCCGCGGGTCCGGCCCGTTTTAAACTTTGGCACCGGTCAGACCGTCAAACACGCACCGAAGTCCCCACTCGATAAGCAGATATACAGTGAGGGCACCTTCGAACACCTCTGGAGACGCATGACCAGCGCGATCACCGGACCCAGGCACGAGGACTCCCCGCCCACCGGCGGCCCCCACGACTTCATCCGGGTGTACGGGGCACGGGAGAACAACCTCCGCGACGTCGACGTACAGATCCCCAAGCGCCGGCTGACCGTCTTCACCGGCGTGTCCGGCTCCGGGAAGAGCTCCTTGGTCTTCGACACGATCGCCGCGGAGTCGCAGCGCCTGATCAACGAGACCTACAGCGCGTTCGTCCAGGGTTTCATGCCGACCCTCTCGCGCCCCGACGTCGACGTGCTCGACGGCCTCACCACGGCGATCATCGTGAGCCAGGAGCGCATCGGCAACAACCCGCGCTCCACCGTCGGCACCGTCACCGACGCCAACGCCATGCTGCGCATCCTCTTCAGCCGGCTCGGCCAACCCCGGCTGAGCTCCCCCCGGGCGTACTCCTTCAACATCCCCTCGATGACCGGCGCGACCGCGGTCACCATCGAACAGAACGGCAGGAAGGTCGAGGAACAGCGTGTCTTCGATGTCGCCGGCGGCATGTGCCCCCGCTGCGAGGGCATCGGCTCGGTCACCGACGTCGGCCTCGACCAACTCTTCGACGCCGCCAAGTCCCTCGACGACGGCGCCATCACCGTACCCGGCTACCACGTCGGCGGCTGGAACTGGCGAGTCTTCGCCGAGTCCGGGCTCCTCGACCCCGGTAAGCCGATCAACGAGTACACGGAGCGGGAACGCGAGGACTTCCTCTACCGTGAGCCGATCCGGCTGAAGGTCAACGGCCTCAACACGACCTACGAGGGGCTCGTCGGCCGGGTGCGCAAGTCGCTGCTCGCCAAGGACGTCGAGTCGCTCCAGCCGCACGTGCGCGCCTTCGTCGAGCGGGCCGTCGCCTTCATGGCGTGCCCCGACTGCGACGGCACCCGGCTCAACGAGAAGGCCCGCGGCTCCAGGATCGACGGCGTCAGCATCGCCGACGCCTCCCGCATGCAGATCAGCGACCTCGCCGAGTGGGTCCGCGGTCTCGACGAGCCTTACGTCGCACCACTGCTCGCGGCGCTCCGGCACACCCTCGACTCGTTCGTGACCATCGGTCTCGGCTACCTCTCCCTCGACCGCGCCTCGGGCACCCTGTCCGGCGGCGAGGCGCAGCGCGTCAAGATGATCCGCCACCTCGGCTCGCCGCTCACCGACGTCACCTATGTCTTCGACGAGCCCACCATCGGCCTCCACCCGCACGACATCCAGCGGATGAACGGCCTGCTGCTCCGGCTCCGCGACAAGGGCAACACCGTGCTCGTGGTGGAACACAAGCCCGAGACCATCGCCATCGCCGACCACGTGGTCGACTTGGGCCCCGGCGCCGGCACCGAGGGCGGCATCGTCTGCTTCGAGGGCACCGTCGAGGACCTGCGGGCCGGCGGCTCGCTGACCGGCCGCCACCTCGACGACCGGGCCTCGCTCAAGGCCGAGGTGCGTACCCCGTCGGACTCGCTCCCGGTGCGGGGGGCCGGCAAGCACAACCTGCAAAACGTCGACGTCGACATCCCGCTCGGCGTGCTCACGGTCGTCACCGGCGTGGCCGGTTCGGGCAAGAGCTCCCTGATCGAGGGATCGGTCGTCGGGCGCGACGGCGTGATCAGGATCGACCAGGGACCGATCAAGGGATCACGGCGCAGCAACCCCGCCACCTACACCGGCCTCCTCGACCCGATCCGCAAGGCGTTCGCCAAGGCCAACGGGGTGAAGCCGGGACTGTTCAGCTCGAACTCCGAGGGCGCCTGCCCCACCTGCAACGGCGCGGGCGTCATCTACACCGACCTGGCGATCATGGCGGACGTCGCGACCACCTGCGAGGTGTGCGAGGGCAAGCGGTTCCAGCCCGCGGTCCTGGAGTACCGGCTCGGCGGCCGGGACATCAGCGAGGTGCTCGCCATGCCGGTGACCGAGGCGCGGGAGTTCTTCGCCTCCGGCGAGGCGCGCACCCCGGCCGCCGTCACGATCCTCGGCCGGCTCGCCGACGTCGGGCTCGGCTACCTGTCGCTGGGCCAGCCGCTGCCCACCCTGTCCGGAGGCGAGCGGCAGCGGCTGAAGTTGGCCACGCACATGGCGGAGAAGGGCGGGATCTACGTGCTCGACGAGCCGACCACCGGCCTCCACCTCGCTGACGTCCAGCGCCTGCTCGGCATGCTCGACCGGCTGGTCGACTCCGGCCGGTCGGTGATCGTCATCGAGCACCACCAGGCGGTCATGGCCCACGCCGACTGGATCATCGACCTGGGCCCCGGCGCCGGCCACGACGGCGGCCGCGTCGTCTTCGAGGGCACGCCCGCCGACCTCGTCGCCGCCCGGTCGACGCTCACGGGCGAGCATCTCGCGCAGTACGTCGGCGCCTGACGGGAGCACCGGGCAGGCGCTGCCCGACGCGGCGCCGGCCCGGTGCAGACCGATACCCCGTGCGCTTCGGCCAACACCCGATCGTTTCTAGCGAGGATCTTTCACACTTGTGGCGAGGCCGCAAGATTCAGCCAAGTATGGGACGTGGTCAACGGAGGCCGGGTCCGAGGGGGAGGCCTTGATGGGGATGACCTGCATCATGACCGCGCAGGAGACCGAGGGGCGATCGAAGCTCCGATGTCGTGAGAATCGCCCGCAGGGCCCATATCGCACGAACCGTCCGCGGATCCGATGTCGTGAGGACCTCTCACGGTCCCGACGTCGCACGAGCCGCTCGTAGCCCCGATGTCGTAGCGATCGTTCCGCCCCGAGCACACCCGGGACGGCGCGACGGGCCGTCCCGCTCACACGCACGACGACGAGTCCCGATCCGCCCGTCCGGCCGGTGATTCGCGCCCCCGCCGGCATCGACACCGCCGCACGGTCGCCCCCGGACGTACGGGCGACGACCTCCGAAGCCCCGTTCGCCGCCGGGGTGGGCCCGGGCCCACCGACCGGCCGCGCGAGCGGACGGCCGGCTGTTCGCCGAGGCGAACGACTGACACGTGTCCCCGGCCCCTGTGAGGTGACATGAACGTATAGCCGAAGAAAAGCCCGCCAGGAACCACGCACTCTTGTTGCCTGTAAGGACACCGTGCCGCGTCCATACCGACGGGGTCGAGTGTCTTCGTGGGATGTCCAGGGAGGATGTGCTCGTGGGCGTTCGGAACTCCGACGTCGTTTTCGTTCGATGGCCTGCACAGGCGGATCTGCGGACCCGCTACCGCAAAGAGGGGGTGCCGCGCTTACTCGTCGTCGAGGCGGGCGCGCAGCCGCCGATCAGCAACGACCCGGTCGAGGACTGGGTACGCCCCCCGGTGTCCAGAGATGACCTGCAGGCCCGGGTCAGAGCCCTGCAGAACCGTTTCGATAGTTGTCGGGTGCCGACGATCGACTCGACCGGAACCCTGAGCTACGGCCCCAACTCCATCACCATCTCCACCACGCAGACCGAGCTGATGCGGTTGCTCATCGACCGCTTCCGTGAGGTCGTCTACCGCACCGAGTTCGCCCAGTGCCTCGCCATGCGGTCACCGACGCTGAACCGGAACTCGCTCGACCTGCACATCATGCGGCTCCGCCGCCGGCTCCTGCCCATCGACCTGTCCATAAGGACCGTGTGGGGGCGCGGTTACATGCTGGAGAACGTGTCCGCCGCCGAGGCCGTCCCGGTAACGAACGCTGGCGGGGCATGACCGGTACGGTCGCTCTTGCGGAGGGGAGCGACCGCCACGTACGACGACGGGCCGGACGGATCACCGGGGCCCCGCCGCGCAACTCCTCAGCGGCGGCCCGGCGGACGTCCGGCCCTGCGTTCGGGCGGACCACCGCCGGCGCGCGGCACCCGGCGACGACCGGGTGCCGCGCGCGGGGC
>NZ_QFDQ01000289.1 GCF_003270085.1 Streptomyces triticisoli | reverse complement strand
CCCCGCTGGAGACCCGGCAGCGCCTCGAACAAGAACACGTCCTCGTGGCGTAAGCATCGAGTGTCCAAGATCACGGGGAAGCTCCACTCCAGGCCCGGGGCGCCGGGGTCCGTCTTCAGTTCGGTGAACTGCGATCGCCCGCCCCCAGCCACCGCGCCCTCGCCGTCCGAGCCGTGCTCGGTGCCGTCACCCGCGATCAGATCTTCCAGCCGCGATCGGGTCGTGTGACTGAGCCGGTCCAGCGTGCTACGACAGAACCGCTTCTCGAAGTCCTTGATCGCCTTGCCCACCAGCCGCCGCACCTGCCCGGGCGCTGGCGGCTCGATATGGTCGTTGCGGCACCGGGCCACCACGGCCGCCGCGAGCCGGTCACGGGACAGCTCCACCGGGCACAGCTCGGTGGCCAACCACGCGGCCTGCCGGTCCTGGTCCTCCTCGGTGTTCGCCTGGAACCCGTATGCCGCCCGGATCTCGCCTCGGTGCCGCTGGATCGCCTTGCTCTGCCAGTCGTAGTCCGACCACGCCTCTGCAGGCACCTTGACTTGCTGGGCCACGTACTCCACCGCGGCGGTCGGCACCTCCTGGGCCGACTCGGGGAACCAGGCCTCCACCTCGAAAAACTTGAGCAGCAGCGCGAACCCGAGCCGAGTCGCCCCGGACTTGTTCCGCACCCGCTTCATATCGTCTTCCAGCAGCGTCCAGACCTCGATCAGGTCTTCCGGCTCCCAGTCCTGCCGCACCCCGTACTCCTCGCCCCACGCCCGAGATCACTCGTTCAGCTCAACGAGGCGCCAGGCGAGGGGAAACGACGACTACAGCAGTCACACAGCGCTACATGTCCGTTCGCCGTAGCTATACGAGAACAGGGCCCACACCGCAGGAGTGCGGCGTCGACAATGGCCGACAGCAGGGTGTCGTCCGCCCGCCGATGCGGCTTGAGTTAAGGGAGTCGAGCAGCCACGTCGGGCGAGGGGGACAGGTGTACGACTACATCATCGTGGGTGCAGGGTCGGCGGGGTGCGTGCTGGCCGGCCGTCTGACCGAGGACGAGAGGACGCGCGTTCTTCTCATAGAGGCCGGCCCGGTGGACGATGCCCCGGACATCCACGTTCCGGCCGCGTTCAGCAAACTCTTCCAGACGAAGTACGACTGGAGTTACCTCACCGAGTGCGAGCCCGGGCTGGACGGCCGCCGCCGCTACCTGCCCCGCGGCCGGATGCTCGGCGGCTGTTCGTCGATGAACGCGATGATCTACATCCGCGGCAATCGCCGCGACTACGACGCCTGGGCGGCGGCCGGCGCCGACGGGTGGAGCTGGCAGGATGTCCTGCCGTACTTCCTTCGCGCCGAGGACTTCACGGGAGCCACGTCCCCGTGGCATTCCACCGGCGGGCCGCTCACGGTGAGCGAGGGCCGTTCCCGGCATCCCTTGATGGACGCATACGTGGCGGCCGCCCAGGAGGCCGGACACCCCTGCACCAGCGATTTCAACGGCCTCGAACAGGACGGCGTGGGCTATTACCACCTCACTCAGCGCGACGGTCTGCGCTGCAGCACGGCGGACGCGTATCTGCGGCCGGCCCTGTCCCGGCCGAACCTCGATGTGCTGACCGGTGTTCAGTGCACCCGCGTGCTGCTCGACGGCGAGCGTGCAACCGGCGTCGAGGTGGACCGGGACGGCGAACTGCTGTGCCTGCACGCCGAAGGGGAGGTCGTGCTGTCGGCCGGCGCCTACAACTCGCCGCACCTGCTCATGCTCTCCGGCATCGGCCCGGCCGGTGAGCTGGCGGCCCACGGCATCACGCCCCGCGTCGATCTTCCAGTGGGGGAGAATCTGCAGGATCATCCGCATGTCGGTCTGTGCTACCTCACCGACACGGAGTCGCTGTTCACCGCCGAGACACCGGACAACGTGCGCCTGCTGGAGACCGAGGGCCGCGGCCCGCTCACCTCCAACGTCGGCGAGGCCGGCGGTTTCCACCGCACCCGCGAGGGACTCGACGCCCCCGACATCCAGGTGAACGCCGCGCCGGTGATGTTCTACGAGGAGGGCATCAGCCCCGTGACCGACCACGCCTTCATGCTCGGCGCGGTCCTGCTCACCCCCACGAGCCGGGGCAGGATCTCCCTGCGGTCGGCGCTCCCCAGCGCCAAACCGCGCATCCTGCACAACTATCTGACCACCGAGGAGGACCGCGCCACGATGATCCGGGCGCTCCGGATACTGCTCGACATCGCCGACCGGCCCGGCCTGCGCAAGCACCGCCGAGCCGACTTCCGCGTACCGCGTTCCACGGACGACGTCGGCCTGCTCGACTTCGCCCGGCGCGAGTTGCAGACCCTCTACCACCCGGCGGGCAGCTGCTCCATCGGCCCCGTCGTGGACTCCCGGCTCAGCGTGCACGGCGTGAGGGGCCTGCGGGTGGTGGACGCCTCGGTGATGCCCACCGTGGTGCGGGGCAACACCAACGCACCCACGATCATGATCGCGGAAAAGGCGGCGGACATGATCCGCGGTCTCCCGACACGGGCGTGACCCTGACATCAGACCGGGCAGCGGGCGGACTGCGCCCCGTTCGGACCGGTCATGGAGAAAGTTCGCGGGCCCTGCAAGGGACGTGGCCGTCCGCGTCGCACCCCCGCCGGCGTCGGGGCGGACAAGGCGCACGGCAGTGGCAAGATCCGTGTCAAGCAGTGAGGTGGCCGTGGAAGGCGGCGCGGGCGTGGGCCAGGCCGGTGGTGAATGCCTGGTCGGCCCTGTTCTCAGCTTGACTCTGTCGGGGATCTTGAAGTTTCCCGGTGCGCCGGCGTGATCGGCGGGCATGCTCGGGATGTTCCGAGAGCCCATGCAGTTGCCGAGGTGTCCGTTGTCGCCCCGTCCTCGTTCCGGTGAGCAAGTCCCGCCTCTGACCGCGCAGATCGCGCGGGCGAGCAACCCGGATGGCACGGCGGCGATGTGGGTGAGAGACCGCCTGGACGGGCTGTGGCGTGACGAGGACTTCGCCGACTGGTACCCGCGCGACGGGCGCCCCGGCCTCTCGCCCGCCCAGCTGGCCACCGTCTGTGTGCTGCAGTTCCTGCTCGGCCTGTCGGACCGGCAGGCCGCCGAGGCGGTCCGCTGCCGCATCGACTTCAAGTACGCCATGGCCATAGAGCTGGACGATCCCGGCTTCCACCACAGCGTGCTGGCCGACTTCCGCGAACGTCTCACCGAGGGCGACCGCGCCGACCGCCTCCTCGACCTCGCGCTGGCCCGCCTCAAGGACGCCGGTCTGGTGCGCGAGCGCACCACGCAGCGCACCGACTCCACCCATGTGCTGGCCGCGGTGCGTGACCTGACCCGGCTGGAGATGGTCACCGAGGCGGTACGTGCCGCGCTGGAGGAAGTCGCCGGCACCGCCCCGCACCTGCTGGACGAGCTGGTCGACGAGGAGTGGGGATGTCGTTACGGCCGTCCGGTCCGCCTGGGCAAGAACCCCACCAAGCCCAAGACCAGGATCCTCGCCACCGGCAACGACGCCGTCCGGCTCCTGGAACACCTCTACCGGCACGGAGCAGACCGCGTGTCCGGCCTTCGCGTCCAGGCCCTGCGTCAGATCGTGGTGCAGAACTACCACCGCGACTCCGCAGGACACCTGCGCTGGCGCACCGCCGAGACGGAAGACGGGCCCGGGCTGCCGCCCTCGTCCCGGGCGATCGTCTCCCCGTACGACACCTCGGCCCGCTATGCCCGCCACGGGCACATCATCAGCTGGAAGGGGTTCTCCGCCCATCTGACGGAGACGTGTGCTCCCGACGGCCCCAACGTGATCACGGACGTGGCCACCACCGCATCCACCACCCACGACAGCAAGGTCCTGCCCGGCATCCACACCCGCCTGCACCGCCGCGGCCTGCTGCCCGCCGAGCACCTGGTCGACAGCGGCTGCACCTCCCTGCCCCACCTGGAACAAGCCGCACGTGATCACCAGGTCACCGTCTCCGGACCGCTCCGGGGCGATCCCACCCGGCAACACCGCCGAGGCGAGGGCTTCGCCCGGGACGACTTCCACATCGACCACGACCGCCGGCAGGTCACCTGCCCCCAGGGGCAGGTCAGCCAGGGCTGGCAAGGCCCCTACCCGACCTCCTCGCCCACCGCGGCTCCGCTGATCGTGGCACGGTTCACCAAAAGCCAGTGCCACCCCTGCCTGGCCCGCGCCCAGTGCACCACCTCCCGCGAAAGCACCCGCACCGTCGGCTTTCCTCCGCGAGAACTCCGCGACCTGCAACTCCGCATCCGTGCCGAGCAACAGACACCCGAGTGGAAAACCCGCTACGCGGTCCGCTCCGGAGTGGAGGGAACGGTCAACGAGTTCGCCCACGGCCACGGCATGCGCCGCTGCCGCTACCGAGGACAGGGCAAGGTCCACCTCCAGCACGTCCTGACCGCCATCGCCGTCAACATCGAGCGCCTCAGCGGCCTCCCACCGACCGCGGAAGCACCCCGGCCACGCCGACCGACCGCTTTCCAGACCTACCTCGATCAGCACGAGATCCCCCGGCCGAAGTCCTGGCGCACCCTGGGTACCTGACCTCGGCAACTCCAAGATCCCCGACAGAGTCAAGGTCAGACCTGCTCACCGTGAGGCGGTGGCACGGGACCGCTCGGCATGCCCACCGGGATGAGTTGTGGGCGCTTGGCGGTGCGGCCGTCGCCGGAGGAGCGACCGCGAAGGCGCCGGGTGAGCCAGGGGCCAAGGAAACTGGCGGCCCACCGGAGTTCGCCGGTGACGGCGCGCCACCCGGTGGGCGTGGGTGTCCCCGGCGGTAGGGGGTGGGTCCAGGTGTCGTCGGCGCCGGGCAGGTTGAGGGCGTGGGCGAGGGCAGCGGCGATGCGCTGGTGACCGAGAGGGCTGGCGTGGAGGCGGTCCGGGCTCCACAGCCGGGGGTCAGTGACGACGGGGTGGTGGCCCGTTTCGACGACGGTGACGCCGTGGCGGCGGGCGGCCTCACGAATGCGCTGGTTGAGGGTAGTGACGCGCGGGGTGAGGGGGCGGGCGAGTGGCGTGATGCGGGCTGGGTCGGGAAAGGTGAGAGTGGCGACGTGGGCGCCCTGGGCAGTGAGGGCGGCGAACATCGCTTCCACGTTGCCGGCAACGTGGTCGGCGTCGAAGCGGGGGCGGAGGACGTCATTGACGCCGACGACCACGGTGGCCAGGTCGGGGCGCAGCGCCAGGGCGGGCGCGAGCTGTTCGGCGTGGATCTGCGCGGCGAGGCGACCTCGTACAGCGAGGTTGGCGTAGACGAGGCCGGGGTTGTCGCGTGCGAGGTGTTCGGCGAGGCGGTCGGCGAAGCCGCGCAGGCTGGTGGTGTCGTCACCGTCGCCCAGGCCCTCGGTCTGGCTGTCGCCCAGCGCGACGTAGCGGCTGTACGCCGCGTCAGTGGTGGGCATGGGCCTGCCGCCTCTCCTGCAGAACCGTGATCGTGTGCTGGCACCAGTCGCGGTTGCCCTGCTCGAAGGCCAGGCCGCGCATGCACGTCAGGTACGGGCCGATGGGGTCGCAGTGGCGCAGGAACTCCTCCTCCGTATGGTCTCCGCGCATACTGCGCAGCATCTTGCCGAAGAGGTCGATCTTCGCTTCGGCGAAGGCGGCGCGTTCGGAGAGCTGCGCGATCAGGGCCTGGCTGTCGACGTGATCGGCGGCCTGGACCATGACGACCAGGTCGTCGCGGATGAAGGAGGGCTTCGCGGAAGCGGCCGTGAAATCTCCCAGTTCCGCCAGCCCGGCTTCGGTCACGTGGAACAGGCGCTTGTTGGGCCGGGTCTCCTGGACCACCTCTCGGCCCGCAATGAGCCCGCCCTTCTCCAGGCGGGACAGCTCGGCGTAGAGCTGCTGCGGCTGGGCGTGCCAAAAGTTCGCCACGCCGAGGTCGAACGCCTTGGCCAGTTGGTACCCGCTGAGCTCCCCGTCGAGCAGCGCCGCCAGCACGGCGTGTCTTAGCGCCATCGGGACTTTCTCCTTCATGCCTCTGTCGCCGGTAGTGCAAGCCATGCTAGTAATGAAACAGATTAATCATCGTTATGACTAGGGGGCTGGTCATGTCGACTGCCGACCGATTCCGTGGTGCCGTAGACCGCCGTGACCTCGCGGCACTGGACGAGCTGTTCACCGAAGACATCCGCCTCTACAGCCCGGTGAAGTTCAACCCCTTCGAGGGCAAGCCGATGGTGCTGGGCCTCTTCCAGGTCCTGCTGCGAACGTTTGAGGACTTCCGCTACGTCGGCGACTACACCGGCGCTTCGCAGACCAGCTCTGATGGCACGTCCGCCCCGTCGGCGGCGCTTCTCTTCCGTGCCAAGGTGGCCGGCAAGGAGATGCACGGCATGGACCTGCTGCACTTCGACAACGACGACCGGGTCAAGGAGATCACTGTCATGGTCCGCCCCCAGTCCGCAGTCCAAACCCTCGGTGAAGCGGTCCTCGCCGGCCTGGTCGCAGAGGGCCTCGTGTCAGCGCCCTCCGGTCAGTAGACGCGCACCCTGCCTGCCGCAGACTCCCGTGGCGGGGAGCCGGTCGACTCTTGAGGCCGCGGCATCCCCCGACTGCCCGTTGTGCATGCGAGTGGGACGGTGAGCAGCCCTGGGGATTTATTTTTAGAGAGCGCCAATAAGGGTGCCGACGATCGCATCAGGCGTTCGTACGACGAGCACTGTGTTGGCATCACAGGTCATCATCCGGCCGAGCGCTTCGTAGTCGAGGGACCTGGCGGTCGAAGACAACTGCGGAAGCAACCTGCTGAAAGCGTCGACGAGTTCCTGACTCACCTCCCGGATGATCTCTACACGGATGTCCATGCCAGGAGCCCATCCGTCGACCGACACTGCACAGTCACGCCAGCAGGACGGGTCGCTGCCGACCACTCACCCCCGACGAATAGCCGTCCTTACCACCAAGACGCCGCGGTCCGGGAAACCCGGAGACCGTCAGGGAAGGCCTGCTGCTTGGCCGATGTCAGGCACAGGCCGACGAAATGCCTTGCGGAGGGGGCTCCTGACGTTCCGGCCCGTCAGCCTCTGCCGACCCATGCGGAGAGGACGGATTTGCCTGACGGCCGCTCATGCACAGGCTGGGCGTGACGCACAAGCCAGGGCAGGGCCAGGCCGGGCGGGCGAGTGCGTCAGGGATAGCCTGACGGGCATGACCGGCGCCCCGACGCCGCCGCCCACCCTGTCCCCGAGGGACGAGGTCCGGGTCTCTTTCGGCCTGTGCGCCAAGAAACTCGGCGACCTCGCCCACGACCTGATCCCGCCCGACCCGGCGCCCCGCCCGGAGACCGCCTGCGCCGCGCCCTCGCCCTGCGCGAGCGGCTGGACACCCTCATTGCCCAGGCCGTCGTCGCCGAACGCGAGGAGGGCACCAGCTGGGCCGCCATCGGCGCGGCCGTCGGCGGCATCACCCGGCAGTCCGTGCACGGGCGCTGGGCCGGACGACTGGGCGACGGCCGGGCGCCGCGCCCTCGGCGGCAGCAGCGGCCTGACCGCCTGGGACGCCGCGGCCGCCCTGGACATCGCCTACGCCCGCCTGGACGACGACCGCCCCCGCGACGCGTTCAGCTCCGGCCTGGACGCCGTCCGCTTCCCCGACGCCGAGGCCGCGCGGGTCCGCCGCGTGTGCGCCGCAGCCCTAGAGGCCCGGCTGCGCGGCCTGAAGGACGAAACCGACGGCCTGACCCGCCGCTTCCGCGCCCTGGCCGGCACCGCCCCGGCCGCCCGGGCCGGGGCGCTGCGGCGCCGGGCCGAGGTGCACGACGCCGCCGCCGGCCTGCTCGACGAGCTCGGCAAGCTCGAACCGGACCGCGCCGACGAGCACCGCAGCAGCGCCGAGCAGTACCGGGCCGAGGCCGCCGCCGACCGCGAGTTCGCCGACCTCCTGGCCCGCCCCCTCCCCGAACCCGGCACAGGGCGCTCCGCCCCCGAGCCCCAGCGCCTGGCCGACGCCGTCGAGCAGATCACCAGGGAGCAGGCATGACGGCGCTCTCGACCACTCTGTTGTCCGGCGTTGAAAATGCCGATGAAGGCAGCGTTCACGATGCCGACGGGCTCTCATGGTGACGCCCCGCCGGTGGGTGTTCCGGCGGGGCGGTCGTCGGCAAGGTATCGGTGGTGGACGATCACGGATTCCCCAGGCTCCGGGTTCCGAGGTCAGGGCAGCGTGAGTTCCTCCAACTGTTGAACGACGTGTTCGATGGGTGCGGTGGCGTCGATCTCGACGGTGGCGGTCGCCCGCAACAGCGGTTCGACGGTGGCCAGGTGGTGGAGAATGGCGTCTCGTTCTTCGGGCTGCTTGCCGTAGGGGTTGGTGGTCCGGGCTGCGATGCGGGCCAGCAGCACCTCGGCAGGTGCGCTCAGCAGCACGATGTGGTCGAACTGCGGATAGAGCCGGCCTTGGTTGGTCTTGCAACCGGCAACGAAGAGGCTGCCCTCGTGGTGGCTGGTGAGCAGGTCGGTGATGGCCTGCTCCCGCCAGATCCAGTCGGTCGAACCGTCCGGCAGTGTCACCCAATGGCTCCAGGCGTCGGTGTCGGTGTCCACCGTGCGGTGCCCGCGCTGGCGCAAGTGGTGGAGTGCTGTCGACTTGCCGATGCCCGACATCCCGGTGATCAAGACCTTCACGGAGCGAGCCTAATACTCCAGCCGTAGATCGTGATCACGCTTGGGCTGTGGCCTGGCGGTGGTAGTGGCTTGCTTGGGATCGGGCCTGGTGGCGGCGTCGCCAGTGGGACCAGCGCAGTCGGTGGGCCGCGTCGTGAACGTACTGGGCGGCGAGGGTGATGAACAGGCGCGCGATCTCATTGCAGGTGAGCGCGATCAACTCGTCCGTGGCGGGGTGTCGGGCGTGCTCGTCGGCGCGGACGACGGCAAGGAAGGCGTGGGCGAGCATGGCCAGGGTGACCCAGCGCGACCAGGACACGTAACGGCGGACCTGGTGCTCGTCCAGTCCAGCCAGGCCCTTTCCGGACTGGAACGTCTCCTCGATGCGCCACCTTGACCCCGCGACCCGCACCAGCGTCGTCGGCGGCACGGGCTGGGGCGAGTAGCAGCGGTAGTAGGCGAGTTCGCCGGTGATGCGGTTGCGGCGGATCAGCAGGTGGCGGTGTCCGGGGCGAGGGTCGGGCAGGCCGATGACCGCCCAGTCGTAGAAGCGCTGCCCTTTGGCACCGGCTCCGGCGGACAGCTTCTGCCAGGCCCGCTCGGGGAGCTTCTTGGCCAGGGCGTCCGCGTGGAACTTCCCTGCCCGGGTGGTGACTTCGTGGTTGCAGGCCACCGCGAGCACGTAGCCGATGGAGCGTCCCTCCAGAGCGCTGCGCAGTTTGGGGTTGCCGCCATAGACCTCGTCGCCGGCCACCCACTGGGCGTGGTGGCCGGCATCCAGGAATCGAGCGATCATCCGGGTGGCCAGTTCGGGTTTGGTGGCGAACGCGATGTCCGGGTCGAGCCCGGCGGTCCGGCAGCGGTCCGGCTGGTCGGTCCACGAGCGCGGTATATACAGCTCCCGGTCCACCGCGGCGTGTCCGCGCTGGCCTGCGTAGACCAGGTGGACGGCGACCTGGGAGTTCTCGATCCGGCCCGCGGTGCCGGTGTACTGGCGCTGGACGCCGACCGTATGGGTGCCCTTCTTCACATCGCCGGTCTCGTCAACCACCAGGATCGCCTGGTCGTCGTGCAGGTACTCGACCACGTAGTCGCGCAGATCATCGCGGACCGCATCGGCGTCCCACTTGGCCCGGTTCAGCAAGTGCTGCATGCCGTCCGGGGTCGCCTCCCCGGCCCACTCGGCGATGGTCCAGCAGTTCTTGCGCGGCAGGTCCGCCAGCAGGCCGAGCACCAACGACCGTATCCGGCGGCGGGGTTCGACCCGGGGGAACCGGCCCGCGATCCGCCCCATCAGGACCTCGAACGCTTCTTGCCAGCGGGCAGGGTCTACGCTGTGACCTGCGGCCACCGCATGATCTTCTGTCTTCACACACCGATGATCAACGGTGGCCGCAGCTGTCCCCAACACCGCCCCGAACCAGCAAGATCGCGATAGCACGACCGGGTGCCAGCTATTTGATCCTGCATCGGGAAGAACTCAGCCCTCGCATCCGTTCCACGCAAGCAGTGAACATACGGAATGCTGGACAGAAGGGTGAGGCCGTGTCAGTGGCGTTCAACGAGGAGACGCGCAAGCTTCTGGACGGGAGGAACTTCGCCACCGTCGCGACGCTGAACCGGGACGGCGGGCCACAGACCTCGGTGGTCTGGATAGCAAGGGACGGAGACGCGGTACTGTTCTCCACCACGGCAGGGCGACAGAAGGCCCGAAACCTCACCCGGGACCCACGGGTCAGCCTCACCGTCTACGACACCGAGAACCCGTACCACTCCGTGGACATCCGCGGCACCGTCGAACTGATCGAGGACCGGGAGAAGTCGCTTCCGCGCAAGCTCTCGCAGAAGTACCTCGGCGAGGACCCGCCCGCCGAGTCGGACGATGTCCTCCGGCTAGTCGTCCGAGTGACTCCGCAGAGGATCTCCGGCTTCTCTGCCTGAGGCCAACAGCGCCTGTGCCGGGACAAGTTCGGCACAGGCGCTGTCGGCGCTGGTTCGCATGTGATCACGATCTACGGCTGGAGTACTAAGGCGCCGTTTCCTTTGGCTGTTAAGAGTGCTGTATGTCTGTCAGTGCGGTGTGAGAGCCTCCGGGCATGAGCTACGACCTGGCTGTCTGGGAAGGCAAGCGGCCGGCGGATGACAAGACCGCCGGCCGGGTCTTCAACGACCTGTACGACCGCTATCTCGACGGTGAGGACGAGGAACCTCCGTCCGAACGCATCGCGGCCTACGTCGGAGCACTTTTGGAGCGGTGGTGTGACACCACCGAGGATGTGGAGGAGACGTCCCCTTGGGTCGCGGGGCCGTTGATCAGTGAGGCCAGGGGCCCAGTCATCTACTTCGCATTGCGGTGGGACAGAGCAGAAGGGGCGTCCGCCTATGCGGCAGCCCTCGCGGGCTCAATGGGGCTGGTCTGCTTCGATCCCCAGCAGAGACAACTCAGGCCCTGATGGTCCTGGCCATGCGGCGGTAGCCGATCAGAAGTGCTGCTGGACCGACGAAGGCGAGGAAGTGCTCGGCCTTGCGTTTGTAGCGGCGGTGCAGGCGTCGGCAGCCGGCGAGCCAGGAGACCGTCCTCTCGACGACCGGGACGATTTGACCTGTTCGCGCCTTCCTTGATCGCTCTGTGTGGTGCTTTTCGGACCGGTTGTCAGTGAGGTTTTCTCAGCGAAATGATCTACGCGAAGGGGTGTGAACCTGCCCATGCGTGGGCAGGTCGGACGGGCTGTACCCGGCTGCGGACAGACGTAAAGCCCCTGGTATTGCGTCCTGAGCATGGAAGGAAGTTGGTTGTAGGTCAGCTTCTGGAAATGGTGCTGT
>NZ_QFDQ01000288.1 GCF_003270085.1 Streptomyces triticisoli | reverse complement strand
CGCGGAGCGGTCCCCCGGCGCGACGGCGGAGCAGCGCGGCACCGCCGTGGCGGCGGCGCGCGCCCGAGCGGCCGGTATCGACTTCGGCAGGTGCCCGGACGCGCGGGATGTGCCCCGCACCCGGAGCCGCGGCCGGGCGGTCCGACCTTCCGGGATTCCCGCGCGCGACAACTGCGGGACGCACTGCGGGGGAGGGACCGGCCGGCCCGCCGCCAGGACATGATCAGGCCGGCCCCGGGCCCCGCCAGGGGTCAGGCGAGACCCGCGACCAACTCCGCGATGTCCTTGCGGCGCCCCGTACTGCATCATCCGGGGGACAACCCCCGGACCCCCGGCCGGCCCCGGACCCCAGCCAGAGGTCAGGCGAGACCCGCGACCAACTCCGCGATGTCCTTGCGGCGCCCCGTGAAGAACGGAACCTCCTCGCGCACGTGCATGCGGGCCTCCGAGGCGCGCAGGTGGCGCATGAGGTCGACGATGCGGTGCAGTTCGTCGGCCTCGAAGGCGAGGACCCACTCGTAGTCGCCGAGGGAGAAGGACGCGACCGTGTTGGCGCGCACGTCCGGGTAGCCGCGGGCCATCTTGCCGTGGTCGGCGAGCATGCGGCGGCGGTCCTCGTCGGGCAGCAGGTACCAGTCGTAGGAGCGGACGAACGGGTAGACGCTGATGTAGTTGCGGGGCGTCTCGTCGGCGAGGAACGCCGGGATGTGCGAGCGGTTGAACTCGGCGGGGCGGTGCAGCGCCATGTTCGACCACACCGGCACGAGCGCGCGGCCGAGCCTGGTGCGGCGGAAGAGGTTGTACGCCTCCTGCAGCTGGTCGCTGTTCTCGGCGTGCCACCAGATCATCAGGTCGGCGTCGGCGCGCAGGCCCGAGAGGTCGTACGTGCCGCGGATGGTCACGTCCTTCGCGGCGAGCTGGTCGAACAGCTCCTGGACCTCGTCCGCGTAGCCCGCGCGGTCCTCGGGCAGCCCGTCCTTCAGCTTGAAGACGGACCACAGGGTGTAGCGGATGACTTCGTTGAGGTCCTTGGCCAGCTTGCCCTTGTTCGGGATCCTGGCGGACTCGGGGGTGGGGGCGTCAGCACTCATGGGGCCATTGTCCCGCTCCGCCGTGCGGGCTCCGCACCGGGGCCACGGTGAGTTCCTGCACACTCACGAGTCGCCGCCGAGCCGGTCCACCGCCGCGTACGCGCTCGCGATGCACGCCGGGATGCCCACGCCGTCGTACACCGCGCCGCACACCGCGAGGCCCGGGAGCTTGCCGACGTGCTCGCGGATGCGGGCCACGCGCGCGTGGTGGCCGACGGGGTACTGGGGCAGGCCGTCGGTCCAGCGGGTGACGCGGGTCTGCAGCGGTGTGGCGTCCAGGCCGGTGGCCTCGCGCAGGTCGTGCCGGGAGACCTCCACGAGTTCGGTGTCCTCCCGTTCCAGGATCTCCGTCTCGCCGTACCGCCCCACGGAGGTGCGCAGCACCACCACGTCCGGGTCCTCGTCGGCGATCCAGCCCCACTTCTGGGAGGCGAAGGTGGACGCCTTGATGGTCCGGCCGTCGACGGGCGGCACCAGGAAGCCGCTGCCCTGGGGCAGGACGGCGTCGGCGCGGCGGTAGGCGAGGGTGATCAGGGCCATGGAGGCGTACTCGACGGCCCGCAGCTCGGCGGCGGCCTCGGGGGACTCGGCGCGCAGCAGGCCGGCGGCGACGGGCGCGGGCACGGCGACGATCACGGCGTCGGCGTGCAGCACGCGGTCCCCGGCGACCACCCGCCAGGACGTGTGGTCCTGCCTGCGCAGCTCCGTCACGCGCGTGCCGGTCAGGATCTCGCCGCCGCGGGCGCGCACGGACTCCGCGACCGCGAGCGGCAGCCGGCCCACCCCGCCCTCGATGCCCATGAACACCGGCCCGGTCCGCTGTGCGGCGGCGGCCCCGGCCTGGATCTCGCGGACCCCCTCCAGCAGGGAGTCGTGGGCCTGCGCGGCCTGGAAGAGCTGCGGGACGGCCGAGCGCATCGAGATGCGGTAGGCGTCGCCGGCGTAGACCCCGCCGAGCAGGGGCTCGACCAGGCGGTCGACGACCTCGCGGCCCAGGCGCGCCGCCACGTACTCGCCGACCGCCACGTCCTCGCCGACCTCCGTGCGGGGCAGCTCGGCGTCGCGCTCGATGCGGGCGAGGCCCTCCTCGGACAGCACGCCGGCCAGTGCGGAGGCCGTGCCGGGGACGCCCATGACGTGCCCCTTGGGCATGGGGCGCAGGGCGCCGCGGGTCCAGATCGAGGCGGTCGCGGTGGCCGGCGGCTGGAGCCGTCCGGCGAGGCCCGTCTCGCGCGCGAGGTCCACCGCCTCCGGCCGTCGGGCCAGCATCGACTCGGCGCCCAGGTCGACGCGCACGCCCGCGATCTCGCCCGGCAGCAGCTTGCCGCCGACCCGGTCCGCCGCCTCCAGCACCGTCACCCGCGCCCCGCGCAGCAGCAGCCGGTGCGCAGCGGCCAGCCCCGCGATCCCGGCCCCGATGACGACGACATGGCCCGTGCCCGTACCTGTTGCGCTCATGTGCCCACTCTCTCAGACCCCACTGACGTTCCCCCCGCGCCCCGGTGTCCGGCACGAGTCCCGAACGTGACCGCATCGGAACCGTTTTCGGCCAACGTTCCATGTGGAGCGTGCGTCGAAGAAGCGACAGTCGTCACGACGACCCTTGGGGGGTACGCCCTTATGCGCGCACGACGTTCCGCTCGACGTTCCGTTCGACCCGGTCCCGCCCTGGCCGGGCTTCTGCTCGCCGCCGCGCTCGCGCTCAGCGGGTGCAGCTCGGGGGGTGACGGTGGCGGTGCCGGTTTCGCCGACAAGGCCGTCAAGGGCGACGCCCGCGAGGCCGCGCCGGACACCGGCGGGGGCAGCGGCAGGGGCGCGGCCTCCGACGCGAAAGCCACCGCGCCGCCCCGGATCGCCGCGAGCCACATCATCCGCACCGCCTCGCTCAGCGTGCAGGTCAAGGACGTGCCGAAAGCCCTGGACGCGGCCCGCACCGCCACCGAGAACGCCGGCGGCTACGTCGGCAACGAGACCACCAGCCGCGACGAGGACGGTCACACGGGCACGCGCGTGGTGCTGCGCGTGCCCGTCGACCGCTACGACGAGGTCCTGGCCGACCTGGAGGGCACCGGCAAGCTGCTCGACCGCACGGCGAAGGCGCAGGACGTCACCGGTCAGGTCGTCGACGTCGAAAGCCGGATCAAGTCCCAGCGGGCGAGCGTGGCGCGGGTGCGCGCGCTGATGGACCAGGCGACCGGGCTCAGCGATGTGGTCGTCCTGGAGGGCGAGTTGAGCCGGCGTGAGGCCGATCTGGAGGCGCTGCTGGCCCAGCAGGCGTCGCTGAAGGACCGTACGAGCATGGCCACCATCACCCTGTCGCTGTCCCAGACGCCGGAGCCGGAGGCCGCCGCCGACGAGGACCGGCCGGGGTTCGTGGACGCGCTGGCGGGCGGCTGGCGTGTGTTCGTCACCCTGCTGCACTGGTTCGCCCTGGCCGTCGGCGCGGTGCTGCCGTTCGCCGCGGCGGCGGCGCTGGTCGCCGTGGTGTGGCTGCGGCTCGTACGGCCCCGGCTGCCGCGCCGTCCCGCCCACGGGACTGCCCCCGTCCCTGCCCCCGTCCCCGCTCCTGCCACGCCCGAGCCGGCCGGGGAGCCGGGCGGTGAACGGGACTGAGAGGGCCTGTTCCCCGTAGCGTGTTCCCATGAGCATGAACGCCAAGGAACGACTGGTCGTGATCGGCGGCGACGCCGCGGGGATGTCCGCGGCGTCGCAGGCACGGAGGATGCGCGGGCCCGGGGAGCTGGAGATCGTGGCGTTCGAGCGCGGCCACTTCAGCTCGTTCTCGGCGTGCGGCATCCCGTACTGGGTGAGCGGCGACGTCGACGAGCGGGACCGGCTGATCGCCCGCACGCCCGAGGAGCACCGCGCGCGGGACATCGATCTGCGGATGCGCACCGAGGTGACGGAGATCGACGTGGCCGCGGGGCGCGTCCGCGCGCGGGACGTCGATTCCGGCGCCGAGTCCTGGACGTCGTACGACAAACTCGTGATCGCGACGGGGGCCCGCCCGATCCGCCCCGGCATGCCGGGCGCCGACGCGCCCGGCGTGCACGGTGTGCAGACCCTGGACGACGGCCAGGCCCTGCTCGACAGCCTCACGCGTGCGCGTGGCCGCCGGGCGGTGGTGGTCGGCGCCGGCTACATCGGGGTGGAGATGGCCGAGGCCCTCATCAAGCGCGGGTACGAGGTGACGGTCGTCAACCGCGACAAGGAGCCCATGTCCACGCTCGATCCGGACATGGGCCGCCTGGTGCACCGGGCCATGGAGGGCCTGGGCATCACCATGGTCGACGACGCCGAGGTGACCAAGGTGCTCACCAATGACGACGGCCGGGTGCGGGCGGTGGCCACCGAGGACGCCGAGTACCCGGCGGACGTGGTCGTGCTGGGCATCGGCGTACGCCCCGGGACGGCGCTCGCGCGGGCGGCCGGGCTCCCGCTCGGCGCGCACGGCGGGCTGCTCACCGACCGGGCGATGCGGGTGCGCGGCCACGAGAACATCTGGGCCGGCGGGGACTGCGTGGAGGTCCTGGACCTGGTCTCCGGGCAGTGGCGCTACGTCCCGCTGGGCACCCACGCCAACAAGCACGGCCAGATCATCGGCACCAACGCCGGCGGCGGCTACGCCACCTTCCCCGGCGTGGTCGGCACGGCGGTGAGCAAGGTGTGCGACCTGGAGATCGGGCGCACCGGGCTGCGGGAGAAGGACGCCCGCCGGGTGGGTCTGCAGTTCGAGACGGTCACCATCGAGTCGACCAGCCGCGCGGGCTACTACCCCGGCGCCTCCCCCATGACCGTCAAGATGCTCGCCGAGCGTCGCACCGGCCGCCTGCTGGGCGTGCAGATCGTCGGCCGTGAGGGCGCGGCGAAGCGGGTCGACATCGCCGCGGTCGCCCTCACGGCCGGACTGACGGTGGAACAGATGACGGCGCTGGACCTGGGCTACGCCCCGCCGTTCTCACCGGTGTGGGACCCGGTGCTCGTAGCGGCGCGGAAGGCCACGAGAAAGGTCCGCGGCGGCGCGCCCTGAGCGCTACGCCGTCGTCCCGTTCAGTCTCGGCAGCGAGGCGACCGGCCCACTGGACGTCACCGCCGTCGGCTGTTCGCCGGCCGGCCGGGCGTGCGCGGCGGTGGCCCGGACGGAGCGCAGCCGGTGGCTGACGGCCTCGTCCAGCGTGACCGGCCGCTTCATCTGGGACGCCAGCCGGCCGGCCTCCTGGCCGAGCCGGGCGACGTCCTCCCAGGGCAGCCGCACCACCAGCGAGATCTCGGCCTCTCCGTCGGGCAGCGCGTGCATGGGCGGAGCAACTCGGTCGTTCATCGCCTGTTCCTCACGTCGTCCCCGCGGCCCGCCTTCCCCGGGCCGCGGGTGCTTGAGAATGCATACGGACACGCGGACGGCGGCGTTCACCGGTTCGGCGAGCACATCAGGGGCAGTACTTTCCTGTGGTCATCCCCGTCCATGATGTGAACGCGGCACGGCGCACCCCCTGGGTGACGTACGCCCTGATCGCCGCGAACTTCGTCGTGTTCCTGCTCACGCCCGGCATCGCCGGCTCCGTGACGGGCGGCAGCTCGCTGGCGCAGCTGTGCCATCTGGAGGCGTTCACGGAGCAGTACGCGCTCGTGCCGAGAGAGCTGATCCACGGTCGGATGCCGTCGCTGGTACCGACCGGTGCCGTGGGCGTGGGCGTGCACGGCCCGGGCTGCGTGCTGGGCCCGCCGGCCTACGACAAGTCGCCCGTGCTGTCGGTCTTCACGGCGATGTTCCTGCACGGCAGTTGGCTGCACCTGCTGGGCAACATGCTGTTTCTCCTCATCTTCGGCAACAACGTCGAGGACCGCATGGGCCATGTGAGGTTCCTGCTGTTCTACGTGGCCTGCGGCTACGCGGCCGCATACGGATTCGCTCTCACGAACTCCTACTCCACCACTCCCCTGATCGGCGCCTCGGGAGCCGTCGCCGGCGTCCTCGGCGCCTACCTGGTGCTCTACCCGAGGGCACGGGTCTGGATCCTCGTCCCCTTCCTCCTCTTCCTGCCGCTGCGGCTGCCGGCCTGGCTGGTGCTGGGCTTCTGGTTCGTGCTGCAGGCGTTCTACTCCACCGGCGAGGCCGTCGCCGAGGCGGGCACCGTGGCGTACCTGGCCCACGTGGTCGGTTTCGTCGCGGGCATGCTGCTCGCCTGGCCCCTCAAGCCGGGCACTCCCCCACCGCCCGAACCGGGCGGCGTCCTCTTCGGACGGCAGGCGCGACGACCCTGGTAGGGCCACACGCCAGGGGCCAGGCAGCACAAGGAAAACCTGAACAACTCGGCGTCGAGCAACGCGTTGATCACCGGATGGTCTGCGAGCGCCTCGACGGCGGCCGCCACGAAGAATGGCAGGAACGACAGCTTCACCCCTTACGGCGGTGGGAGCCGTCCTTCTCCTGTGTCCGAAACCGCGCGATCGCGGTGACATCAACCTCGACAACGTGGCGTCAGTTCCCTGTGTTCTTGTCAGTCGACGATGTCGAGGGCTGCGCGGACGATGCTGTCGGTGTCGATGCCGTGGTAGCGGTAGACGTCATCAAGGGAGCCGGCCTGTCCGAACTTGCTGACGCCGAGCGCGGCACCACGCACGTTGTTGATGCCGGTGAGGAACGCGAGGGTGTGCGGGTGGCCGTCGAGGACGGTCACCATCGGCGCCGCCCGGTCGGCGGGAAAGACCTGATCGAGGATCCACGAAGGCCTGTCCGCGAGACCGCGCCGAGCCTGCATCGCCTCGAACAGCAGCCCCGGGCTGGTGACGCACACGACGTCGGCGGCGATGCCCTGTTCGACGAGACGATCAGCGGCGGCCAGGGTTTCGATCACCACCGCGCCCATACCGACCAACGTGACCGCGGCCCTCTCCACGTGCCGCAGGGCGTACGCCCCGGCGACCACCTGCCGGCGGCGGCGTTCGCGGGCCGCCGGGTCGGTGGGCACCGCGGCGAAAGTCTGATCGACGGGGCGGGTCGAGAGCCGCAGGTACGACGAGCTACCGTCGGGTCGACCCAATCGGCTGATGCACGAGAGTAGCGTCCACTCGACGTCGATCGCGAACGCCGGCTCGTAGCTGATGCAGCCGGGCTGCTCGAGGCCGATCGACGGGGTTTTGATCGACTGGTGCGCACCGCCTTCCGCGGCAAGGGTGACCCCGGACGGGGTGCCGACCAGGATCGACTGCCCACCCCCGTAGATCCCGTACGACCACGGCTCAAGGGCGCGTTCGACGAACGGGTCGTACATCACCCCGATCGGGAACAGCGGCTGTCCCCACCGACTCCACGTGGCTCCCAGCTCCCCCATCAACCCGACCAGGTTTGTCTCCGCGATACCCAGTTCCATGTGCTGTCCGGTGGGCTTCTCCCGCCAGTGCATGATCGTCTCGGCGTCGTCGGCGAACCAGTTGCGCCGCTCGTTCGGAGACCACACACCCACCTTGTTCAGCCAGCCCGCCAGATTCGTGCTGGAACTGACGTCGGGGCTGACGGTGACGACGCGTTGTGCGGCGTCGGGTGCTTGGCGGCTGAGGTCGAGCAGGACCCGCCCCAGGGCGGTCTGGGTGGTGGAGGTACCGGACGGGGTGCGGCCCATGTCGGCCGGGACCGCGGGCGGGGTTGCCAGCTCGACGGGGTCACGTTTGAGCCTCTGGGCGGAGGCGGTGCACACCCGGCCCGCGGTACTGTCCGGGTCGAACCGCGACCACGGATTCGCCGGGTCCATGCCCAGTTCGACGGCCAACTGCTTGTACTGGTCCACCGTCAACAGCGACGAGTGGTTCTGCGGATGCCCCTGCGTCGGCAGCCCACGACCCTTGATCGTGTAGGCGATGATCACCGTCGGGCGGGTGTCGTCTATCTGCCCGTACGCCGCCCGCAGGGCGTCCAGGTCGTGGCCGCCCAGGTTACGGATCGCCCGCAGCAGGGTGTCGTCGTCAAGGCCGGCGATCAGCGACCCGATCGCCGCGGCGTCCGGGCCTTGCCCGGGCAGCCGGGTGCGCACCTGCTCGGCGGTGCACCGCAGTAGTCGCTGGTACTCCGGGTTCGGCATGTCCAGGATCCGGGTCCGCAACGCCGACCCGCCCGGGCGGGTGAACAGCGATTCCAGCAGGGCCCCGAACTTCACGGTGATCACCTGCCACCCAGCGGCGGAGAACATCGATTCGAGTCGGCCCGTGGCGATTTTCGGCACCACCCGGTCCAGGGACTGCCGGTTCAGGTCGACGATCCACACGATTTCACCGAGTTCGGCGACGGACGGGTCGAGGATCGCCTCCCACACCGCACCCTCGTCCAGTTCGGCGTCACCTACGAGCGAGTACTGCCGACCCGTCCCGGTCGACCCGATCCGGGTGTCGACGAAGCGGCGGGCGATGGCGCCCCAGATGGGAGCCGTCGCACCGATCCCGACCGACCCGGTCGAGTAGTCCACGGGATCCGGGTCCTTGGTCCGGCTCGGATACGACTGCAACCCCCCGAACTCGCGCAGCGTCGTCAGATACTTCTCGTCCAGCTCACCGAGCAGGTAGTTGATGGCGTGCAGCACTGGTGAGGCGTGCGGTTTGACCGACACCCGGTCCCCCGGCCGCAGTTGCCCGAACCATAGCGACGTCATGATCGACACCATCGACGCACTCGACGCCTGATGCCCACCGACCTTCAAACCCGATGGGTTCGGGCGCACCCGGTTGGCGTGATGGATCATCGCCGTCGACAGCCAGAGCACGCGACGCTCGATCTCGCGAAGCACCTCAGGTGTTGGTGACTGTTCAGAAGGGGCGTGGAGATCGATCGTGCGAGTGCCGTTCATGATGTCCGTCCTTGCCTGTGAGATCTTGGGGCCACCCGAGTAGGGCACCTCGCCCCCGGCCTCTTCACCGCGTGAGGTGGCTCGTCACATCCGTCACCAGGTCTGTCGGGTTCCCCGTCGGGTGGAAGTGGCCGCCCGGGTGGAGGTGGGTGGTGAAGGGGCCTGTGGTGGTGTCGGCCCAGGCGGTGAAGTGGGTGGGGTCGTCCTTGCCGTGGTAGCAGCGGACCGGGCAGGGGCGTGGGGGGTGCGGCGGGGTGGTGGGGCGGTAGAGCTCACTGGCGCGGATGTCGGCGCGGAGCGCCGGGAGCATCAGTTCGCGGAGTTCGTCGTGGGCCGCGCTCTCCGGGTCGGCGCCGCCGAGCCGGAGACGAAGAGGTGGCTGGAGGGCCTGCCGCGGGCGCGGAGCAGGGCCGCGGTCTCGTAGGCGACCAGGGCCGCCGAGGCTGTGGCCGAAGAGGGCGTACGGCGCCGGGGCCGCGCGGAGGGGTTCGGCGGCGACGCAGGCGCTCATCTCGCGGACCGCCTCGACCGCGGGCTCGCCGAGCCGGTCGCCGCGGCCGGGGTACTGCACGCCGTACAGGGAGGTCTCCGGCGGCATCGCGGGGCCCACACGGCAAAGGTGGTGGCGGAACCGTCAGCGTGTGGGAAGCACACCAGGGTCACGGCCGACCGGGCCGCCTCGGAGAACGGCCGGAGCCAGTCGCGCCGGTGGCGCACTCGGTGCTGCATCGTTCGAGCATCGCAGGGCGGGAGGGAGTGGGGCGGGGGTCTGTCAGGGTTCCTTCAGGGAGAGGTAGTCGGCCAGGAGGGAGGCCGCGTTCAGCATGGCCAGGCCGCGTGCGGTGACGCGCTGGCGCCAGTTGTCGAGGGCCGCCTCCAGCGCCTGTGTGTCCCCAGCCGCCCGGATCTGCTGGACCACGGTGGCGATCAGTTCGAGCGGGTAGCGGCCGCGCCGCAGGAAGTGCGCGAGTTCCGCGTCGCGGATGTCGTCTGCGTCGTACGTGCGGTGGCCCGTGTCCGGCCGGCGGTCCGGGGCCAGGACGCCCGCTTCCTCCCACTTGCGGATGGTCGCCACGCTGACTTTGAGGCGGTGGGCCAGCTCCCCGATGCTGAAGGGCTGGGTGTGCCTCGGGGCGCGCCACGCGTCGTGCGAACGCTTCGTCAGGTGGGCCAGCACCTCGGCGACCGCGTCCAGGGTGCCCCGGTCCCGCAGGAGTTCGGCGTGGCTCCGGTCGATGGCAGCCATCGCGTCATTCAGCCGCCCCTCGGTGACGGCCCGCATGATCGTGCCGCCCTCGGCGTATCCGTGCGCCGGGACGAGGGCCCGGTACGCCCGCAGGGCCGCGGCGTGCCGCTCGGTGTACCGCCGGTATCCGGTGGGCGTGCGCTCGGCCGGCGGCAGGAGGCCGTCGCGCTCGTAGTTGCGCACGGTCTGCGGAGAGATGCCGTGTTCCTGGGCGAGATCGGCCGGTCGGAAATATGCCATGTTTGAAACTCTACGGCTCAGGAGGCCCGCGTCAGCGGGAAAAGATTCAACGGGATGTTCAGGTGTAGCTTCCATGCCCAAGGTAGCCCGGAGATTCGTCGGATCCTTGGAGAGGAACCACTGGAGATGCCAGCAGCCATCGAAGTAGCTGGACTGTGCAAGAGATTCGGCTCGGTGACCGCCCTCGACAACCTCGAACTCACCGTGCCGGAGGGCACCGTGCACGGCCTGCTCGGCCCCAACGGCGCGGGCAAGACGACCGCCGTGCGCGTCCTGAGCACCCTGCTCAGGCCGGACGAGGGGAAGGCCGAGGTCTTCGGGCTCGACGTGCGCAGCAACCCCCTGTCGGTGCGCTCCATCATCGGTCTGACGGGCCAGTACACCGCGGTCGACGACATGCTGACCGGGTGGGAGAACCTGTGCATGATCGGCAGGCTGTTCCGCATGTCCACGGCGGACACCAAGGCCCGGGCGAGCGAACTGCTGGAGCGCTTCGACCTGATGAAGGCCGCCGGCCGGCCGGCGAAGACCTACTCCGGCGGCATGCGCCGCCGGCTCGACATCGCCGCCGGGCTCATGGGCCGCCCCCAGCTCATCTTCCTCGACGAGCCCACCACCGCCCTCGACCCGCGCAGCCGCATGGACGTGTGGCGGATCGTCGGCGAGCTGGTGGCCGACGGCACCACCGTCCTCCTCACCACGCAGTACCTGGAGGAGGCCGACCACCTCGCCGACTCGCTCTCCGTGATCGACAACGGCAGGGTCATCGCCAGCGGCACGCCGGACCAGCTCAAGGCCGAGGTCGGCCAGACGTGGGCCGACGTGACCCTCATCGACATCACCGCTGTCGACAGGACCGTCCAGATCCTGCGCGAGCGGCTCGGCACCCAGCCGGTCGGCGACCCGGAGGCGATGCAGGTGCACGCCCCGCTGCCCGACGGCATGCCGCTGAACGAGCTGCTCAACCCGCTGCGGGACGCCGGGATCGCGATCGCCGACGTCGCCGTGCGCCGGCCTACGCTCGACGACGTGTTCCTCGCCTTCACCGGACAGACCGCGACGGCACGCGCCACCGAGAACACCGGCACCGACAAGAAGGGCGGCAAGCGCTGATGGCCACCACGTCCCTGGACGCACGTCCCGACGTCGTCGCCACCCAGCAGCGCAACGGCCTGTTGTGGTGGCTGTCCGACGCCTGGCAGATGGCGCTGCGCAACTTCCGGCACCTGCTGCGCAGCCCCGAGCTGGTGATGTTCTCCCTGGTCCAGCCCATCATGTTCATCCTGCTGTTCGCCTACGTCTTCGGCGGGGCGATCAACGTCGAGGGCGGGAACTACCCGCAGTTCCTGCTGCCCGGCATCCTGGTGCAGATGGTCCTGTTCGGCTCGGTCGCCGGCACCACGATCGGGGTCTCCACCGACATGAGCCGCGGGCTGATGGACCGGTTCCGCTCGATGCCGATGAGCCGTTCCTCGGTCCTCGTCGGCCGCTCGGTGTCGGAGATCGTCCGCAACGTCGCGTCCGTGCTGGTCGTGGTGTTGATGGGCCTGCTCATCGGCTTCCGCTTCCAGGGCGGGTTCCTGGCCGCCGTCGGCGGAGTCTCGCTGCTGTTGCTCTTCGGCTACGCGCTGACGTGGGTCGGCGCCGTCATCGGCCTCTCCGTCCCCAACCCCGAGGCCGCGCAGTCGGCCGGCCTGATCTGGATCTTCCCGTTCAGCCTGATCTCGTCGGCGTTCGTCCCCACCGACACGATGCCGTCCTGGCTCCAGGCGTACGCCGAGGCCAGCCCCATGACCACGACGGTCAACGCGCTGCGCGCCCTGTTCAACGGCGCCCCCGCGACGGACTACGTGCTGCTCACTATCGGCTGGTCGATCGCCCTCGTCGCGGTCTTCGCCCCGCTCGCGACCCGCAAGTACAGTCGGCGCTCCCAGTGACCCGGCGACGCTGAACGGAGCGCTCCCACATGGAAACGGCCGCCCGCTCGATGAGCGGGCGGCCGCCGTCGTACCGCGTCCGGGAGGGGAGCCTCAGCCCTCCCCGCCGATGGCGGCCGGGTCGCCGCCCTGCCGGGGCGGGTTCCACCAGCCGCCGACGTTGTACGGGCCCTGCTTGCCCGTCGATACGACGTAACCCGCCGCCTTCCCCGAGGAGTTGAGGGCGTTGACGTACGAGCCCAGGCTCTCGTCGCCGAGTTCGGTCGTCCGCACCCGGCCGTTCCGGGCCGGCTCCCACATCACCGCGGTGAACGGGAACGCGGTCGAGCCGGGGACGGGGCGGATGCCCACGATCCGGCCGCGGTCGTTGACCTCGAAGGCCACCTGACCGGGAAGTCCGACCGGAGCCGCGTCCGCGCTCGGCCAGTAGACGGCGGTGGGCGCCGTGCCGGGCGCGTTCATCCGCCAGCCGACGACCATCCCGTTCTCGTTGCGGTCGGTGGCGAACGTGTCGCTGCCGCCGCCGGAGGAGAGCGTGTGCGGGATCAGGGTGCCGGGCTCCCACACCGTCGCGGTGTGGTGCCACACCTGCTCGCCGGCCGGGGACACCAGGCCCCCGGCCACCCCGCCGCGTTCGTCGAGCGTGCGTGCGATCGGCACGGGGCCGGTGCCCGCGGGACCGGTCGACGGGAGGGCGGTGTACGTCCGCTTGGCTGGGTCCCACAGGAAGGAGCCCACCGGGAGGCCCACGCCCGTGGAGTCCGTGCCGACGACGAGCACCGTGCCCGCGTCGTTGAGGTCCACGGCCTGGGCGCCGGCGGCGCCGGGCGGCAGCGGAAGGACCTCCAGCCCGGTGCGCGGCCGCCACACGAAGGGCTCCGGCAGCCCGGCATCCGGTACGGAGCCGAGTGTGCCGACCACCACGTCGAATCGGTTCACCGCCTCGGCCCGGGTGCTGCGCCCGTCCGACGGCGTGAGGTCGGTGAGCCGGCCGTCGTCGGGGTCCATGAGGAAGGCGTGGGTCGTCCCCGTGCCCGGCACCGCGCTGACGCCGACGATCACGCCGCGGTCGTTGATGTCGGTGGCCTCGCTCTGGCTGCCGGGCCCGGCGAGCGAGCCGACGCCGTGGAACCGGACGCCGGTCCCGGGCCGCGCGCCGCCGGCCGCCGTGAAGCCGCCGTCGGAGGCCGTGAAGCCGGCCGGGAGGGCGGTCCGGGTCGTCGGCGTGCCGGCGAGCGACGTCCCGCCCACGACGGCGCCGCGGGCGGCGTCGGGCGC
>NZ_QFDQ01000287.1 GCF_003270085.1 Streptomyces triticisoli | reverse complement strand
ACTGGCGGTCCGGCGCGCGGGCGCACCTCGCGCTGCGGCCCGCGGACCCGGACCGGGTGCGGCGCGCGGGCGGGACGGAGCACCTGGCCCGGCGCATGGCCGCGGCGCTGGCCGAGCGGCCGGACGTGCTCTTCGCCTACTGGGACCAGGGGCTCGCGCGCCTCGTCGTGACCGTGGCGGAGGACGAGGCCGCCGACGAGGTCGTGGACCACGCCACCGAACTCGCCGCCCGGCAGGGGCTGCTCCTGGCGGGCGGCGACCCGGAGGAGGTGACGCATCCCGCCGACCCGGCCGGGGTGCGGGCCGCCGCGGCCACGCTCGCCGCCGACGCGGTGGGCATCGCCGCGGGACTCACCGCCTACTCCCTGCGCCTGTCCCCCTCGCCCCGCATGGTGACCGCCGCGGTGACGCTGCTGCGGGAGAACCCGCGCGTTCGAGCCTGGCTGCGCGCCCGGCTGGGCAGGCCCCGTATGGAACTCCTGCTGGCCTGGGTGAACGCGGCTGCGCACGGTGCCGGCCAGACCCCCACCTCGCTGGTGCTGGACGGGATGCTGCGCGCCTGCCAGCTGGGCGACACGGTGGCCCGCTCGGCCGCCTTCGACGCCGTCCACGACGAGCTGTGCGCACCCCACCGCACCAGCGTGGCCACGGACGTCTCCGCGCGTCCGCCGCTGCGCGTCACGCCGGCCCAGGAGTACGCCGACCACGCCTCCGCCGGCAGTCTGCTGGGCGCGGCGGTGACCCTGCTGGTCAAGCGGCAGGCGGCCGAGGCGGCCGAGGCGGTGCTCGCCGGTTCGCCCAAGGCCGCGCGTTACGGACCCGCCGCCTTCCACGCCGTACTCAGCACCACGCTCGCCCGGACCGGAGTGCTGGTCCGCGACCCCGAGCGGCTGCGGCAGCTGGAGATGGCCGGCACCGTCGTCCTGCACCCGAGCGCGCTGCGCACCGACGCCGGAGAGGCGGACCCGTGGGCCGAGCCGGTCCTGGACGCGTCCCGCCGGGCCGGCCTCAGGGTCGTCGTGATGGACGACCCGGCCCTGGAGGACTTCACCGCCCTCGCCGACCAGGTCGTGGACGCCCGGCGCCCCCTTGACGACGTGGTGTACGGGCTGCGCGGCGGGGAGGGCGCGGTCATCACCGTCGCCCGGGTGCGGTCCGCCGACGACCACGACGTCCTGGCCGGGCTGCGCGGCAGCGACATCGCCGTCGCCCTGACGGACGACGGCGCCGCCGTCGTCTGGGGCGCGGACATCATGGCCCTGCACGGACTGCCCGACGTGTGGCGGGTGCTGACCGCCGTCCCGGCCGCCCGCACGGTGGGTCACCGTGCCCAGACCCTCGCCCGGTCCGGCGCCGCGCTGTCCGGGCTGCTCGTGGCCGTCGGCGAGTCCAGGGGCGGGCGCGGGCGCGGGCGCTACGCCGTGCTGCCGGGACTGCGGCACGCACCGGTCGACATCGCCGCGGCCATCGCCCTGCTGTCCGGGGCACGCGCCGCCCTCGGCGTGGCGTCGGCCCGCGCCCCGCACCCACATCCGCGCGTGCACTGGCACGAACTCGACCCGGACGAGGCCCAGGACCGGCTGGAGCACCAGCCGGCCGCCGTACCGACCCCGTTCGAGCAGGCCACCGGACAGGTCCGCAAGGCCGTCGGCCGCCTCACCCGGCACCCTGCCCTCGCCCCGGCCCGCTGGACCTACGACCTCGGCCAGGCCGTGCGCGGTGAACTGCACGACCCCCTCACCCCGGTCCTGGTCGTCGGCTCGGCGGCCTCCGCGATCCTCGGCTCCGTGGTGGACGCCCTGCTCGTCGTCGGAGCCCTCGACCTGAACGCCCTGGTCGGCGGCGTCCAGCGGCTGCGCGCCGAGCGGGCGCTGTCCGGGCTGGTCGCCGGACAGAAGCAGAAGGCACGCGTCGCGCCCCCTGAGAACGAGGCCCCGGCCGGCGGCACCCGTACGGTCGACGCCGGAAAGCTGCGCCCCGGCGACGTGATCGAGCTGAAGGGCGACGACGTGGTGCCCGCCGACGCCAGGCTGCTGTGGGAGGACGGCCTGGAGGTCGACGAGTCGGCGCTGACCGGGGAGTCGCTGCCGGTGCAGAAGCAGACCGACCCGACCCCGCACGCGGCGGTCGCCGACCGGCTCTGCATGGTCTTCGAAGGCACGACCGTGGTGGCCGGGCAGGCCCGGGCCGTCGTGGTCGACACCGGGGACGACACCGAGGCCGCCCGTGCCGTGCACCTGGCCGCCCGTACGCTCCCGGCCGCGGGCGTGCAGGCCAGGCTGCAGGAACTCACCCGCAAGGCCCTGCCGCTCACACTGACGGGCGGTGCCGGGGTGACCGGTCTGGCGCTGCTGCGCGGCACCCCGGTTCACGAGGCGGTCAGCGGCGGTGTGGCCGTCGCCGTGGCCGCCGTCCCCGAGGGCCTGCCGCTGGTGGCCACGGTGGCGCAGCTGGCGGCGGCCCGGCGGCTCAGCCGCGACGGCGTCCTCGTACGGTCTCCGCGCACGCTGGAGGCGCTGGGCCGGATGGACACCGTCTGCTTCGACAAGACCGGCACCCTCACCGAGAACCGGCTGCGCGTGGTGCGGGCGTCCGACGCCGCCGGGACGGTCCACCCGGTGGGCGAAGCGGCGTCCGCCGACACGCTGCGGGCCGCCGCGCGGGCCTGCCCGCGGCTGAACGGCGGCTCCGACCGGCCGGTGCACGCCACCGACGAGGCCGTCCTCGACGCGGCCGGCCCCGACCCTGACTGGGTACAGCTCGACGAACTCGGCTTCGAAGCCGCCCGCGGATACGCCGCCGGCGTCGGACGTGCCGCGGACGGCCCCCGCGTGCTCGTGGTCAAGGGTGCCCCCGAGACCGTCCTGCCCGCCTGCGCCGACCTCCCGGCCCACGTCACCGGCGCCTCGCGCGCGCTGGCCGGGCACGGACTGCGCGTGCTGGCGGTGGCGCAGCGACGGCTCGACGAGCACGAGGACATCGAGGACGTACTCGAACAAGAGCTGCGGGAGCTGGAGTTCATCGGCCTGCTGGCGCTGTCGGACGTACCCCGCGAGACGTCCATGGCCCTGGTGCGCGGTCTGTACGAAGAGGGCGTACGACCGGTCATGCTCACCGGCGACCACCCGCAGACCGCCCGGGCGATCGCCACCGAACTGGGCTGGCCCGAGGACACCACCGTGGTCACCGGGGACGAACTCGCCGCCGCGGACCGCTCGGGCCGGGCCCGTATGCTGCGGGACGCCGGCGTCGTGGCCCGGGTCGCGCCCGAACAGAAGCTGCAGGTCGTCGAGTCGCTGCGGGACGCGGGCCGGGTGGTCGGCATGGTCGGCGACGGAGCCAACGACGCCGCGGCGATCCGCGCCGCAGACATCGGCGTGGGCATCAACGCCCGTGGCTCGGCGGCTGCGCGCAACGCCGCCGACATCGTCCTCACCGACGACGATCTGACCGTCCTGATCGACGCGGTCGGCGAGGGTCGCGCCCTGTGGCACAGCGTCGCCGATGCCATCGCCATTCTGATCGGCGGCAACGCCGGCGAGGTCGGCTTCGGCCTCCTCGGCACGCTGCTGTCGGGCACCGCGCCGCTGTCCACGCGCCAGATGCTCCTGGTGAACCTGTTCACGGACCTGTTCCCGGCGATGGCGGTGGCGGTGACCCCGAAGGAGGACGGCGAGCGGGGGCAGTCGGCGGAGCCGGAGGACGTGGCGGGCGGGGTCCTGGGCGATGCGCTGATCCGGCAGATCCGCCACCGTGCCCTGACCACGTGTCTGGGCGCGCTCACGGCCTGGCTGATCGGCCGCTTCACCCCCGGCACCAACCGCCGCTCCAGCACGATGGCCCTGTGCGGCGTGGTCGGCACCCAGCTCGCCCAGACCCTGCTCGACCGCCGCGACAGTCCACTGGTCCGAATGACGTCCCTGGGCTCCGCGGTCACCCTCGTTGCGTTGATCCAGATCCCCGGCGTCAGCCGATCCCTGGGCTGCACCCCGCTCGGCCCACTCGCCTGGACCGGTGTCGCCGCGGCGATCGCCCTGGCCCTGGCAGGCCAGCGGGCCCTGCCCCGCCTGGAGGAGACGGTCGTCCGCCTCCTCCCGAAGAACGAGCCCCTGGAACCGGGCCGCCCCTGAGGCGGGCCCGGCGGCCACCTGCCGCCGGGGGCTCGTTTTCGCCAGGTCCTGGTGCCCGGCTCCGGTCGCGCCGTCGCCGGCCGGGCCGACCGGATGCGAGCACGGTGGCCGGTTGCGCCAGATCCTGGCACCGGACTCCCGCAGTGCCCCGGCGGCTCGGTCCGGCCGGGCCCCGGTGGGGGGCTTCCGTCGTACCGTCTGGCGGGCTTCCGTCGTACCGTCGGCTGCCGGACCACAGGATTCCGCCGTCTGCCCCAGGAGCGGGCCCGGCACCGGTGCCCCTCGAACGGGTCCCGCCCGAAGAGCTCGGGGAGTGTGTCCCTGGGCACATCCCAGTCGCCGGGCCGGGGAGGGGGAGCGCCGCGGGCAGGCGGAGTCCGGCGACCGGCCCTACGAGGCCCCGCTGCGTGCCGCCGCGCGCAGGGACTCCCAGTCCGGGAGCTTGACCACGCCGCGGCCCAGGGACGCGCCGAGGGTCGCCTCGGCTCGCTCGATGGCCAGCCAGCCCGCCCATGGAACGGGCTCGACGCCCTCGGCGCGCAGGGCGGGGACGGAGTCGTCCGGGACCTGTCTGCGGACGAGCGCGGGCGCGTCCGCCAGCAGCGACGTGACCGTCTCCTTCGCACAGGACCGGTTGGTGCCGATGACGCCCGTGGGGCCCCGCTTGATCCAGCCGGCCACGTACTCGCCCGGCGCGGCGGCCCCGTCGCGCAGGACACGCCCGCCCTGGTGCGGCACGGTGCCGGTGGCGGCGTCGAAGGGCAGCCCGTCCAGGGGCACCCCGCGGTATCCCACGGAGCGCAGCACCAGATCGGCCGCGATGTCCTCGTACCGCCCGGTCCCGGTCACGCCGCCGTGCCCGTCCGGCGCCGTACGTTCCAGCCGCAACGCCCCCACCCTGCCGTCCACGGCGAGCAGTTCGGCGGGGCGCAGGAAGAAGCGCAGCCGGATCCGGCGGGCGCCGCCCCTCGCGGGCGCCGCCGCCCAGCCGCGCAGGACCTCGATGTTGCGGCGCTGGGCGGCGGGCAGCGCCGAGGGGTCCGTGTACGCCGGGTCCAGTGCCAGCTCCTCCGGGTCGACCACGACGTCGGTGTCCGGCAGGGCGCCCAGCTCGCGCAGCTCCTTGGTCGTGAAGCGGGCCTGCGAGGGGCCGCGCCGGCCCACCATGTGGATCTCGGTCACCCGGCTCGCCGCGAGCGCGGCCAGCGCGCCCTCGGGCATGTCGGTGCGGCTCAGCTCGGCCGCGCCGCGGGCCAGCATGCGGGTGACGTCCACGGCGACGTTGCCCACGCCGATGACGACGGCCGACCGCGCGCCCCGGACGAAACCGTCGTCCACGGCGTCGGGGTGGGCGCTGTACCAGGAGACGAACTCGGTCGCCGACCAGCTGCCCGGCAGGTCCTCGCCCGGGATCCGCAGGTGCCGGTCGGTGGCGGCGCCCACGCAGTACACCACCGCGTGGTACAGCTCCCGCAGCCGCCCGACGGGCAGCCCGCCGGAGCCACCGACCTGCACGCCGCCCAGGAACCGGACCCGCTCGTGCTCCAGGACCGTACGCAGGTTGTTCTGCAGGGACTTGATCTTCTCGTGGTCCGGCGCCACGCCGTAGCGCACCAGCCCGTACGGGCACGGCAGCCGGTCGAGCACGTCGACGCGCACCGAGGGGTCCTGCTGGACGAGGCCCTGAGCGGTGTAGCACCCGCTCGGCCCCGAGCCGACGACGGCGACACGCAGCACGGCGGAACTCCTTACCCCGGCGGATCGGAGGAGGTCGCTGATGGCTCCAGCATCGCACCAAGCGGCCCGCCGGGGGAGACCGGCGGCACGGGACCGCCCGCGTGTCGCGCCGACGAGAGCCGTACGCCGACTGCCGGACCACGGCTTTGGAGTTGCCGGACTACCGCTCCGGCGGGTGCTCCGGGCGCCGGTCGGTGGCGAAGAAGCGGGACAGGTCGGTGTCGCGGGATCCACCGGGCGGCTGGGCCTCGGGCGGCAGGCCCATGTCCCAGTCGAGCCGGTAGCGCTTGAACAGCTCCGCCCGCAGCACCGGCACCGGCATCGGAGCCCCGGGCACCAGCGCCGCGTAGACGGCGCCCATCAGCAGGGCCCGCAGCATCGGGTAGTCGGCGTCGACGTCCGCCGAACCGCGCCGGGCGACGGTGTCCCGCAGGAGCTGGGAGAGCCGCTGCTGCTCCGGGCACTGCACGAAGCCCTCCGCTTCCAGGATCCCCGCCATGTGCTGCCGCATCAGCACCGGCCGGTCCCGGGCCAGCCCCAGGATCGCGTCGATGGCCCGCGCCAGCCGCTCCCGGCCGTCCTCGGTGCACGGCTCGCGCTCCAGCGCCTCCTGAAGCGTGCGGTGCATCAGCCGGTGCACGGCGGACTGCACCAGCCGGCGCTTGCCGGGGAAGTAGTAGGAGACCAGGCCGCGGGCCGCCCCTGCGCGGTCGGCGATGGCGCCGAGCGTCGTCGCGTCGTACCCGTGCTCGCCGACCAGCTCGACCGCCGCCTGCAGAAGCCGCTCCCGGGAGCGCCGCCGCAACTCTTCATTGACCGAGGCGCTGCGCGGAGACATGCGAAACTCCTGTATTGACTGGCTGCCAGCCAACTATACTCGGCGCGAGCCCACCGGCCCCGGCAACGGGGTCCGCTCGGGCTGCCGTCCGTCTCGGGCGACGCGGGGGATCGTCCGAGGCGGACTCGCGCGTGTCCGGCGTTCGCTCAGGCCGCTCGGCCGACCAGGCCGAGCACCGGCAGCAGCGCGTCCGGCCGGTCCGTGACCGGCCGGTGGTCCACGAAGTGCACCCCGCAGCCCAGAGCCGCCGCGCCGCCGTCCGCACGGCGGTCGTCGCCGACCATCAGCACGTCCTTCGGATCGGCGCCGAGTTCCGCGCAGGCGGCCGCGAACAGGCGCGGGTCCGGCTTCTGGATGCCGTGCTCGTACGACAGCACATAGGCGTCGATGTACGGGGCGAGGCCGTGGGCGCGGAACACCGGGCGCAGATCCCAGCCGATGTTGCTCACCACGCCCACGCCGACCCCGCGCTCACGCAGCGTGCGCAGCACCTCGGCCGCGTCCGGGTAGGGCGCCCAGGCCGCCGGAGTCATGTGCCGGTCGTACAGCGCGTCGTGCAACGCCGGGTCCGGCAGCGGCACCTGGCGGGAGAGGCCCGTGTACGCGGCCCGGTGCTGCTCGGCGCTACGGTCCCGGACCTCCCACAGTCCGGCCAGCTCCTCGGGCAGCCGCACGGGGTACGCACCGCCCGGCAGCGCCCCCGCCTCCTCCAGCGCTCGCGCCTTCTCAGCCAACTCACGCTCGTCCATCATGAGTTCCGCCTCGTCCACCACGGCACGCAGCCAGGACCCGGTGGACTCGATACGGAAGAGAGTCCCGGAGAAGTCGAAAAGTACGGCAGTCATGAGGTGATCATCACCCGATTCGGCCGCTCGGACCACCTGTTTCGGACGATCGCCGCCGGGACCGCAGATCAGCCCAGCGCCCTCAACCCCGGTACGAACGCCACCAGTACCGGCACCACCGGGACCAGCGACGCGAGCACCGTCAGGCGCAGCCGGCGGGCCGCCGTCAGCCGGACCGGGGGAGTGAGGAGGCGGTGCACCCGCTCGGGGACCTGGGCCCCGGGGGCGGGGCAGGGACCGAACACGCCCCGGTGCTCGTTGAGTTCGACCAGGGCGAGGGCGGTCGTCAGACGGCCGAAACGGCGCGAGGCCATGTCGTCGGCGGCGAGTTCGACCAGCCGGTGCATCTCGTCGCGGAACGCGGCGAACACCGGCACCTGGGGAAAGCCGCCGGCCAGCGCGGAGGAGCAGTGCAGCAGCCAGTCGTGCCGGGCCCGCGCGTGGCCCTGCTCGTGCGCGAGGACGGCGTCCAACTGCCGTCCCTTCAACCGTCGCAACGCGGCCGTGGTGATGACCAGCCGGGGCGAAGGGCCGGGCAGCCACCAGGCGTCCGGCCGCTCGCCCTCCAGTACGACGAGCCGGTCGTTGCCGGGCTCCTCACCGGGCAACAGCGGGGCACGGACGAGGAGTTCGGCACGCCGGCGGCGCCGCCGCGCCCGGGCCCGTACGACCTCGCGGACCAGCATCACCGCGCTCCACACCCCGCCGCACGCGAGCGTCACCGCGGCGGCCGGTGCCCAGACCCCGGCCGCGCCGAACGCGTACGCCTCCACCACCCCGTGCGGAGCCGTGGCGAACACATGGCCGCGCACCTCCTGCCAGGCGGCCGCGGCGCTGAGCGTCATCGACAGCACGCAGCACAGCAGGACCGCGGCCACCACGCACTGCCACACCCACAGCGCCAGCACCGGTTCCCGGTCCGGCCAGTCGGCCCCGGCCCGGGCGAGCAGCCGAGGGGCGGCGACGGCGGTGAGGGCGCCGATCAGCAACAGGACCGCGGGGACCATCATGCGAACACCCTATGAGCGGCCGACTGTCCAGGGGTACGGCTCCACGCGGCAAAGTGACACAGACCACGGCGCCGTATCCCGCGCCGTGCCCCGCCCTGTGCCGTCCCAGAGGGTGCCGTCTCACATGGCCAGGAGCATGGCCACCATGGCCATCCCCATCGACAGCCGGCACGCCCGCGCCAGCTCCGGCCGGTCGCCCCACCCCGTGCCCCCGCCCACGGTGCCCCCGGCCACCGCCCCGGCAGGGACCAGCCGGGCGCCGGACAGCAGGACATAGCCCGCGAAGTACAGCAGCAGCGCGCCCGTGACCAGCGGCATTCCCGCCCCGCCGGGCATGTGGTGGGAGCCGGGCGAGACGGCCATCACCACCGACATGTAGACCATGGCCGACGCGCCTATCAGGTGGTGCAGATGGTGCGGACTCCGCCACACCGCCCCCAGTGCGTGCAGCGCGGCCGCCCCGAAGACCACCGTGTAGGCCGACCACACCCACGCGGGTGGCGTGAACACCGCGGCCGGCACGGCCATGGCGGCCATGCCGAAGCCCATCAGCGCCTCACCGCCCGCGGCCCGGCGCTGTTCCTCGACGCTGCTGCGCATGCGCAGCAGGCAGTACGCCCCGGTCGCCGCGCACAGCGCCACCAGCAGCCAGCCGGCCGCAACCGATCCGTGCACCCCCCACCTCCCCGTCCGACGGGCCCCGGCCGCCGCCGGGCGGCAGGCCGTCGGTCAAGCGATGCCCGCGGCACGCGGAGTGCAGACGGGCGTAAAGGGGCACACGGGGAGCATTCGTCGGAGCGCGGCAGGTCACCGCCGGGCCCCGGATATGCTTTACTGGTAAAACACCTGCTAAACTTGTTCGTCATGAGCAGTGCGACCCCCACCCCCGCCGGCCGGATCGTCCGGCGGCTCCCGCTCACCGGCGTACTCCGGCTCGGGCGCCCCTCGGACATCTGGTTCAAACCCGCCCTGAGCGTCGTCGCCTCGGTCGCCCCGCCCAACCTCACCCTGCTCTTCCTCGGCCGGCTCGACCTGGCCATGTACACGATGGCCGGCTCGCTGTGCGCCCTGTACGCCCACAACCGCCCCTACGCGGCCCGGGCCCGCGCCCTGGCCTGGGTGGTGCTCGGCATGGTCGGCGGACTCGCCCTCGCCCTCGTCACGGCCTCGCTCACCACCGATCCGGTCGTCCTGGTCACCGTGGGCGCCCTGATGGCCGCCGTGCAGAAGGTGCTGTGCGACGCCACCCGCATCGGCCCGCCCGGCAACGTCATCCTCACCTTCATCAGCTCCGCCTCCCTGTTCGCCCCGCAGACCCTCGGCGAGGTCCCGGCCCACGTGGGGCTGGCCGCGGTGGCGGGCGTCTGGTCCTGGCTGGTCGGCATGGCGCCCGGGCTGCTGCGCCCGCACGGCCCCGAGCGCCGCGCCACCGCCCAGGCGCTGAACGCGGCCGCCGCCCACGCCGCCACCGGCGGCACCGGAGACGGCCACGCCCGG
>NZ_QFDQ01000286.1 GCF_003270085.1 Streptomyces triticisoli | reverse complement strand
CGGCCCGGCGGGCGCGTCCCGCACGACCAGCCGCAGCCGCGGCGGCGGAGTGGCGGCCCGCGCCGCCCGGGCGGGGGTCTCGTCCGCACCGAAGTAGGCGGCGAACACCCGCTCGTACCGCTCCAGGTCGTCCCGGTCCCCGCACAGCGTCAGCCGGCCGGCCCAGTACACATCCGCCCGCATCCCGGCCCGCAGCACACCCACCGCCCGCAGGAAGGCATGCACCCGCTCGGCGCTCACCGCGACCCCGGCCGCCCGCAACGCCCGCGCGAACCCGAGCAGCACGGCGTCGGCGCCGGGCGGCCCGTCCGGCTCGGGGGCCGGGCTCTCGCAACGGCCACCGCCCGCTTCAGTCCCTCTGCGCCGCTCTTGCCGCTCTTCTCGTTCCGCTTGTTCTTCCACCACGCCGATCACGCTCCCCGCCGTGCGAGGACCGCCGCGAAGTCCAGGCCGCGGGCGCGGTCCGTGTCCTCGCGGTACTTCAGGACCGAGCCGAGCGTGGCCACCGCCAGTTCCGCGTCGACCTCGGTGGCGCCGAGGGCGTCCAGGGCACGGGCCCAGTCCAGGGTTTCGGCGACGCCCGGGGGCTTGAGCAGGTCCTCGGCGCGCAGGGCCTGCACCAGCGCCGTGACCTGCTCGGCCAGCCGGGCCGACACCTCGGGCAACCGGCGGCGGACGATGGCGAGTTCACGGGCGAAGCCGGGGTGGTCGAACCAGTGGTACAGACACCGCCGTTTCAACGCGTCGTGCACCTCGCGGGTCCGGTTCGACGTCAGGACGACCACCGGCGGCACCTCGGCCCGCAGCGTGCCCAGTTCGGGGATCGTCACCTGGAACTCCGACAGCACCTCCAGCAGGAACGCCTCGAACTCGTCGTCGGCCCGGTCGATCTCGTCCACCAGCAGCACCGACGGCTGGGTCTGCAGCGCCCGCAGCAGCGGCCGGGCGACCAGGAACCGCCGGTCGTACAGCTCGCGCTCCAGCCGGTCGGCGTCCCTGACCCCGGCCGCCTCGGCGGCCCGCAGATGCAGCAGCTGGCGCGGGAAGTCCCAGTCGTACAGCGCCTGGGAGGCGTCGATGCCCTCGTGGCACTGCAACCGGATCAGCGGGGCGTCGAGCGCCTCGGCGAGGGCGGCGGCGAGCGCCGTCTTGCCGACGCCCGCGTCGCCCTCGCAGAAGACCGGCCGGTGCAGCCTGAGCGCCAGGAAGCAGGCGACGGCCAGCCCGTCGTCGACGAGGTAGCCGGTCTCCTCCAGGCGGGCCCGCACCTGCTCGGGGCTGTCGATGGGGCTGATCGGCGCTCACCCCATCCCGGCGGCGGCCAGGACCGCCCGCTTGGTGAGCACCCGCGCCAGGTGCGCCCGGTACTCGGGCGAGGCCGAAGCGTCCCGCGACGGCCGTGTGCCCTCCGCCGCCTCCTGCGCCGCCCGCGCCACCGCCTCGGCGTCCCCGGCACCGGCCAGTGCCTCCTCCGAGGCGGAGGCCCGCAGCGGGGTGGCGCCCATGTTGGTCAACCCGATCCGCGCCTCGGCGAGGTGCCCGTCGTCGCGCCGCACCAGCGCGGCCACGCCGACCATCGCCCAGGACTGGGCCACTCGGTGGAACTTCTCGTAGCGGAAGCCCCAGCCCTCCCGCTTCGGCACCCGCACCTCCACCAGGAGCTCGTCGGGCGCCAGCGCGGTCTGCAGGTAGTCCGCGAAGAAGTCGCGCGCCGGGATCGTACGCCGCCCGCCCGGACCCACGGCCACCAGCTCGGCGTCCAGCGCCAGCACCACCGCCGGCAGGTCCCCGGCCGGGTCGGCGTGCGCGAGCGAGCCGCCGAGGGTGCCCCGGTGCCGTACGGCCGGATCGGCGACCGTCTCCGTGGCCTGGGCGAGCAGGCCCGCGTGCCGCCGCACCAGCGGGTCGTGGACCACGTCGTGGTGCGTGGTCAGGGCCCCGATGGCGAGCATGTCGCCGTCCTCGCGGACCCCGCGCAGCTCGGGGATCCGCCCGACGTCGACGACCAGTTCCGGAAAGGCCAGGCGCAGCCGGAGCAGCGGCAGCAGGCTCTGCCCGCCCGCCAGCACCTTCGCCTCCTCGCCCGCGTCGGCGAGCGTGCGCACCGCCTCGTCCACGCTGGTGGGCCGGGCGTAGTCGAATGCGGGGGGAATCATGCCGAGGCCTCCTTCTTCTGCCCTGCCTGTGCCGACCGGACGGCCTCCCACACCCGTTCCGGTGTGCACGGCATCCGCACGTCGTGCACGCCCAGCGGCCGCAGCGCGTCCACGACCGCGTTGACGACGGCCGGCGTCGAGGCGATCGTGCCCGCCTCGCCGACGCCCTTGACGCCGAGCGGGTTGGAGGCGGCGGGCGTCTCGGTCCGGTCGGTGACGAACTCGGGCAGGTCCGCCGCCGACGGCACCAGGTAGTCGGCCATCGTGCCGGAGACCAGGTTGCCCTCCGCGTCGTACACCGCCTCCTCGTACAGGGCCTGCGCGATGCCCTGGGCGAGGCCGCCGTGCACCTGCCCCTCGACGATCATCGGGTTGATCACCCGGCCCACGTCGTCCACACAGACGTAGGACCGGATCCGGGTCTGCCCGGTCTCGGTGTCGACCTCGACCGCGCACAGGTGGGTGCCGTGCGGGTAGGAGAAGTTCTCCGGGTCGTTCAGGTGTTCGGCATTGAGGGTGGGCTCCATGCCGTCGGGCACGTCGTGCGAGGTGAACGTCTCGAAGGCGACCTCCTGGATGGTCCTGCGCGCCTCCGGCGAGCCCTTCACCGAGAACACGCCGCCCTTGAACTCCAGGTCGTCCTCGCTGGCCTCCAGCAGGTGCGCCGCCACCTTCCGCGCCTTCTCCACCACCTTCTCGGCGGCCCGGTGCACGGCCGACCCGCCCACGACCAGCGAGCGCGAGCCGTAGGTGTCCATGCCCTGCGGGGCCGCCTGGGTGTCGCCGTGCAGCACCTCGATGTCCTCGAACGGCACGCCCAGCACGTCCGAGGCGATCTGGCTCCAGGAGGTCACGTGCCCCTGCCCGTGCGGGCTGGTGCCGGTGACCACCTCGACCTTGCCGGTGGGCAGCATCCGGATGCTCGCCGCCTCCCAGCCGCCGGCCGAGTACCTCAGGTCCCGCAGCACCCGGCTCGGGGCGAGCCCGCACATCTCCGTGTACGTCGACACGCCGATGCCGAGCCGTACGGCGTCCCCGCGCTCGTCGCGCTCGCGCTGCTCGGCGCGCAGGTCGTCGTAGCCGAACAGGGCGAGGGCCTTGTCGGTCGCCGCCTCGTAGTTGCCGCTGTCGTAGGTCAGGCCCGCGATCGTGGTGTACGGGAACTCCTCGTGCCGGATCCAGTTGCGGCGCCGCACCTCCACCGGGTCCAGGCCCACCTCGGCGGCCAGCTCGTCCATGGCCCGCTCGATGGCGTACGTCGCCTCCGGGCGCCCGGCGCCGCGGTAGGCGTCGGTCGGGGTGCGGGTGGTGAACACACCGGTGCAGTTGAACTCGTAGGCGTCCATCTTGTAGATCGCCGGGTACATGAACGCGCCCAGGATCGGGATGCCCGGAGTGACCAGCATCAGATAGGCGCCCATGTCGGCGAGCAGGTCGACCTTGAGGCCGAGCAGCCTTCCCTCGCGGGTCGCGGCGAGTTCGATGTCCTGGATCATGCCGCGGCCGTGGTGGGTGGCCAGATAGCCCTCGGAGCGGGACTCGGTCCACTTCACCGGCCGTCCCAGCTTCCGCGCGACCGCCAGCGCGACGGCCTCCTCGCCGTACACCTGGAGCTTGGAGCCGAAGCCGCCGCCCACGTCGGGGGCGATCACCCGCAGCTTGTGCTCGGGGACGCCGGTGACCACCGACAGCATGATCCGCAGGATGTGCGGGATCTGCGTCGTCGAGTACATCGTGTACTCGCCGGAGGCGGCGAGCGGGGCAACCGCGACCGCGCGCGGCTCCATGGCGTTGGGGATGAGCCGCTGCTGCAGGTAGCGGCGCCTGACCACCACGTCGGCGCGCTGCCTGACCGACTCGTAGTCCTCGCCGGTCCTCAGCGGCCACACGTAGGCGCGGTTGGTGCCCTTGTCGGCGTGGACCAGCGGGGCGCCCTCGGCGAGCGCCTCCTCCAGGTCCAGGACCGGGGGCAGCGGCTCGTAGTCGACCTCGATCGCCTCCAGCGCGTCGGCGGCGGCGTACCGGTCGCGGGCCACCACGACCGCCACCGGGTCACCGGCGTGGCGCACCTCGTCCAGGGCGAGCGGCGGGTGGTCCGGCAGGACCATGTCCTCGGTGACGGGCCAGGCGCAGGGCAGCGAGCCGAGCCCGTCGGCGAGGTCGCGGCCGGTGAACGCGGCGATGACGCCGGGGCGTTCCAGGGCGGGGGAGACGTCGAGGCGCTCGATGCGGGCGTGCGCCATGGGGCTGCGCAGGAAGGCCAGGTGCAGCAGCCCGGTGACGCTGATGTTGTCGGTCCAGTTGCTCTGGCCGGTGATCAGCCGTGCGTCCTCCTTGCGGAGCCGGGCCCGGCCGACCTCGGGTTCGACGGCCTGGTCGGTCATGCCGTCACCTCCTGCGCACTCTGCCCCTGCGCGCTCTGCCGCTCGGAAGCGCTCGTCTCCTCGGCGACGGCGAGCACCGCGCGGACGATGTTCTGGTATCCGGTGCACCGGCACAGGTTGCCCTCGAGCGCCTTGCGCACCTCGTCGGAGCTGGGACGGGGGTTCTCGCGCAGCAGATCGCGCGCGGCCATGATCATTCCGGGGGTGCAGTAGCCGCACTGCAGCGCGTGCCGCTCGTGGAAGGCGCGCTGCAGCGGCGTCCATTCGCCGTCCCGGGCCAGCCCCTGCACGGTGGTCACCTCGCACCCGTCCGCCTGGACGGCCAGCACCGTGCAGCTCTTGACGCTCGCGCCGTCCAGCTCGACCGTGCAGGCCCCGCAGTTCGAGGTGTCGCAGCCGATCGGGGTGCCGGTCAGGCCGAGGCGGTCGCGCAGGTAGTGGACCAGCAGAAGACGGGGCTCCACGTCGTCCTCGTAGGCCGTGCCGTCCACCGTGACCGAGATGTGGGTCATGTGCCCTCCAAGACCGTATGGACGTGAGTGAGGGAAATCAGCGACCAGCGTGGTGTACGTCACTCTATGACCACGTCCCGGAGGCGGCGAGTGCTGCGGCACGCTTCGTCGACCGTTGATCCGCTGCCGCCGCCCGTCCGGCTCTGCCGCACCGCACGCACCCACGCTCGTGCCGACCGAGGCGCTGCGCCGGGCGGGCACCCGGGTGCACGAGCCGATGCACCGCTTCCGCGTCGAGGCGCCCGTGGACACGCTCGGCGCCCTGCTGCCGGTGCCGGCCGGGCTGAGCGCCGTACCGCGGACGACCCTCACCCGCCGGGTGGGCGGGTGAGGTGAGGGGCGGGCCGTCAGCTCGCCGACGGTCCCGTCCAGCCGGCCGGTACATGACCCAGGCGGACCCGCTGCGGATGGTCGCCGACCGGGACCGACGTCACCTTCCGTCCGGTGGCGAAGTCGATGGCCGTGACCTGGTCGGCACCGCTCTCGGAGACGACACAGCTCCTGCCGTCGCCGCTGACCGTGGCCCAGTAGGGCTTGGCGGCGGTGACCAGCGGGCCCTCCCGCAGGCTCGCGCGGTCGACGACGGTGGCGTAGTCGTCCATGGTGCCGGCCACGCACAGTCTGGTGCCCTCGGGGTTCATCGACAGGCCGTGGTGGCGCGAGTCGTTGACCCAGGTGGTGCGGTCCTCGCCGGTCGCCGGGTTCTTCGGCAGCGTCTTGACCCGGGTGAGGGTGTCGGAGGCGACGTCGTACTCCAGGAAGCCGTTGAAGAACGACACCTGGAAGTACAGCGTGGACTCGTCGGGGGAGAAGACCGCGGGCCGTACCGCGTCGGAGAAGTCCTTCAGGCCGATCGCGTCCAGACGCGGGCGCATGTCGATGGTCCGGACCCGCTTGTACGTCGTCGCGTCCGCGACGGTGATGCGCCGGTCGCCCTTGGTCCAGTCCCAGAACGGGTCGTCCAGCGCGGTGTTGACGTCCCCGATGGACATGTTCCAGATGTACTTGCCGTCCTTGGTGAAGACGTTCTCGTGCGGCTTGTCGCCGGTGGCGAACGAGCCGAGCTGCTTTCCGGTGCCGATGTCCAGGACGTGCACGGTGTTCGCGGTGGAGGCGGAGACCGCGACCCGGGTGCCGTCGGGGGAGACGGCCATGTGGTCGGCGCGGTAACCGGCCACCGGGAAGCGCCAGTTGATGCCCCCACTGGCCAGGTCTATCGACACGACGTCGGCGAAGCTGGGCCGGGAGACCACCACCGACTTTCCGTCCGGGGTGGAGTACATGTCGTCGGTGAACTGGTCGTGGCCCTCGCCGACGCTGTTGCGGATCGCCTGGAAGTAGATCCACTTGATGGGGTCGGCGTTGATCTCCGCCATCCGCCGGTCCTTGTCGGGGATGACGTTCACACGGCCGATTTTCGCGAAGTCGCCGGTGGACTCGATGACATCGGCGGTGCCGTCCCAGTTGTTGCCGACGAACATGACCTCCCGCAGCCCGGCCGGAGCCTGCGGCGCCGCGGTGGCGGCGGTGGTGGCGGGGGCTGCGACGGTCAGGGCGAGGGCGGCGGCCACGGAGCAAAGGTGCCTGGTTCTGACAGCAGGCATGACTGCTCTCTTCTCTGTGAGGGGGAGCCGGGAATCTGAACACCACTGCTTTCACAGTCAACTTACTGAAAAGTAAGGAGGGGGTTGCCTGCTCCACAAGACCGCGTACACGACAAAATTGGAGCGGACGCACCAGGGAGGGGATCGTGGCGGGCAGGCTGAGGGCGCCGACCGGCCGCTACGGCGGCAAGTCCGCCGCCGAGCGACAGGCCGAGCGACGCCGCCGGTTCCTGGAAGCGGCGCTGCGACTGTTCGGCGACACCCCCGGCTACCGCGCGACGACCGTCGCCGGGCTCAGCGAGGCCGCCGGACTGTCGACCCGGCAGTTCTACGAGGAGTTCCGCACCCTCGAGGACGTCCTGGCCGCCCTCCACCTCCACGTCAACGACGGGGCCGAACAGGCCGTCCTGGACGCCCTCGCCGAGGCCGGGCACCTGCCGCTCGCCGAACGCGTCACCGCCCTCTTCCACGCCTACGCCGCCAACGTCACCGCGGACCCGCGCCGGATCCGCATCACCTTCGTCGAGATCATCGGCGTCAGCCCGCGCCTGGAGGAGCAGCGCCTTCAGCGCCGGTCCCGCTGGGTCGACCTCATCTGCGCCGAGGCCCGGGCCGCCGCCGAGCGCGGTGAGGCGGCGAGGCGCGACTACCGAATCGCCGCGACGGCCTTCATCGGCAGCGTCAACGGTCTCCTGCACGACTGGAGCGCCGGCTGGGTGGAGGCGACCCTGGACGAGGTGGTCGACGAACTGGTCCGCCAGCTGCTGGCCATTCTGCGGCCACCGGGCTGGACGGAGGCCGGCTCCTGACCGGCGAGCCGGCCGACCGCGTTCAGCACCGGTACGATCCCCGTCCTCCTCGCGGATCAGGGCGCCCGGGGCCCGGGCCCGCTCCCGGTGGACGGAATCCCGGACGGCCCGGACGGCCCGGACGAGGGCCGCGGCGAGGTCGTCCGTGGTGAGTCCCCTCAGCGGGACGGCGTACGGCGCCCCCTCCGCCGCCGGCGAGGAACTCGGCGCGAGCGTCCACCGGCAGCGGAGGGAAACCCGGGCCCGCGCCCGCGCCCGAGTCCGCGACCAGCGGCTCGGAACACCCGTGCGTGACCAGGGCGACCTCGTGCCCGGCACGGACAGGCCATGCCGGAGTACGGCGTCAAGGCCGGGCATCTCACGGGGCACAGCGCCCGGACGCGCTGATCACACCCCGAGCTGCCGGGCGGCGGCGCGCACGGTCTGCTCCAGCAGCGTGGCGATCGTCATCGGGCCGACCCCGCCCGGCACCGGAGTGATCAGCGAGGCCCGCTCCACGGCGGAGTCGAAGTCGACGTCGCCGACGTTGCCCGGGTTGTAGCCGGCGTCGATCACGACGGCGCCCGGCTTGACGTCCCGGCCGCGGATCAGCCGCGGCCGGCCCACGGCGGCGACGACGACGTCCGCCTCACGGACCACGGACGACAGGTCGGCGGTGCGCGAGTGGCAGTACGTCACCGTCGCGTCCCGCGCGAGCAGCAGCATGCCCACCGGCTTGCCGAGGATCGCGCTGCGGCCGACCACGACGGCACGCCTGCCGCCGAGTTCGACGCCGTACTCGTCGAGCAGCCGCAGGATGCCGCCGGGCGTGCAGGAGACGAACCCCGGCAGCCCGAAGCTCATCGTCGCGAACGAGGCGAAGGTGACTCCGTCGACGTCCTTCCCGGGCGCGATCGCCTCGAACGCGGCCCGCTCGTCGATGTGGTCGCCGACCGGGTGCTGGAGCAGGATGCCGTGCACGGCGGGGTCCTCCGACAGGGACCTCAGCGTGCCCACCAGCTCCTCGGTGGTGGTCCCGGCGGGCAACGCGACCCGGCGGGAGTCGATACCGGCCTTGCGGCAGCGGTTCTGCTTCATCCGCACATAGGTGACGGAGGCGGGGTCCTCACCGACCAGCACCGTCGCGAGGCAGGGCACCGTACCCGTGCGCTCGGTCAGTGCGGCGGCCTGCTCGGCGGTCTCCTCCACGACACGGCGGGCGAGCACGGTGCCGTCCATCAGACGGGCCTGGGACATGATCCCTCCTGGGCGTTCGACGGATCGCCCGGGCGCGCGGCTCAAGACTCTGCGTGGACCGCTCCCCGGTGGTGCTCCACCTCAGCGCCAGTCACGGCCCCGCCTCAGCCTGGCCGAACGGGCCCGCCGCGGTCGGCGTACACCCGGCGTGACACGGTGCGGGCGGGGCCGCGCGGCCCGCAGGACCGACCGGAGGAGAGCGGCGGACGCCAGCCGGGACGCCGCCCGTGACTTCCGGAACCCGGCCGAGCGGGACCCGCCCAGGCCCGCACGGGCGGAGAAGGACCAGGTCACCCGGGAGCTGACCTGGAACCTCGCGGCCTTTCTCCCTACTCGTCCCATGCCTGGAGCATGATCTGATCGGCGATCTTGCCGTCGCGCAGCGAGACCATGGACTCGGCGAGTACGCGCACGCCGTCCGAGTACTCGCAGGACTCGATGTAGGCGGCGTGGTCGCCCTGTACGACGCACTGCTCCAGCTTGTGCGTCATGTCGCGGCTGTAGATGTCGTCCAGCATCGAGCCGATCTCGTCGCGCCCGTGCAGGACCTTGGGGTGACTGGGCTGGGTGTTGCGGTCCACGATGCGGATCTCCGCGTCGTCCGCGTACAGCGACAGCAACGCGGACGCCGTGTCCGCTTCGATGCCGCGGCGCAGCGTACCGGCGTCGAAGGCGGGGCCTGCCGGGCTACCCATGGGCTACCTCCTACGAGAGCCGCGACCCGGGAGGAGCGGGCCGCGACGGACCTCACCCTTCGAGCCTCCTCCACCGCCGCTGGCTGGGCAAACGCAGCGCGGGCGCCGCGCCCGACGGTGCTTTACCGATCAATCACGCGTAGGGTCGGAGGGGACGGACACTGTTCGACGGAAGGGAACAGCACCATGGCGCAGGAAGTGCGCGGCGTGATCGCGCCCGGGAAGAACGAACCCGTGCGGGTCGAGACGATCGTCGTGCCGGACCCGGGGCCGGGCGAGGCCGTCGTACGGATCCAGGCCTGCGGCGTCTGCCACACCGACCTGCACTACAAGCAGGGCGGCATCAACGACGAGTTCCCGTTCCTGCTCGGTCACGAGGCCGCGGGTGTGGTGGAGTCGGTCGGCGAGGGCGTCACCGATGTCGCGCCCGGCGACTTCGTGATCCTGAACTGGCGGGCCGTGTGCGGCAAGTGCCGCGCCTGTGAGCGCGGACGGCCCTGGTACTGCTTCGACACCCACAACGCGCGGCAGAAGATGACGCTCACCGACGGCACGGAACTCTCCCCGGCCCTCGGCATCGGCGCCTTCGCCGAGAAGACCCTGGTGGCGGCCGGCCAGTGCACCAAGGTCGACCCGTCCGTCTCCCCGGCGGTGGCCGGCCTGCTGGGCTGCGGCGTGATGGCCGGCATCGGCGCGGCGATCAACACCGGGAACGTCGGCCGCGGCGACTCGGTCGCCGTCATCGGCTGCGGCGGCGTCGGCGACGCGGCGGTCGCCGGGGCGTACCTGGCGGGCGCGGCGAAGGTCATCGCCGTCGACGTCGACGACCGCAAGCTGGAGACCGCCCGCACCATGGGCGCCACGCACACGGTCAACTCCAAGGAGACCGACCCGGTCGAGGCGATCCGCGAACTGACCGGCGGCTTCGGCGCCGACGTCGTCATCGAGGCGGTGGGCCGCCCGGAGACCTACAAGCAGGCCTTCTACGCCCGCGACCTGGCCGGCACGGTCGTCCTGGTGGGCGTACCGACCCCGGAGATGAAGCTGGAACTGCCGCTGCTGGACGTCTTCGGGCGCGGCGGGGCGCTGAAGTCGAGCTGGTACGGCGACTGCCTGCCCTCCCGGGACTTCCCGATGCTCATCGACCTGCATCTGCAAGGACGCCTGCCACTGGACAAGTTCGTCACCGAGACCATCCAACTGGACGAGGTGGAGAAGGCGTTCGACCGGATGCACCGCGGCGACGTGCTGCGCTCGGTGGTGGTGCTGTGATGACCGCCCGCATCGAACACCTCGTCACCTCCGGTCAGTTCACCCTCGACGGCGGCACCTGGGACGTCGACAACAACGTCTGGATCGTCGGCGACGACCACGAGGTGATCGTCATCGACGCCGCCCACGACGCTCAGGCCATCGCCGAGGCCGTGGGCGACCGCCGGCTGACCGCGATTGTGTGCACCCACGCCCACAACGACCACGTCAACGCGGCCCCCGCCCTCGCCGACCTCACCGGTGCGGCGATCTGGCTGCACCGCGACGACCTGCCGCTGTGGAAGATGACCCACCCGAACCGCGACCCCGACGAGCATCTGGTCGACGGCCAGGTGATCGAGGCCGCGGGCGCCGACCTGACGGTCCTGCACACCCCCGGCCACGCCCCGGGCGCGGTCTGCCTGTACGACCCCGGGCTCGGCGCCGTCTTCACCGGCGACACCCTCTTCCAGGGCGGTCCGGGCGCCACCGGGCGCTCGTACTCCCACTTTCCGACGATCATCGACTCGATCCGCGACCGCCTGCTGACGCTGCCGCCCGAGACGAAGGTCCTCACCGGCCACGGCGACTCCACCACCATCGGCGCCGAGGCCCCGCACCTTCAGGAGTGGATCGCCCGCGGGCACTGAAGCGTGCCCGGCGTGAGGAAGCGCTGACAAAAGACGACAGAAGATGTCCGGCTTCCCCGGCATCCTCGATGACGGCAATCGCATCGACGGAAGACGCCGGGGAGGCCGGACATGTCGGGTCCACTGCAAGGCAAGGTCGCGCTGGTCGCGGGAGCGACGCGGGGAGCGGGGCGGGGAATCGCGGTGGAACTCGGTGCGGCCGGCGCCACCGTGTACGTCACCGGACGCACCACCCGCGCCCGCCGCTCGGAGTGCGATCGCCCCGAGACCATCGAGGACACCGCCGACCTGGTGACCGAGGCCGGCGGCCACGGCATCGCCGTACCCACCGACCACCTGGAGCCGGAGCAGGTACGCGCCCTGGTGGACCGCATCGCCCGCGAACAGGACCGGCTCGACGTCCTCGTCAACGACATCTGGGGCGCGGAGCACCTCTTCGAGTGGGACACCCCGGTGTGGGAGCACGACCTCGACAAGGGGTTGCGGCTGCTCCGCCTCGCGGTGGAGACCCACGCGATCACCAGCCACCACGCCCTGCCCCTGCTGCTGCGCCGCCCCGGCGGCCTGGCGGTGGAGATGACCGACGGCACCGCCGACTACAACCGGGACACCTACCGCGTCAACTTCTTCTACGACCTCGCCAAGGCGTCCGTCCTGCGCATGGCCTTCGCCCTCGCCCACGAACTCGGCCCGCGCGGCGCCACCGCCCTTGCCCTGACGCCCGGCTGGATGCGCTCGGAACTGATGCTCGACCACTTCGGGGTGACCGAGGACACCTGGCGCGACGCCCTGAAGCAGGTCCCCCACTTCGCCATCTCCGAGAGCCCCCGCTACGTGGGCCGCGCCGTCGCCGCCCTGGCCGCCGACCCGGACGTGGCCCGCTGGAACGGACAGTCCCTCTCCAGCGGCGCCCTCGCCCGGGTCTACGGCCACACCGACCTGGACGGCAGCCGCCCCGACGCCTGGCGCTACCTCGTCGAAGTCCAGGACGCGGGCAAACCGGCGGACACGACCGGCTACCGGTGACCGCACACGCCCTCTGTTCGTGTGATCGTCCGCCGCAGTAGGTTCGGCGCATGACGGACAGCAGGCGGTTCGACGGGCACGGGGCTCTCATCACGGGAGCGGGGCGGGGCATCGGCGCGGCCACCGCGCGGAGGCTGGCCGAGGAGGGGGCCGGGGTGCTGGTCACCGACGTGGACGGGGAAGCGGCGGAGCGCACCGCGGCGGCGTTGCGCGAGCGCGGCCTCACGGCGCGGGCGCACACGCTGGACGTCGCGGACCGCGAGTCGGCGGAGGCGGCCGTGGAGCACGCCGTCCGCGCCTTCGGCTCACTCGACGTCCTGGTCAACAGCGCGGCCCACTGCTCGCCCGACCCCCCGCGGTTCGAGGACGGCCCGGACGAGGTGTGGGCCCGCGACCTCGACGTCACCCTGACCGGCGCCTACCGCTGCTGCCGCGCCGCGCTGCCCCATCTGGCGGCGGGCGGCCGGGGCGCGGTCGTCAGCATCGGCTCGGTCAACGGCGCCCAGGACTTCGGCAGCCACGCCTACAGCGCCGCCAAGGCGGGCCTGGCGTCCCTCACCCGCACCCTCGCCGGACACGCCGCGGCCCGCGGCGTCCGCGTCAACCTCGTCATGCCGGGCACGGTGCGCACCTCGGCCTGGGAGGGCAGGGACGCCGAACTCGACCGGGTCCGCGCCCTGTACCCCCTGGGCCGGGTCGGCGAGCCGGAGGACGTCGCCGCCGCCGTGGCCTTCCTCGCCTCCCGCGACGCGGCCTGGATCACCGGCACCACCCTGACCGTCGACGGCGGCCTCACCGCGGTCAACACCGGCTTCCGCGAGGCCCTTCGGAGCACCTGAACCCACCCGCCGGGCGGTCCGAATGTCACCGTTCCGTCTCGTCGTGAGGTGCTTTGCAACCACTGCCCCCCGTCAAGGGTCTAGGTGTCGAGAAGCGCAGGAACGCATCGAGGGGGATGGGTTGTCATGAGGGATCCGGGCAGAAGGGGAGCGGTCGCACTGGGCGTCACGGGCCTGGTGGTTCCGCTCGCACTCGCGGTCGGTGCCGCACCGGCGCAGGCGGCGAGTTGTACGACGAAGGCCGGGCCGTACCAGAAGAAGGTGGAGAAGTTCCTCGGCCGGCCGGTCGACGGGCGGCAGTCGGCCGCGGACTGCAAGGCGATACGGGCCTTCCAGACCAAGCACGGCATCACACCGAACATCGGCTACGCGGGTCCCGTCACCTGGGGTGTGATGGACCTCATGAACAAGCAGAAGGCCGTGGGCAAGAAGCCCAACAAAGCCGGCAAGTGCCCGGTCAACAAGGGCCGGATAGCCTGCGTGAACCTCACGCTCCAGCTCAGCTGGATCCAGGACGGCAGCCGGTTGGTCCACGGGCCCGTGCCGGTGCGCACCGGACGCAAGGGGTACAAGACCCGCACCGGCCTGAAGAAGATCTACTGGCGGAACATCGACCACGTCTCGACCCTCTACAACGTGCCCATGCCGTACAGCCAGTTCTTCGACGGCGGCCAGGCCTTCCACTCGGCCGACCTGAGCATGTGGAACCCGCCCGGCTCGCGCGGCTGCGTCAACATGAGGCCGAAGGACGCCAAGAAGTACTGGTCGCTGCTGAAGAAGGGCGACGACGTGTACGTGTACGGCCGCAAGCCGGGCACCTGAGCGCGGGCCGATGCCGGTGTCCGGTGGCGGTTGAATCGCGAACTACCGACGGGCTCCTGCCGAATTGGCGTGATGAGCAACACGGTCCGATATGCCCGTATCGCTCGTACTTATTCACAGCGCCTTCACCTCGGACGGCATATGCTTCACGGCATGTCCACCACTGTTGAACCCGTTTCCGAGCGATCGGCCGCGGAGGTCAACGAGGAGATCCGGGCCCTGTGGCTCCGGTCGGGCGGGACACTGACCGGCGAGCAGCGCGAGGAGTACCAGCGCCTCGTGCAGGAGTGGGCCACAGCCGCCCACCCCCCGCTCAGGGCCGCCTGAGCGCCTCTCCTCCACGGCCCCCACCGCGGCATCGGACCATCCTCCCAGGGCACCCACGAACGAATGGGTGCCCTTCTCGCACTGTCCTCCGCCCTCTGCTACGGCCTCGTTGACTTCACCGGCGGCATGCTGTCCCGCCGCGTGCACTTAGCCGCCGTCACCCTCCTCGGCCAGCTCGGCGGGCTGCTGCTCGCCGTCGCGGCGGCCCTACTCGTCCCGGCCCACTCCCTGTCGCCGGCCGATCTGTGCTGGGGCGGCCTGTCCGGCGTCGGCAGCGGCGCCGCCATGCTTCTGCTCAACCGCGGGCTGAGCCGCGGCGCCATGAGCGTGGTGGTGCCCGTGAGCGCCGTCACCTCCGTCGCCCTGTCCGTGGTGTGCGGGGTCCTGGTGCTCGGCGACCGGCCCGCCCTCCTGGCCTGGACGGGCATCGCCACCGCGGTGCCCGCGCTCTGGCTGGTCTCCGGCGGGGGGCCGGGTGCTCCCCGCGGCCGGGGTGCGGCGGACGGCCTGCTGGCGAGCGCGGGTGTCGCCGTGCAGTACCTCGCGCTCGCGCAGGCCGGGCCGTCGAGCGGGCTGTGGCCCGTGGCGGCGGGCCGCCTCGCCGCGGTCGCCGTCCTGCTGCCGGCCGGTGTACGGCGCCCGCGCGTACCGCCGGTCCGCGGGGCGCGGGCGCTCCTCATCGGCGTGGGCGCTGCCCTCGCCCTGATCCTGTACCTGCTGGCGACCCGCCTGCAGGTGCTCGCGGTCGCCGTCGTCCTGGCCTCGCTGTACCCGGTCCTTCCCGTGGCCATGGGACTCGTCGTGCTGCACGAACGGGTCACCCGGCGGCAGGTGGCCGGCCTGCTCGGTGCGGCGGTGGCCACCGTGCTGCTGACGCTGGGCTGACCGCCGCACGGGGAGACCGGCCCCGGTCAGCCCCAGGTCGCCGAGTAGTGCCGCTGGTAGGCCTTGCGGTCCTGTTCCGCGCGGATCCAGCGGGTGGCGACCAGGGCGATCAGGCTGCCGGCGACGACCAGGAGCCCGGGGCCCACGTTCCTGGGGTCGGAGAGGCGGGAGAGCAGGGTGGTGCCGTCGGTGCTGCCGGTGACCGGGGCGGAGGAGCCGGGAGAGGCGGCGCCGGGGGCGATGGCGCTGTGGGTGGCCGAGGCGGAGGGGGTGCCGGAAGGACTCCCGGCGCCCTGCTGCGGGGGCGCCACGATCAGCTTCACGTCGAGCGCGGTCAGCGCCTTGGTGACCGGCTGGAAGAACGTCGTACCGCCCGTCGTGCAGTCGCCGCTGCCGCCCGAGGTCACCCCCAGGGCGATGCCCTCGGAGAACAGCGGGCCGCCGCTGTCGCCCGACTCGGCGCACACCGTGGTCTGGATCAGGCCGGTGACGGTGCCCTCGGGGTAGTTCACGGTCGCGTTCAGGCCGGTCACCTCACCGTCGCGCAGCCCGGTCGTGCTGCCGCTGCGGAACACCCGCTGCCCCACGGCGGGATCGGCCGCCCCCGTGATCCGTACGCCGTTGCCGCCGCCGATCGCCACGATGTCGGCGTCCCGGCCGGCGCTGCCGGAGGCGTACTGGACCAGCGAGAAGTCGCCGCCCGGGAAGGACGCCTCGACGGTCTCGCCGAGCTGCCGGCTGCCCTGGTCGTCGGCGAACCAGATGGACCCGGTGGGCCCGCAGTGCCCGGCGGTGAGGATGAAGTCGCTCTGCCCGTCGGTCACGTTGAAGCCGGCCGAGCACCGCCCGCCGGTCGACAGAATGGGCTGCGCCCCGTTGAGGCGGGTGGTGAAGGCGCCCTTGGCGCGCTGCATGTGCACGAAGCCGCCGATGCCGTCGGCGACCTCGGTCATCCGGGCCCAGTCGGCTTCGGAGACGGTGCTGTCGGCCTGGACGGTCACCCGGTTGGTGCGGTAGTCCATCACCCAGGCCGTGCCCGGCACACGCGGCGCGGCGCGCAGGCTCGCGGTGGCCGCCTGCAGCTCGTTCATGCTGTGCCGTACGACCTTCGCCTCGGCGCCCGCCCGCCGCACCTCGGCCGCCGCCTCCTCGTCGGTCACGGCGACGACCGGCCGCCCGTCGGCGCCGATCCAGCTGCCCGCCGTACGCGAGGCCCCGAGCCGCGCCACCAGGTCGGCGCCCGTGCCGCCAGCGGCCGGCTGCACCGTGCCGCGTACGGCGACGGGGGCGCCGGGAGTCTCACCGGCCATCGCCGCCTGCGTGACCATCGCTCCTCCCAGGAGGAGTCCCGCGACGGCCGTCAGCCGTGTCACTCGCCGGACGACCCGTCGTCGTACGTGCCTCATGCGTGGCTCCTGAACCCCGGACACACGGTCTCAACACCGCGGGGCCCTCCGGTCGTTGAGCGCCCTTCCTCCATACGTGGCGCGGCGTGGCCCTGTTCAGCACGCGGACGATCTTCTTCGGGCGTGCCCGTACAGCGGCCCGGCGGGGCGGAGCACCCGCGCATAGACTGCCGCGCATGGACGACACCCTGGTGGAGCGGCTCGGGGCCGGGAAGTATCTGCTGGTCACCAGCTACCGCAGGAGCGGCACGCCGGTCGCCACCCCGGTGTGGTTGGTGCGCGACGGCGACGCGCTCGGTGTGTGGACGGCCGCCGACTCCTGGAAGGTCAAGCGGATCCGCAACCGCGCCGACGTCCTCGTCGGCCCCTGCGACCTGCGCGGCAAGCCGACCGGCGAGCAGGTGGCGGCGACGGCGGAGATCTGCGACCCGGCCACCACCGCCCGCTACCGCGCTCTCATCGCCCGCAAGTACGGCGTGCTCGGCCGCCTCACCCTGCTGGGCAGCCGGCTGCGCCGCGGGGTGGACGGCACCGTCGGAATCCGGGTGACTCTCTGACCCGTGCGGCGGGGAAAACGCCCGTACAGCGGGTGACCGGTGTGGCATCGGCCGGCCGGGGCGTTCGCCGGGCTAGTCTGCGGGCGCTGCCGACACGACGGGGCTGGTGCGGTGAAGGGGATCTGGGCCACGGGCCGGAGAGCCGGACAGTGGCTCACCGGCCATGCCGGCTGGTGTCTGGCCGTCTCGGTGGCCGTGCACGTCCTCGCCGTCGCCACCCACCCGACGCACCCGCTGGACCTGAGCGTCTACCGCGAGGCCGCACCGCACGTGCTGTCCGGGGGCCTGTACGACTACGCGCTGCGGACCACCCCGCCCATTCCCCGGCTGCCGTTCACCTACCCGCCCTTCGCCGCACTGCTGTTCCTGCCGCTGTCCCGCCTTCCGTGGGCGGTGCTGGTCGCGCTCTGGCAGACGCTCTCCGTGGCGGCGCTGCTCGTCGTCGCCGTGAGCGTGGTGCGGCTGCTGGGTCCGGGCCCCGGTGCCGTCCGGGTACGGGAGCGCGCCCTGCTCTGGGCCGCCGCCGGGCTGTGGCTGGAGCCCGTGCGGCACACCCTCGACCAGGGGCAGGTCAACCTGCTGCTGGGCGCCGTCGTCCTTTGGGGCCTGGCCGTGCCGCGCGCGGCGGTGGGCCGGGGCGCGGGCGTGGGACTGGCGGCGTCGGTGAAGCTGACTCCGGCCGTCGGCGGACTGTACCTGCTGGCGACCCGGCAGTGGCGGGCGGCGGCGTGGGCCGTCGCGACCGCCGCCGCGGCGGCGGCCCTGGCCTGGTGTGTCGCCCCGCGCGAGTCGGCACGCTACTGGTCGGTGCTCGTCACGGACACCCGGCGCGTCGGCCCGGTCTGGTCGGTGCGCAACCAGTCCCTGCGCGGGGCGCTCAGCAGACTGCTCGGCCAGGACACCGCCGCCCTGCTGGCCTACGGGGTGGCGCTCGCCCTGGTGACGGTGGCGGCGGCCTGGGCCGTGCGCGCGGCGGTACGGCGGCACGACCTGCTCGGCGCCCTCGTGGCCGTGGAGCTGTACGGGCTGCTGGTGTCCCCCGTCTCCTGGAGCCACCACTGGATCTGGTGCCTGCCCGCCATGATCTGGCTGGCCCACGGCCCCCTCGGACAGTGCCTGCTCAGCAGGGTCACGCTCGCCGTGTGGGCGCTCGTGACGGTCACCCGGGTGGTGCCGTCCCTGATCCGTGCCGAGGACCACCAGGTGCACCCCGGTGCCTATCCGGCGTCGCTCGCCTGGCCCGGCTGCGTCTACGCCGTGTGCGCGGTGCTGACGCTGGCCGCGGTCGCCCGGGGGACCTCGGGGCACGAGGGACCGGCCGTCGCCTCCGGCGCCGTACCGGAGCGGAGCCGGCGGGGGGAGCCCTCGGGCGTCAGCCGTGGTTGACGGTTCGTCAGGTCCAGGCGCGGTACGGCTCGTCGATCAGCTGGAAGACGGGCTCGCCGCGCACCGGGTCCTTCGCCGTGGACAGCCGGACCCGGTCGCCGCCGTGGATGCCGATGGGCGGGCCCATGACCCGGCCGCGCACGACGAAGCCCTCGCTCATCTCGATCAGCGACACGTTCCGCGCGGCGGGGGTGTTGCGGTGCACCACCGTGGAGTGGCGGACCGTGCCGACGCCCGCGCTGCGCTCGGTGCGCAGTTCGCTGCCCCGGCAGACCGGGCACAGCAGCCGGTGGTACACGGCGGTGCCGCACCAGGTGCAGCGCTGGAAGTACAGGGCCTCCGCATCGCGGGACCCGGGCTCGAGGAGGCAGGTCGCGGAGCCGACCGCCGGACGAACGGCGTTTCCTGAGTGGTGGTACACGTTGGTCAACTCCCTGCGCTCGGCCGGAAATCGCGCGTGCGCGGCGCACCCGTGCACGCATGTGCGCGGGTGGTCCGTGCCACCGCGCGCGGCCTCAGAGTATGGCACTCAGTGCCATTCGTAAAGGTGTCCGATGGTCCTGAATTGCCGTCAGTTCCAGGAGGTTGGTTTCCGCGTCGGTGGCGGAGGGGGAGCCGAGGGGTGGGTGCGCGGCGCCCGGAAGGGACATGGCTGGCACTCAGTGCCGACCATGGTGGGCGTCACGTGCGGCAGGAGTAACGGACCACCCGCCGAAGTAACCTTTCTGCACCTTCACCGCCCCTCCGCCCCGCCCGCCGTTCACCAGCCCCAGGAGCCCCCATGCCCTCCGCACGCCCCCGTCTCCTCTACGTCACCGACCTGGCGTACCCGGCGCGCGGGCGCCGCTACTGCGACGAGGACATCCGTCTGACCTCCCGTCTGCGCGAGGACTTCGACCTGGCCCTGTGCCACCCGAGGGACGCGGCCGCGCTGATGGACGCCTTCGAGGCCGTCGTCGTCCGCAACAGCGGGCCCGTCCTGGAGTACCGGGACGCCTACGACGACTTCAGGGCCCGGGCCCTGGCCCGCGCGATGCCGGTCTACAACCCGCTCACCGGCCGGGCGGACATGGCCGGCAAGCAGTACCTCCTCGACCTGACCACCGCCGGACACCCTGTCATCCCCACCGTCGACCGCCCCGAGGACCTCGACCGCCTGCCCGCGGCCGGCCGGTACGTGGTCAAGCCCAAGCTGGGCGCCGACTCCATAGGGCTGCGCACCGTCACCGCCGACGAGCTGCCCGGCCTCACCGACGGCACCGTCCTGATCCAGCCGCACATCGACTTCTCCTACGAGGTCTCGTTCTACTTCGTCGACCACGACTTCCAGTACGCCCTGTACGCCCCGGACCCGGCCCGGCGCTGGGAGCTGCGACCGTACGAACCCACCCGCGAGGACCTGGAGTTCGCCCGGCGCTTCATCGACTGGAACGACCTCGGTCACGGCATCCAGCGCGTCGACGCCTGCCGGGCCCCCGGCGGGGAGCTGCTGCTGGTCGAGCTGGAGGACCTCAACCCCTACCTGTCCCTGGACGCCCTCGACGACACCCGGAGGGACGCCTTCGTCGCCGCGCTGAAGTCCTCCCTGCGCCGCTTTCTCGCCACCACCGGCCGGACCTCCGCCGGCTGAGAGCCCTGAACCGGCGGCGCGGCAGGCACGTATCACTCCTCGGGATGGGGATGGGCCCGTGCGCACGGAGGAAGGAGTGCCAAGTGTCGACACCCCCGGGACGCGGAGAGCCGTACGGCAGGCCGCCCCTGGAGTCGGTCCGGGTCGTACGGCCCAGACGCACCGACGCCCTGGCGGAGCTCATCAGGGAGTTCAAGGAGGCGCAGGAGTCGCAGCGCGACGCCGGCGGCCACCAGGGTGCGGTGCCGTCGGAGCCGGCCGCTCCGCCCACCGGAGCCGTGGAGGACGCGACCGAGGAACTGCCGCCCGTGCCGCCCCCGGGGCCCGCGCCGCGGCGGGCGCCGGAGCAGGTTCTCGCCGGGGCGGGCCGCGGGCTGCG
>NZ_QFDQ01000029.1 GCF_003270085.1 Streptomyces triticisoli | reverse complement strand
GGCCGAGCCGTCTGATCCGCCGCCACGGAGCGTGACGTCACGTCAGCAAGCCGAACCAGCGCACCGCTCAACTTCGAAGACCCACAAAACCTCCATACTCGACTATCCACTTTTAGACTCCCGGCGATTTCCGTAAGACCTGGTTCCGATTTGCTGTCTGACCTGGAACCTAACCTCCATCGCGCAAGATCAGAAATCCCGTTGCCATGACTTCGTTTCGGCCAAGCAGCATCCACGGAATCTACGAGTAGCTGCTTTCCCCCTGGCTAGCAATACTGTCAGTACCGTTGCATCTGACGGTGGTGCGTTTTACGGTTCCAAGAGTTCGCTGAAGGGGAGGGGGTGAGCTACATGCAGAAGATCGAAATCCGCCCGGTGACCACCGGGAGCAACAAGGTCCTGCACGACCCGACTCGCTGAGCGAGTGAAGATGTAGCGATGAGCGGCGCTCGGAATACGCCTCGTACGGTGCCGCTCATCGTCGGAACTGAATTCACGAGGGGAATAATGGAGCTGCGTTGACCTCGATCCCTGATTGCCTATTGGCATGACGGAGGACTCGCAATTCAAAACTACTTGACGCGGAAGCCGGAGGGGGTGGAGAGCATACCCGCCACCCGAGTCAACGGAGCCGCAGTTGAGGTCCTCAGCCTCTTCGACGACTGGATGGAGCCCGAGAGCGCCGCACATCTGCTGGACGGCTACGCCCGTGAAGAAGTGCTTGCCGCTGTGAAGGAACTGCACGTGAACGGGCTGCTACAGACTCGCGAGCAGGCCGAACGCGATGAGGCACTGGATCAGCATTGGAAAAACTGGGGGCCAGAGGCGCGACTCTTTCTTTTCGGAACAAAGGATGTCACTTATCTCGCGGAAGAGGTGTCCGACGTCAGCCGTCGCGAGGCTGAAAAGAATAGGATACTGGAGTCGGGTCCGCGCCCTGAGATATTCTCCCGTCACCCGGACGCGCCTGTGCTCCGCCTTCCCCAAGCCTATCTGCCCTTGCGCCGGGAGTACGAAGAAACAATTACCTCGCGTCGCACCCACCGAGAATTCCTTCCGGACCCGGTCCCGCTCCGCACCTTCTCCACAGTGCTGCATTTCACCTTCGGCCCGATGTTCTTTGCGGACGGTGAGGGTTTCGGGACGCTGATGATGCGGACAAGTCCATGCGCCGGCTCCCGACATGAGAACGAGTGTTATGTGGCTGTCCTCAACGTCGAAGGAATCCAGCCTGGCCTCTATCACTACTCGCCGGCCGACCACTCATTGGTTGCCTTGCGTGAGGAGATCACTCGTGAGTCCGTCCAGAGGCTTGCCTTCGGCCAGCGCATGGTCGGCACTGCGGGGTTTGTGTGCTTCCTGACCGCGAAGATAGAACGCTCGTCGTACAAGTATCGCCAAGGACGCATTCTTCGAGCCATCTTCCTTAATGCGGGGCATCTCGGGCAGACCTTCCTGCTGACTGCGACGGCCGCTGGGCTCGGACCGTTTCAGACTGACGCCTTCAGGGACAGCGAGATCGAAGAGTTCTTGGGTATCGACGGGATCTCGGAGACTGTCCTCTACATAGTGGGCGCCGGGATTCCAGCGGGCCGAACGGACGGTCTGCCCCCACAGATTCCAATCGCATCAAAACCTACTCCTCAAAAGGAGCGTCGGTGACCAAGCGTGACGTCCTCTCCTCCTGTGTCGCTCTGCCCCACCGAGAGTTCTTCGAGCGCTTCTTTGGCTCAGTCCCGTTGTACACGAAGGCCAGTTCCTTGGGTCCGCGCGCCGAGGTGCCGATGACCCCGCGGGAAGTGGAGGAAGCACTGGCCGCCTCCGGGTTACGAACCCGTTCACTGCGAGTCGTGCGCAACGATGACTACTTACCCGAGGCCAGCTACGGCCGGCCGGCGCCCGGCGATACACCAGGTTCACCGCCCTACGTCGATCCTGACAAGGTCCGTCAAGCCGTCCAGGCCGGGTATTCCCTCATTCTGCGCTCAGTACATCGTTACTCACCGCAGGCAGGATCCTTTGCCCGACGGCTTGCGGCACAACTCGGCCATCCAGTGACCATGAACGTTTTCGTCACGCCCCCAGGCAGCCAAGCGGTGAACACCCACTTCGACTACGACGACGTGTTCGTCTTCCAGATGTCGGGTGAGAAGAGCTGGAAGGTCTGGGACCCCCCGATTGTCAGTCCGCTCCCGCATCAGGCATGGACCAAGTTCCCCGATCAGCAGCGTGCGGAGATCCTTGATTCTCTCGATGAACCTCGAGAGCTAACCCTTCGCCCGGGGGATGTGCTGTACCTGCCACGAGGATTCCTGCACGGCGCTGAAGCCGTCGATCACACCTCTGTTCACTTGACTGCGGCTATGGCTCCAATCACGAAAGCCGATATGCTGCATCAGTTGGTCGAAGTCCTGTCGACGGAAGATACATGGCTTCGGGAAGCCGTACAGACTGGCGCATTCACAGGTAACGATGCCCGCGCATTTTTCGCCGATTTGGCCCAGCGTGCATCACTCGACGCGTCAGCGCTCACCGCCAGATGGAAGTTGCGGCAGCACGCTTGGGAAGACCTTCCGCCGGAACCGCTACCCGTCCTGTCGCAGACCCTCCAGGCAACGGATGGCCGGGCCAAAGATGGCACGTACCAGTTACGGGAGGGTCTAGTATTTGATCTCGTGACCAAAGGAAACGACGTCTGCCTGCGCACGTCTGAAGCTGAGATCAACATCCCTGATGTGTTCTCCGCCATGCTTGCCCGAGCGCTGAGTGGTGAGTTGTTCACCATGACGGATCTCATCTCGATTGACCCCCAGACAGAAACTGGAAATGCAGAGGCGCTGGTACAAGCGCTGATGGAGTGCGGCGTGCTGGTCCCGGCACAGTGATGGGACCCGCAGGTCGGTTGGTCAGGCTGCTGCCGCCTCCCGGCCAAGCACGTACCTTCTCCTACGCAGTACTCATCGACAGTCTGGGAACCGGGCTGTACGTCGTGCTGGCGCCACTGTTCCTCACTACGCAGGCCGGTCTCTCAGCCGGAGACGTAGGCATTGGGCTCGGAGTGGCAGGGGTCGTCGGCTTGCTGGCCGCGGTCCCAGTGGGAAGGCTGGCAGACAACCGGGGGCCGCGAAGAACACTCCTGTACATGTACGGAATTCAGGCTGCCAGTGCCGGCGCCGTTCCGTTCGTAGGGAATCTTGCAACCTTCATCCTCGTGGCTTGTGTTAGCGCGCTGTCTGCTCAGGGTGCGCGTACGGCACAGGGCGTGTTGATCGCCACCATTGGAGGTCAACAACGAGTTCGCTACAGGTCGCAGCTCACGGCACTGTCAAACGCAGCCGTCGCCATTGGCTCAGCACTAGCGGGTCTGGTGATGAACGCGAACAGTCGATTCGTGATCGTGATGGCCCTCCTGGCGAATGCAATTAGCTTCGCCGCCGCAGCTGGCATCCAGCTGTTCGCTGCCCTAAGCGCAACCGACCATGGACCAACTGCTACCAAGGCTGGGTTGGCAAGCGCTCCTCGTTCGGTTCTTCGAGATTTCCCGTACGTCGCGCTCACCGTGATCCATGGTGTGTTGTCAATCAGCCTGCAGGTGATCTCCCTCGGCCTTCCACTGTGGATCTACAAGACAGGAATCGGGCCTGCCTGGTTGGCATCCGTCATCCTCACAATGAACACACTGGCCATCGTTCTATTCCAGGTTCGTATTTCACGAACGGCTTCATCCCTAACCGCTGCAGGCCGCCTACTGCGGAACGCCGGATTGTTGTTCCTGCTGGGGTGTTCTCTACCAGCCATCACCTCTCACGGACAGGCCGCTGTTGCCATGCTGCTTGTCACGGCCATGGTCGTCACTGTAGGTGAAATGCTTGCCACAGCAGGGGGTTTCGAGGTGTCTATGACCCTCGCCCCGGACGACCGTCGTGGTCAGTACCAAGGTTTCTTCAACCTGGGGTTCGGTAGCTCAAAGGCTATCGGGCCCGTTCTAGTGACATTCCTTTGCATCGATCACGGTCCGGCCGGGTGGGTGCTTCTCGGCGCCATACTCTGCATCCCCGCGCTCGCTGCCCCGGCAGTTGTCCACCTGGCAGTAGAGCGAGGAGGGGCAGGGCCAGCCGCCACTACTCCTGCCACGTAGCAGGACCCACCGACAGTGCCAGGGTCGAGCACTCGTGGGTTCGGGTCGGAGCTGCGGGCTGTATCCGCCCCTGCTGCCATCGGGCCATAAGGGCAGGCCCCCACGGACACAATTCCCGGCATGGGAGACGTGACTTTGGGTATCTGACGGTTGTGGCAGGTGCTGACGTGACGGCTGATCCGTCAGCCCTGGGTGGGTAAGGCGTTCGAGCGTCCTCTGTTGAGGCACACGTGCCCTGAGCGTCCCTCGACGCGTTAGAAGACCGACACGATCCCACTCCATCGTGTCGGCGGTTCCATTTCCACACTGGCGTCGGCCGGGATGCACCGCTAGGCGGGCGGGCCTCCTGTGCTGTCATGACATCGATAAAGCGCGGGGCTCCGCCCGCCAGCCTTCGCTCGTCGGGTTGTGGACCAGGACGGGGCCTGGCCCCGAACACGGCGCTGAGCTGCGGCTTTCGCCCCGCCTTTGGTCCACGCCTGGTCCACACGCATTGATCCACAACGAGACAGAGCCCGATCAAGGTGAGACGGACCCCATACAGAAGGGGCGCCGCTCACTGAGCGACACCCCTTCTGACCAGCACGTCTCTGACCTGCGGAGGCGGTGGGATTCGAACCCACGGAGACGCTTTCACGTCCCTACGGTTTTCAAGACCGTTCCCTTAGGCCGCTCGGGCACACCTCCCCGCGCCGCCTGTGATCGGCGACGCGGGACAAGACTAACGGGTCCGCACGCGCGCGTGTGGGTCAGCCGCTGTCGCCGACGCGGGCGTCGAGGGTGAGGTCCACCGTGTGCTCCTTGTCGGCGCGCTCGTAGGTGAGGGTGACCTTGTCGCCGGGCTTGTGGGTCCAGATCTCGCCGATGAGGGTGGGGCCGGAGTCGATGACCCTGTCGTCGAGCCTGGTGATGACGTCGCCGGGCTTGAGGCCGGCCTTGTCGGCGGGGCCGCCCGGTTCGACCGGGGCGGAGCCGCCGGCGCCCTGCTCGGTGATCTTGGCGCCGTCCGTGGTGCCCTCCAGGGAGACCGACGCACCGATCTTGGCGTAGACCGGCTTGCCGGTCTTGATCAGCTGCTGGGCGACGTACTTGGCCTGGTTGATCGGGATGGCGAAACCCAGGCCGATCGATCCGGACTGGCCGGAGCTGCCGAAGCCGCCGTTGCCCGTGGACTGGATCGCGGAGTTGATGCCGATGACCGCGCCGCGCGCGTCGAGGAGCGGGCCACCGGAGTTGCCCGGGTTGATGGAGGCGTCCGTCTGCAGGGCGCTCATGTAGGACGCCCTGCTGTCGGAGCCGCCGTCACTGGAGGCCACAGGGCGGTTCTTGGCGCTGATGATGCCGGTCGTCACCGTGTTCGACAGGCCGAAGGGCGCGCCGATGGCGATCGTCTCGTCGCCGACGGCCACCTTGTCGGAGTCGCCGAGGGGAAGCGGCTTGAGGTCGGAGGGGGCGTCCTTGAGTTTGATGACCGCGACGTCGTAGCCCTGGGCGTTGCCGACGATCTCGGCTTCGTACCTCTTGCCGTCGGGGAAGGTCGCGGAGAGCCTGCCGCCGTTCGCGGCGTCGGCCACCACGTGGTTGTTGGTGACGATGTGGCCCTGGACGTCGAAGACGAAGCCGGTGCCGGTGCCGCCCTGGCCGCCGCTTCCCTCGGCCTCGATGGTGACCGTGCTCGGCAGCGCCTTGGCGGCCACGCCCGCGATCGAGTTCGGGTCGCGCTTGATCTGCGAGGCGCCGGTGTCGGAGGCGGAGACCGTGGTGGAGGTGGTGTCGCCGTTCCTGGCCAGGGTGTAGCCGATGCCGCCGCCCAGGCCGCCCGCGACCAGGGCCGCCGCCAGGACCGCGGCGACCAGGCCGCCGCGCCGGCCGGCCGGCTTGGGCGTGGGCTGCGGGTGCTGGTACGGGGAGCCCCAGCCGGAGCCTCCTCCCGCGCCGCCGTCGCCGTACGAGGACGGGGGCGGCCAGGAGCCGTCGACGGGCGAGCCCGTACTGCCCTGCGGTCCGGGGGCGCCGGCTTCGCCGTGCGCTCCCGGCACATGCGGGGGCGTGCCGGGGGGTGGGGGTGTGGCGCCGCTCCGGGCGGCCGGGTGCGGGGAAGCTGCGGGAGATTCCACCGGCACGGGAGGTGCGGACGGGGCCGGGGGTACCGCGTTGCCCTCGTTCTCGGTGCTCACAGCTCTTCTCCTCGATCCACGGCTGTTGTTGTCGGTCGCACTCGGTCACGCTCGTCATGCCTGCCGGCGACCCGGCCTGCTCCAGCTGTGCATGTGCATGTGTATGTATTCAGCTTTTCCCATGGGCCGTCAGAGCACCATAAGCGGTTGCTGTGGGTCCGAGCCCTTTCCTTATATAGGTCATTTCACATGAAACGGATATGTTGTCGACGACCTCCCACCGCCCCGCCTACCCCGCCGCGGTGGCACCATGACGCGGTGACCCACGCACGGCAGCACCACATCCAAGTCGTCGCCCACCGCGGTGCCTCCGAGGCCGCCCCCGAGCACACGCTGGCCGCCTACCGGAAGGCGATCGAGGACGGCGCGGACGCCCTCGAGTGCGACGTACGCCTGACCGCGGACGGCCATCTCGTCTGCGTGCACGACCGTCGCGTCAACCGTACGTCCAACGGCCGCGGAGCGGTGTCGGCCCTGGAGCTGGCCGACCTCGCCGCGCTGGACTTCGGCTCCGGGCGGACACGCGCCTTCTGGCGGGGCCGGGACGAGGAGCCGGACTGGGAGGTGCGCCCGGAGGACCCCGAGGACACCTCGGTCCTCACCCTGGAGCGGCTGCTCGAACTCGTCGCCGACGCCGGGCGGCGGGTGGAGCTGGCCATAGAGACCAAGCACCCCACACGGTGGGCGGGGCAGGTCGAGGAGCGGCTGCTGACGCTCCTGAAGCGGTTCGGCCTGGACGCCCCGGCGTCGGCCGAGGAGTCGCCGGTGCGTGTGATGAGTTTCTCGGCGCGCTCGCTGCACCGGGTGCGGGCGGCCTCGCCGGCACTGCCCACGGTCTATCTGATGCAGTTCGCCTCGCCCCGGCTGCGCGACGGGCGGCTGCCCGCAGGGGTCAGGATCGCGGGGCCCTCGATCCGGATCGTGCGCAACCATCCGGCGTATGTCGAGCGGCTCAAGCAGGCGGGGTACCACGTGCACGTGTGGACGGTGAACGACTCCGAGGACGTCGACCTCTGCGCCGGCCTGGGCGTCGACGCCATCATCACCAACCGCCCACGCGCGGTCCTGCACCGACTCGGCCGCTGACCGGCCGCGGGCTCGCCAGGGCTCAGCCACTGAACGGTCGCGGTCCGCCGCCGGTCCGCCGCTGACAGGTCGCGACCTGGTCGCGGGCCCGTCGCAAGTCGGCCGCTGATCGGTTGCGGGCCTTGACCGGGATGGCCGCACTGCACCATCCTCCCTTTTCGGCCACATCGTAGAAATCCAGCCACACGATGACAGGGAGTGCTCCGGCGCGTTCGCTGCGTGTTCGACCGTTTTGAATGCGTCGTCGGACGACGTTCGGCCGGTTTCCGGTACAGGCCAGTGGGGCATCCACACCGTGGCGTGGGGCGAAGGAGGTCTCGGGGGTGGCGTTGGTGGTGGCACAGGAGGTGCCCACGTCGTCGAGCATGGCCGTACCCCATGGCCCTGCGGGCGTGGGGAAAGCACGACACCGGATGCGCGACCAGTTGCGCAGAGGCGGCGTGGCGGAGTCGGTCATCGACGATGCCGTACTGGTCCTTTCCGAACTCTTGAGCAATGCCTGCAAACACGGCCGTCCACTGGGTGGTGCCCTGGCCGGCGACGGCGACGTCCGGGCCGCGTGGCGAGTGGACGCGGGCGGCCGGCTGGTCGTGGAGGTGACCGACGGCGGCGGCCCGACCCGTCCGGCCCCGGCCACCCCCTCGGTCACCGCGCACGGAGGCCGCGGGCTGAACATCATCACCGCGCTCTGCGAGGACTGGGGCGTACGGGACGACGTGGGCGGCGAGGTCACCGTATGGGTGGTCGTCCACGACGACGTGCACGACCCGGACGCCGGCCACCGCCGCGACGACTTCGCCTCCCGGGTCACCGCACCGACGGTGTCGGCCCTGCCCGGGCTGAGTTTCGCGGACGCCTTCGACGACCTGGACTGAACGCGCACGCGTGCCACATCGCCCGCCTTGTCCACAGGGTCCCGTCGCCGGCGGCGTGAACGGCTAGGCTCGCGCCCGTACGAGACGAGCCGTAACCGGGAGACACCCAGATGGCCAAGAAGCGACCCCAGACGAAGGCCAAGCGCCCGCAGCTCACGGACGGAGAGATCCCGGTGGTCGGCGCGCGCGAGCCGTGCCCCTGTGGCAGCGGCCGCCGCTACAAGGCCTGCCACGGCCGGGCCGCCGCGCACGCGGTGACCGAGCTGGTGCAGCGACCGTTCGAGGGACTTCCCGGCGAGTGCGACTGGGTGGCGCTGCGCGAGCTGGTCCCCGCCGCCACGGTCGGGCTGACCCTCAAGGACGGCCTGCCCGAGGGTGTCCCGGCGGTCACGCTCGCCACGGTCCTGCCGATGGCTTGGCCCGCGCTGCGCCGTGACGACGGCTCGGTGCTGCTCGGCCTGCAGAACGACACGGCGTCCGGCGACATCAGCCGCGACCTCGCCGACACCCTGTTGCGCGCGCTGGAGGCCGACCCCGGCACGCCGGTGCAGGGCCGCCGCGCCCCGGCCGACGGTCCGCGGCTGCAGGACCTGCTCGATACCGAGGCCCCCTTCGAGCCGGTGGTGCACGAGGGCTTCGAGTTCTGGGTGCCGGACGCGGAGAACGCGACGCCGGAGGTCACCGCCTCCCTGGAGCGGGCCAACGCGGCGGCCATCCCGACCGTGCGCCTGCAGGGCGTCGAGGCCGCGTACTGGTGCCGGACACCGGAGAAGAACCACCTGCGCTGGGTCATGCCGCATCCGGAGGAGCAACTTCTGGACGCTCTGGCGCGGCTGCACGCGGCGGGCCGTTCGAGCCTGGGCGAGAACACCCGGCTCGTGGGCTCCTTCCGCGCCCACGGCCTCACGGTGCCGGTGTGGGACCTGCCGAGCGAGGTCGGCGCCCAGGACGTGGAGAAGCCTGCCGCCGAGTTCGCCGAGCGGCTCGCCGAGGCCCTGGCCACCCGGGCGCCGCTGACCGGGGACGAGCGCCGGGCCCGCGGCGGCCTGACCAACCGGCAGGTCACGCTCAGCTGACCCACCGGGGTGCGGCTGACCGACCGGTCAGCCGCACGGCTTCGCCACAGTAGGTGACTCCTGTCACAACTCCCGGTCGTCAGCAGGGGAGTCGGTGACCGGAAGGCAGCCCACCCGGTGACTGGAAAAGCCGAGTTCGAATTTGCGAACCGCCGATCTCTTGTTACCGTGCAAGTAGCCCGGTTGCTGGTGCATCCCCCGTCGCCAGCAACCGGGCCTTCGCATGCGCGCCGCCACTCACTGCGCGCAGCTACTCATCAACCGTCCTTTTCCGCAGATTTGTTGCTTCCGGAGCGCAGCAACAGCGGCCCGCTCATGCCCCGTTCGGCGAACTCCGCGACGGCGGTGTATGCCATGGGCGCCCCTTGGGTGTGCTCCCGGGGCGTCTCGCACGTCCTCGGCTCGTCGTCCCCGTCCGGCGCGCAGTGTGCCCGCACGGTGCGCTCGCCCGGGCCCATGAGGGTCAGGGCGGCGTCCAGGGGACGGCCGGTGTCGTTGCGGTAGTAGGTGCGCGCCCAGGTTTCCTGCCCCTGGGTCAGCACACAGGTCTGCGCCTCGACTCCGTCGGGCGAGGTGACCTCCGGGCCGCAGCGTGCGGCGGTGGCCAGGCCCAGGCCGAGCAGCTTCGGGGAACGAGCGGGCTCCGCGGACGGGACCTTGTCGTCGCGGGGCAGGGGGCGTACGGCGGACCGGGCGGCCGCGGGGCTCCGGTCCCCCACCTGGCCCGCGGACGCCACGGCCAGCGGCAGTGCCACGGCACCGGCCACGACGGTCAGCAGGGCGAGCAGACGGACTCGTCGGGGGCCGGGGCCGCCGCGCGGCAGCGATCGGCTTCCGTGTCCCCCGCAATCACCATGTCCCCCACAGTGACCATGTCCTCCGCAATGAGCATGTCCTCCGCATTGACCGTGTCCTCCGCAATGACGCAGCATGCGGGGACGATAACGGCGCAGGACGGGCTCTTCGCCCGCCGCGCGCCCGACGCCCCTACAACTCGGGCGCGCTCACACCCGTACGAGTGAGGGCCTCCACCACGGTGTCGACCACGGCCTCCACGTCGGGCACCCAGGGCGCGGCGGAGCCGGGCAGCGGAGCGCGTTCCCAGCGGATCGGGCCGGCCCCGGCCCTGGAGGGGGGCAGGGCGAGGTAGCCGCCCTCGCCGTGGAAGCGCAAGGAGCCGGGGACGAAGTCCTTGGCGTAGAGCAGTTCGCCCAACTGCTCCATGGAGTAAGGCTTGACGAGGATCGCCCAGCGCGTGGGCGAGGCGACGACCGGGCCGAGCCGTATGCCGACGCGGTCGAGCGCGGTGAGGGCCCGGGCGGCCGGCAGGGCCGGCAGGCTCACCGCGCAGGGAGCCTTGCCTCCGGTGGCCAGGACGATCGGCGCGGCGGGCCGGTTGGTCCACCACCAGCGCACCATGCGGGCGTCGGTGGTGGCCGCGAGGAGGCCGGGATCGAAGGGGTGCGCGCCGGGCACCGTGCAGTCCGGGTCGGGGCAGCCGCAGCGGCCGGGCCGCCGCGCATCCGGTGCCACGCCCGGGAGTACGGGCCACTGCCACTGGGCCGCGAAGGCCAGGGCCGCGCTGATCGGCTCGGACCTCCCGTCGCTGCGCTGGGACAGGAGCCTGCGTCGCCTTCCCGGGATCTCGCGCATGAGCGCTCGTTCCTTTCCGTTGCACCGCTGGCAACACCGCTGGACCACTCACACCATGTGTCGATCACTTGACTGTGCGTACCTGTTGGCGCATCACGCCCTGCCTTCAGGCACCCTTCAGGCACGGGAAACCCCTATGGGCCGAGCATTGGCTGCTTCCGCGGCAGCCCCGTCCATACTGCGTCTACCAAAAGCATGGGCGTGGCGTGGGGTGGCGGAGCATGGCGATTTGGCGTCGCGCGGGTGCTCTCCGCCATCCATCACGCGAGGATGGGGCACGGTCGTCGGTGGATAGGACGCCCGGGTCCGCCGCCAGGTTCCGGGTGGCCCCCAACCACCCCTGGCCTTCTCCGAGTACGTACCCATCACGACCGCTGTGACGCTCTGTGGAGCAGACCCAGTCGACCGCAATAGGCCGTCACCCGAGGCAGTTTCAGGCCAACTTCGTGTTTCCGCAAGGGGTTCGGAAAAACACCCCGGGAGGCGCTCTGACACCAGGAATCCCGGCAGGACAATGCTGGACATCTCCTCACGAGTGCGTGTACATGTGGAGACACTGCTGGCGGTGCAGAACGACATGGGGGTTTGCGATGCTTCTGGGCAGTACGCACCGGTCGGAAAGCCGGACGCCATGAACGCCCCTCACCCTTCGAAAGTGGCTGGAATCGATGCGACGGTTCCGGCCCCCGCACACACTGTCGCGCCCGCGCACGCCACCCCGGGGACCTCCCCGGCCTCCTACGCGAACGGCCCGGCGGCCCCGTACGCACCCTGCGCACCGGGTGCCCTCCTGCAGGACCGGCTGGCCGGCTGGGTCTCCGACCTGACCACCCTGCACGAGCTCACCGAGCGGCTGGCCCGGACGAGCGGGATCGACGCCGCCCTGCAGGAGCTGCTGCGCGCCGGCGCCGCCCTCGTCGGCGCCCGGCGCGGTCTGGTCGTACTGGAACCGGACGACGGACTCGGCCCCGACACCACCATCGGTCTCGGCCTCGCCCGGGCCGATCTCGGCCACATCGAGACCGTGCCGCGCAGCGTCATGCCCCACGGCACGCTCCTGGACACCGCGGCCGGACTGCCGGACGGCGAGGGCGAGGACGTACGCCCCGACCTGTTCTCCGAGGACGGCCTCGACCCCCGCCACCGCGAGGTGGCCGCCCGCCTCGGCTACGCCGCCAGCTACGCGCTGCCCCTGTCCACCGAGAACGCCGGCCGCATCGGCGCCGCCGTATGGCTCTACGACGAGCCCGCCGAACCGGTGGAGCGCCGGCGCCACCTCGCCGGTCTCTACGTCCGCTTCGCCACCGAACACCTGGCGCGCCTGCTCGACACCGAGCGCACGCGCGCGTGCATGGCGACGGTCTACGAGGAGCTGCTGCCCTCCCGGCTGCCCCGGGTGCCCGGCGTCCAGCTCGCCTGCCGGCACCGCACCGGGCCGCGCGGCGGCGGCGACTGGTACGACGCGCTGCCGCTGCCGGACGCCGCGCTCGGCCTCGCGGTCGGCTCGGTCACCGGCTCCGGGCCGGGAGCGGTCGCCGCGATGGGCCGGCTGCGCGCGTCCCTGCGGGCGTACGCGGTCATGGAGGGCGAGGACCCCGTCGCCGTCCTGTCCGACCTCGAACTGCTGCTGCGGCTGACCGAGCCCGCCCGCAGCGCGACCGCTCTGTTCGCCTACTGCGAACCCGCGCTGCGCAGAATCACCCTGGCCGGCGCCGGGCACAGCCCACCGCTGCTGGTCGGCGAGCGACGCACCGAGTTCGTGGAGACGTCGGTGTCCGCGCCGCTCGGCATGCTCGCCTGCTGGGAGGCGCCCAGCGTGGAGTTCCAGGTGGCGGCGGGCGAGACGGTGCTGCTCTACACCGACGGGCTGCTGCACCGCACCGGCGACCCGGTGGACCGCGCCTTCGCCCGGCTGAAGGCGGCCGCGGCGAGCGTCCCGCGCGCGCGGCGCCACGACCCGGAGGCCGTCGCCGACCACGTCCTGCACACGGTCCTGCCGGACGATCAGGACATGACCGGCGGCAGGGAGGACGTCGCTCTGGTGGCGGCGCGCTTCGAGTAGGCCCCCCGGGCCCCGGCACCGGCGTTCCCGGTAACAGGTGCTTCCGCCCCGGGCCCCCTTCCGCACGAACGTACGATGGTGGGGTCCCCCTTGCTCGAGCGAGCCCGAGAGTTCGGGGGACGTCCAGTGCGCATCGAGGAGGAAGACAGTGGCGGAGGAGCTCCCGGAGACCCCGGAGACCACCGAAGAAGAGCCGATCAAGCAGCGTAAGAACGGCCTGTACCCGGGCGTGTCCGACGAGCTCGCCGAGAACATGAAGTCCGGCTGGGCCGACACCGAGCTGCGCGACCTGAGGCCGGTCGAGCAGGCGGAGCACACCGCGCGCCGCCGCGCCGCGCTGTCCGCGCGTTTCCCCGGCGAGCGCCTGGTGATCCCCGCGGGCAATCTCAAGACCCGCTCCAACGACACCGACTACCCCTTCCGGTCCGCGGTCGAGTACACCTACCTCACCGGCAACCAGACCGAGGACGGCGTCCTGGTCCTGGAGCCCACCACGGACGGCCACCAGGAGACGCTCTACCTCCTGCCCCGCTCCAACCGGGAGAACGGCGAGTTCTGGCTCTCCGGGCAGGGCGAGCTGTGGGTCGGCCGCCGCCACTCCCTGGCCGAGGCCGAGCGACTGTACGGCATCCCGGCCTCCGACGTGCGCGAACTGCCGCAGAGGCTGAGGGAGGCCACCGGCCCGGTCCGCGTCGTGCGCGGCTACGACGCCGGCATCGAGGCCGCGCTGACCGACAAGGTCACCGCCGAGCGCGACGAGGAACTGCGTGTCTTCCTCTCCGAGATGCGCCTGATCAAGGACGAGTTCGAGATCGGCGAGCTGCAGAAGGCCGTCGACTCCACCGTGCGCGGCTTCGAGGACGTGGTGAAGGTCCTCGACAAGGCCGAGGCCACCTCCGAGCGCTATATCGAGGGAACGTTCTTCCTCCGCGCCCGCGTGGAGGGCAACGACGTCGGCTACGGCTCCATCTGCGCGTCCGGCCCGCGCGCCTGCACGCTGCACTGGGTGCGCAACGACGGGCCCGTCCGCTCCGGCGAGCTGCTCCTGCTGGACGCGGGCGTGGAGACGCACACCCTCTACACCGCCGACGTCACGCGCACACTGCCCATCAACGGCACCTACAGCGAGATCCAGAAGAAGATCTACGACGCCGTGTACGAGGCCCAGGAGGCCGGCATCGCGGCGGTCAGGCCGGGCGCCAAGTACCGCGACTTCCACGACGCCGCCCAGCGGGTGCTCACCGAGAAGCTCGTCGAGTGGGGTCTGGTCGAGGGCCCGGTCGAACGGGTACTGGAGCTCGGCCTGCAGCGTCGCTGGACGCTGCACGGCACCGGCCACATGCTCGGCATGGACGTCCACGACTGCGCGGCCGCGCGCACCGAGACGTACGTCGACGGCACGCTGGAGCCGGGCATGGTCCTCACCGTCGAGCCGGGTCTGTACTTCCAGGCCGACGACCTGACCGTCCCGGAGGAGTACCGGGGCATCGGCGTCCGCATCGAGGACGACATCCTCGTCACGGAGGACGGCAACCGCAACCTCTCGGCGGCGCTGCCCCGCCGCTCCGACGAGGTCGAGGCGTGGATGGTGTCGCTGAAGAGCTGATACGGCGGTGAACGGCCGGGCACCCGACAGGTGCCCGGCCGTTCGCGTGCCCGGGGGAGGGTTCTCGCGGACGTGGACGACTTCTGGTCCGGTGTCGGAGCGGGCCCGCGTCCAAAGTGGGGCGCGGCGGCAAGCCGCCGTGCGCGACGGACGGCTCGCTCCCGGAACTCGACGGCCGGCGATCCGGTGACCGACGATCCGGCGGCTCGGAGCCCCAGCGGCCCGGAGCCCCAGCGGCCGGGCTAGTCATCTCGCGCGGCACCACGAAGGCGCGGCGTACGACCAGCCGATCACCGAGGACTGCCCGACGGCACGGCAGGGTTCGGGCACCCGGGCCACCGCGCTGCCCACCGTCGACGCGGAGAAGCCGGGCGCGGCGGCACGCGCACGCGTGCACCCCGGTCCGACCCGAGACCGGACAGTCCGGACATGCGGGCGTTCCCGGCGACGGCCTGGCCGCGGGCGCTGCGCCCCGCCATCGCGACGGCGCCCCCACTGGCGTACGACCACGGCGTACGACCACGGGGACCCTCGCTGACCGGACCGAACTGCGCACGGCGCTCGCGGGCTGCCCGGGGGTCGGCCGCGGGGCGATCGCTCCGCCCGAGCGGATCGCCATCGCCTCCGGGTACGCGCAGGGGACCGGCGCTGCTCCCACGCGTGCTGGGCGGCGGTGCGGTCGCCGTGGAGGCCCCCGGGCTCCCCTTCCACCACGGGACGGCGCGGCGGGGCGGCGGGAGCGTGGTGCCGATGCGGGTCGGCGAAAACAGGGCGTGCGCGCGGGACCTGGGCGAGGAGAGGGCCGTGGTCGTCACGCCCGCGCACCACCACCCGACCGGCGCGTCCCCGTATTAGGAGCGGCGGCGGGTGCCCACCGACTGGATGTACGCGCGCGTGGCGGCTGCGCCACCTGCGCCGCCGGCACCAGCTCCTGGACCGGCCGGGCCCCGCCGGGTGCGCGGCATCGGGACCGGGCTGCACGCCCTGGTGGACGTCGCCGACGAGCGGAAGACCCTGCCGCCCGTCCGCACCTACACCGCCACCAGCGGCGCGTCCTTCCGCCACTTGAGCATCTTGTCGAAGCTCACCACCGCGCCGCCCCGTCCCGGCTTGTTGCCGATGTGGACGTGGTCGGCGAGTTCCTGGATGAGGCACAGGCCGCGGCCGTGCTCGGCCTCGGGATGCACGGCACGGAACGGGGTGCGGCAGCCACCGGACGAAAAGCCGGGCCCCGCGTCGGCCACCTCGATGCGGCACTTCTCCCCGTCGAGGTAGGCGGTGACGCGGTACGCCTCCGAGCAGCCGGCGTCCCCGCCGTGCTCGACCGCGTTCGCGCAGGCCTCGCTCAGGGCGACGGACAGGTCGTAGGAGATGTCGGGGTCGACGCCCGCGGTCTCCATCGTGCCCAGCAACAGCCGCCGGGCGAGCGGCACGCTCGCAGCGTCACGCCGCAGATGGAGTGACCACCAGATGCTCATGCTCCAGCCTCCCGGCCGCGGCTCGACATACCGTTACGTATTGCCCCGAGTACCCGACCGTAAGCACTCGGTTGACGCGGCACCGTCCAATCGGCGGATGCGACGGCCAGGGAATCGGTGTATGTGCGGGCCAGTGGCGACAGACCTCAACTTTCCTGACATACCACATCTTGTGGACCTGCCGTACGGCACCCCGGGGTCCAGTGCGATGATGAAGCCGCCATGACTGCCCCCCACCCGCGCATGGTGTGCGCCGGACGCGATCTCAGGATGCTGCGGGCCGCGGTGTTCGCCGCGGTCTGTGTCGTGCTGGCCGCTGCCGGTCACACGGTGGCTTCCTGCGCCGCGGTGCCGCTGTGGACGCTGGGCGTGGGTTTCCTGGGGACGCTGGCCGTGGCGGCGCCGCTCGCCGGGCGGGCGCGTTCCCTGCCGGGGATCGCCACACTGCTCGCGGCCGGCCAGACCGTGCTGCACATCCTGTTCGGACTGGGACAGGGCAGCACGGGCGGCACGACCACGGGGCCGGCCGGGGCCATGGCGTCGACGGGATCCCTGCCCGTCATGTCCGACGCCGAACTCGTGCAGCAGGCCGCGCGGTACGTGTGCGGGGCCGGCATCGGGGCGATCAGCCCGGCCCAGCCCTACCGGATACTCGTCGACGCACGCGTCCACGACGGCGGCGGGGACATGAGCGCCCCGCACCACCCGGCCGACGCCCTGGCCACCGACGGTGCGGCCGCTCTGATGCCGTCCCTGGCGATGCTGCTCGTCCACGTCCTCGCCGCGGTCGCCACGGGCTGGCTGCTGCGCCGCGGCGACCTGGCCCTGCTGCGACTGGTCGACCTGTCGGCGCACGGAGTCGCCGAGGGGGCGCTCGTACGATCCCTGCGCGCGGCGCTCGCACTGGTGCGCGCCCTGTGCGCCGGGCTGCCGCCCGCACCCGACGCGGTCCCCCGCTTCCGGCGGACCGCCGACTCCGCGCCGCCGACCCCCCACACCGCCGCGCTCCAGCACACGGTGATCCGCCGCGGCCCGCCGGCCGCCGCCGCACTCGTCCTCGCTGCCTGACGCGACGCGACCACCAGCCCACCGAGCGGGTTCCGCCGGAGGGAGCGGCCGCCGTCGTGCGGCACGCGCGCGTGCCCGTCCGCCGGGAACACCACACCGCCGGTCCCGCCGCGCACGCGCACCCCTCTGACACCGAACACACTCGAAAGGGAGTGCACCCCCCATGAAGGCTTCCCGTCTCGCCGCCGCTGCCCTCGCCGGCCCGGCCGTCCTCGTCCTGTCCGCCCCCGCCTTCGCGCACGTCAGCGTGCAGCCGGAGGGCACGGCCGCCAAGGGCGGCTACGCGGTCGTCGACTTCAAGGTGCCCAACGAGCGCGACAACGCCTCCACCACCAAGCTCGAGGTCACCTTCCCGGCCGACCACCCGCTGGCCTCCGTGATGCCGCAGCCGATGAACGGCTGGAAGATCGAGGTCACCAAGTCCAAGCTGGACAAGCCGCTCGAGGTGCACGGCAGGAAGATCTCCGAGGCCGTCACCAAGGTCACCTGGACCGCCGACGGCAAGGGCATCGAGCCTGGCTACTTCCAGAAGTTCCCGCTCTCCATGGGCGCCCTGCCCGAGGACACCGACCAGCTGGTCTTCAAGGCGATCCAGACGTACTCCAACAAGGAGGTCGTGCGCTGGATCGAGGTGCCGCAGAAGGGCCAGGAGGAGCCGGACACCCCGGCGCCGGTCCTGCAGCTGGCCGCCGCCTCGGACGACGGTCACGGGCACGGCACGTCGGCCGAGGACACCGCCGACGACGCCAAGCCCGCCGCCCAGAGCACCGCCGCCGACACCTCGAAGAGCGGCAGCGACACCACCGCCCGCGTCCTCGGCATCATCGGCATCGTCGTCGGCGCCGCCGGCGTGGCCTACGGCGTACTCGCCGGCCGCAGGCGCACCGCCGCCTGATCCGGCCCATCCGTCACGCGCCCGGGGGTCGTGCGACTCTTGCATACGACCCCCGGTGCGCGCCGGATTTCTCACATCTGGGACATTTCTCTATGCGTAACAAGACATTCGTGGCGGCCGCACTGCTCGCCGCCGCCACGATGCCCCTCTCCGCCTGCGGCAGCGGCGACGACCCCAAGAGGCCCGTCGCCGTCGTCTCCGAGGACACCTCGCAGAAGGCCGCGACCCTCCTCGACAAGCCGTTCGAGAAGCCCGACCTGGTCCTCACCGACACCCACGGCAAGAAGTACGACCTCCGCAAGGAGACCGCCGGCCACCCGACGCTGGTCTACTTCGGCTACACCCACTGCCCCGACGTCTGCCCGCTGACGTTGAGCAACATCGCGGTCGCGATGAAGGACCTGCCCAAGGCCGAGCGGGACGAGCTGCGCGTGGTGTTCGTCACCACCGACCCGGCCCGCGACACCCCGGCCGAACTCGGCAAGTGGCTCAAGGGCATCGACGCCGAGTTCATCGGCCTGACCGGCGACTTCGACACCATCCAGGCCGGCGCGCGCACGCTCGGCATCTCCATCGAACCGACCGCCAAGGACAAGAACGGCAAGCTCGTCTCGTACCACGGCACCCAGGTGGTCGCCTTCTCCCCGAAGACCGACGCCGGATACGTGCTGTACGGCGAGGACGCCACCGTCGACGACTACACCAAGGACCTCCCCGAACTCGTCAAGGGTGAGAACCCGTGAGGCGCCCCGCACCGGCGGCCGCACTCATGGCCGCCGCCCTGGCAGGAACGGCCCTGCTCACCGGCTGCGGCGACTCCGCCTCCGGCTCCGGAAGCGCGAAAGCCGAGCTGTCCGTCCACTCCGCCTACATCCCCCAGCCCGTCTCGGACTCGATGGCAGCCGGCTTCCTGACCATCGAGAACAAGGGCGGCGCCGCCGACAGGCTCACCTCGGTCACCAGCGCCGACGCGGGCGAGGTCACCGTGCACGAGACCGTCGACGGGGCGATGAAGGAGGCCGGCCCCCTCACCGTCCCCGCCCACGGACGGCTCGTTCTCAAGAGCGGCGGCGACCACCTGATGTTCGACAAGCTGAAGCGCACACTCCAGCAGGGCCAGACGGTCACCGTCGAACTGCACTTCGCGAAATCCGGCGGCCTCAAGGTCGAGATGCCGGTGAAGGAAGCCACGTACCACCACACGACCGGACACTGAGGGAGGGACCACCTTGTCGCAGACCATCACCCCCCGCGTCCGGAACCTGGTGCTGCTGCTCCTGGCCGCCATCGGGCTGCTGCTCGCCGGCGCCGCCCCGGCCTCCGCGCACGCCGCGCTGACCGGCAGCGATCCCCAGCAGGGGGTGGTGGTCGACAAGGCACCCGGCCAGGTGTCGCTGACCTTCTCCGAGCAGGTCGCCCTGAACGACGACTCGCTGCGCGTGCTCGACCCCAAGGGCAACCGTGTCGACGCCGGGAAGCCCGCCAACGTCAGCGGGACGACGTACGCCGTACAGCTGCGCGGCGGCCTGCCGGACGGCACCTACACCGTCGTCTACCAGGTGGTCTCGGCCGACAGCCACCCCGTCGGCGGCGCCTACACCTTCTCCATCGGCGCCCCCTCCAAGACCTCCGCCGCGGTCGGCGGCCAGGAGGCGGGCGGCGGACTCGTCGGCGCGCTCCACGGGTTCGGGCGGTACGTGTCGTACGCCGGCTTCATCGTCCTGGTCGGCGGCGCCGCCTTCGTCCTGGCCTGCTGGCAGCGCGGCTCGGGGGTTCGGGCCGTACAGCGGCTCGTCGTCTCCGGCTGGGTCACCCTCACCGCGTCCACCCTCATGCTGCTGCTCCTGCGCGGCTCCTACACCACCTCCGGGAAGGCCGGGGACATCTTCGACCTGACCCTCCTCGGACAGGTCCTCCAGACCAAGACAGGCGCCGCCCTCGTCTCCCGGCTGCTGCTGCTCGCCGCGGCGGCCCTGTTCGTCGCGGTGCTCTTCGGAGCGCACGGGAAGCGGGACGACCAGGAGAAACAGGACGGCGAGGAGAAACGCGACCCGAGCCTCGGGCTCGCGATCGGCGGAACCGCCGTCGCCGCCGGGATCGCGGCCAGCTGGTCCATGGCCGAGCACGCCTCGACCGGCCTCCAGACGGGCATCGCGATGCCGGTCGACGTCATCCACCTGCTCGCCGTGGCCACCTGGCTCGGCGGACTCGTCACCCTCCTGGTCGCACTGTACGGATCGTCCGGGCAGACCCCGGTCGAGACCGCGGCCGTGCGCCGCTTCTCCCGCCTCGCCTTCGGCTCCGTCCTCGCCCTGGTGGCCACCGGGACCTACCAGTCCTGGCGCCAGGCCGGCTCCTGGCAGGCGCTCACCGGCACCCGCTACGGACAGCTGCTCCTGGTCAAGATCGGCCTGGTGGTGCTGCTGGTCGGCATCGCCTCGATCTCCCGCCGATGGACGGGACGACTGGCCGAGACGGTGACCGCGCAGGCGGCGGTCACGACGCACGCCAGGGTCCCGGCGACCGCGGGCAAGACGACCGGCTCGGACGAGAAGACCGGGACCGACGCCGAGTCCGGAAGCGGAGGGAAGCCCGGACCCGACGGCGAGCCCGGAGGCGAAGGGAAGCCCGGACCCGACGAGAAGGCGAAAACCGGTGGCAGGGCGGCGAACGGCGACACCTCCCAGCGGGCCGCCCAGCTCGCCCGGCAGCGGGCCGCCGTGGACACCGCACGGCGCAAGCGGCTACGGGACGCCGACCCGGGCCGCCTGGGACTGCGCCGGTCCGTACTGGCGGAGGCCGCTGTCGCCGTCGTCCTGCTCGCCGTCACCACCGCCCTGACCCAGACCGAACCGGGCCGCACCGAAGTGGAGGCCAAGGCCGCCACGTCGTCCTCGTCCTCGTCCTCCTCGGAAGGCGCGGTCACCCTCGACATGCCCTTCGACACCGGCGGGCAGAACGGCAAGGGCCTCGTACGGCTCGACATCGACCCCGCGCGCGTGGGCGGCAACGACCTGCACGTCTACGTACAGCGCACCGACGGACGCCCCTACGACATCCCCGAGGTCAAGGTCGCCTTCTCACTCGCCGCCAAGAAGCTCGGGCCGCTGCCGGTGGCCCCGGACCGCATCGCCACCGGGCACTGGGCCGCGAGCGGAGTGCAGATCCCCATGGCCGGCGACTGGCAGATCGAGGTGACCGTGCGGACCTCCGACATCGACCAGGTGACCGTCACCAAGAACGCGCAGATCGGCTGAACCCCACCATGACCGACCAGTCCATCCCGGAGGCCACCTCCCAGAACCCCTCGCCCGCGGTTCCCGCGCCCACGAAGGCGGACGCTCCCACGAGAGCGGGCGTATCACGCCGACAACTGCTCGGCACGGCCGGTGCGACCGGACTCGTCCTCGGCGCGGCCGGCGCCGCCGTCGGATACACGGCGGCACCCGTCGGCGCCACCCCGCTCACCTCGCTCGGCGCCGACCGGGCGATGTTTCACGGGAAACATCAGCCCGGCATCACCGACCCCCTGCAGGCCTGCGGCCATCTCATCGCCTTCGACCTCGCCCCCGGCGCGGGCCGCAAGGAGGCCGCCGCACTGCTGCGCCGCTGGTCGGCGACGGCCGAGCGGCTGATGGCCGGCCAGCCGTCCGACCACGGCGACACCGGTGTCGCCCTGGACGCCGGCCCCTCCTCGCTGACGGTCACCTTCGGCTTCGGCCACTCCTTCTTCGACCGGACGGGCCTGCAGAGGCAGCGGCCCAGCGCCCTCGACCCACTGCCCGACTTCTCCTCCGACCAACTCGACAAGGCCCGCAGCAACGGCGACCTGTGGGTGCAGATCGGCGCGAACGACGCGCTGGTCGCCTTCCACGCCCTGCGCGCCCTGCAGAAGGACGCGGGCGGCGCCGCCCGCGTCCGCTGGCAGATGAACGGCTTCAACCGCTCCCCCGGTGCCACCGCGCACCCCATGACGGCCCGCAACCTCATGGGCCAGGTCGACGGCACCCGCAACCCCAAGCCGTCCGACCCCGACTTCGACCAGCGCCTCTTCGTCCCCGCGAACGGTGAGCCGGCCTGGATGGCGAACGGCTCCTACGTCGTCGTACGTCGCATCCGCATGCTCCTGGACGACTGGGAGAAGCTGTCGCTCACCCAGCAGGAGAACGTCATCGGGCGCCGCAAGTCCGACGGCGCCCCGCTCAGCGGGGGTACCGAGACGACCGCGATGGACCTGGAGAAGACCGGCAAGGACGGCAGCTACGTCGTCCCGGTCAACGCGCACGCGCGGATCACCCGGCCCGACCAGAACGGCGGCGCCGCCATGCTCCGGCGCCCCTTCTCCTACCACGACGGCTTCGGCACCGACGGCACCCCGGACGCGGGCCTGCTGTTCATCTGCTGGCAGGCGGACCCGTTGCGCGGTTTCGTGCCGGTGCAGCGCAAGCTGGACCGCGGCGACGCGCTGTCGCAGTACGTCCGGCACGAGGCGAGCGGGCTGTTCGCGGTGCCGGGCGGGGCGGCCAAGGGCGAGTACGTGGGGCAGCGGCTGCTGGAGGGGTGAGCGCGGCAAGGGGAGCGCCGTCCGGTGGGGTTACGCGGGTTCACCCTCGGGAGGGGCTCTCGTGGGACACGCGCGTCTGCCTCCCGGACGGCCGTTAGGGTGAGTTCATGCCAGCGAGCTACGCATATCTCGGCCCCGAGGGCACCTTCACCGAAGTCGCCCTGCGCACCCTTCCCGAGACGGCCACCCGGGAGCTGACCCCGTACGTGTCCGTGCAGTCCGCGCTGGACGCGGTCCGCGCCGGTGAGGCCGAGGCCGCGTTCGTGCCGATCGAGAACTCCGTCGAGGGCGGCATCACCACCACCCTCGACGAACTGGTCGCGGGCGAGCCGCTGATGATCTACCGCGAGGTGCTGTTGTCGATCACCTTCGCGCTGCTGGTCAGGCCCGGCACCAAGCTGTCCGACGTCAAGACGGTCACCGCCCACCCGGCCGCCCAGCCGCAGGTGCGCAACTGGCTGAAGGCGCACCTCCCCGACGCCGTCTGGGAGTCGGCCGCCTCGAACGCGGACGGCGCCCGCCTCGTCCAGGAGGGCCGCTACGACGCCGCCTTCGCCGGTGAGTTCGCGGCCGAGCGCTACGGACTCGTGCCCCTGGAGACGGGCATCCACGACGCCGAGAACGCGCAGACGCGGTTCGTGCTGGTCGGCCGGCCCGCCCGGCCCGCCGCCCCGAGCGGTGCGGACAAGACCTCCGTGGTGCTGTGGCAGCGCGACGACCACCCCGGTGCGCTGCGCGACCTGCTGGGCGAGTTCAGCACCCGCGGCATCAACCTGATGCTGCTGCAGTCCCGCCCGACGGGCGCGGGCATCGGCAACTACTGCTTCTGCGTCGACGCCGAGGGACACATCAACGACCGTCGGATGGCCGAGGCCCTGATGGGACTGAAGCGGATCTGTCTGCAGGTGCGCTTCCTCGGCTCGTACCCGCGGGCGGACATCGGCGTGGCGGACGTACGGCCTCCGCTGGCCGGGACCTCGGACGGGGAGTTCACGGCGGCGGCGGACTGGGTGGCGCGCTGTCAGGACGGCCGTTTCTAGCCGGTGACGTTATCCACAGAAGTTGTCCACAGGTCTTCTTCTCGACCAGGGGACAAGTCGACATCTATGGGTGATTCGATCGGCAAATCCCTTTGCGGCCCGACGGGAGGGCCAGGGCGGGCAAGTCACCCTTCGTCCACCAGTCTCCTTTGGTTCATCTTTTGGGACGACCTCTTTCCACCCGAAAGTGGGCTTCGAGCCGGTTCAATCCGGTCCGAGTCAGGAATTCTTCCTTCCGGTCACGGTTTCCGGAGGGATCAATTTCGGCGTCCACAGAAGTTTCGCACAGCCTGTGGATAACTTTCCCGGACATGTGGATCACTGAGCGCCGCTGTGGACAACACAAGCCCAAATCCTGGCCGGCGCGGGGAAATCCAGCCAACCGCTCGTCTGCCGTCCGCCCTGTTCCAGGGAGCGGGGCGACCCCCATTGACACAGGGGGCAATTCCCCCATAACGGTACGTAATGCACGGTTCGGAATACAGGGTCGTGAGGGGGAACGCCGCACCGGTAGCCTTGACCATGTGATTGACCTTCGCCTGCTCCGTGAGGACCCCGACCGTGTGCGCGCCTCCCAGCGCGCCCGTGGAGAGGACGTCGCGCTCGTCGACTCCCTCCTGTCTGCCGACGAGCGGCGCAGGTCGTCCGGCGTCCGCTTCGACGAGCTGCGCGCCGAACAGAAGGCGCTGGGCAAGCTCATCCCGAAGGCCTCCGGCGAGGAGAAGGCCGAGCTGCTGAAGAAGGCGAGCCAGCTGGCCGCCGACGTCAAGGCGGCCGACGCCGAGCGCGACGCGGCGGACACCGAGACCCAGGAGCTGCTGCTCCAGCTCGGCAACCTCGTGCACCCCGACGTGCCCGTCGGCGGCGAGGAGGACTTCGTCACGCTGGAGACGCACGGCACGATCCGCGACTTCGCCGCCGAGGGCTTCGAGCCCAGGGACCACCTGGAGCTCGGGCAGTCGCTCGGCGCGATCGATGTGGAGCGCGGCGCGAAGGTCTCCGGTTCACGCTTCTACTTCCTCACCGGTGTCGGCGCCCTGCTGGAGCTGGCCCTGGTGAACGCGGCGATGGCCCAGGCCACCGCGGCCGGCTTCACGCCGATGCTGACCCCGGCGCTGGTCCGCCCGCAGTCGATGGCCGGAACCGGCTTCCTCGGCCAGGCCGCCCAGGACGTGTACCACCTGGAGAAGGACGACCTGTACCTGGTCGGCACCTCCGAGGTGCCGCTGGCGGCCTACCACATGGACGAGATCATCGACGCCGAGCGCCTGCCGCTGCGGTACGCCGGGTTCTCGCCGTGCTTCCGCCGTGAGGCCGGCTCGCACGGCAAGGACACCCGCGGCATCTTCCGCGTGCACCAGTTCGACAAGGTCGAGATGTTCTCCTACGTCACCCCCGAGGAGTCGCAGGAGGAGCACCAGCGGCTGCTGGAGTGGGAGAAGCAGTGGCTGACCTCGCTGGAGCTGCCGTTCCGGGTCATCGACGTGGCCTCGGGTGACCTGGGGTCCTCGGCCTCGCGCAAGTTCGACTGCGAGGCGTGGATCCCGACCCAGGGCAGGTACCGCGAGCTGACCTCGACCTCGGACTGCACCGAGTTCCAGTCCCGCCGCCTGCAGATCCGGGTGCGCGAGGACAAGAAGGTCCGTCCGCTGGCCACGCTCAACGGCACGCTGTGCGCCGTCCCACGCACCATCGTCGCGATCCTGGAGAACCACCAGCAGGCCGACGGCTCCGTACGGGTGCCCGAGGTGCTGCGCCCCTACCTCGGCGGCCGGGAGGTCCTGGAACCGGTGGCCAAGTGAGCCACACCCCCCAGTCCTTCCCCTACAAGCTCATCGCCACCGACCTCGACGGCACCCTCCTGCGTTCCGACGGGTCGGTCTCGGTTCGCACCCGTGAGGCACTCGCCGCGGCCACCGCGGCGGGGGCCGCGCATCTCGTGGTCACGGGCCGCGCGGTGCCCTGGACACGGCACGTCCTCGACGACCTCGGCTACCGGGGCCTCGCGGTCTGCGGCCAGGGCTCCCAGGTGTACGACGCCGGGGAGCACCGCCTGCTGACCTCGGTGACCCTGGACCGGCAGCTGGCCGGTGTGGCGCTGGCCAAGATCGAGGCCGAGGTCGGTCCGTTGTACCTGGCGGCCAGCCGCGACGGCCTGGACGGCGAGGTGCTCGTGGGGCCCGGCTACGCGGTCTCGGGCCCGCTTCCGGCGATTCCGTTCACGGACGCCTCGGACCTGTGGAGCGCGCCCCTCAACAAGATCTACATCCAGCATCCGACCCTCACGGACGACGAACTGGCCGACGTGGCCCGCCGGACCGCCGGTGGTTTCGTGTCGGTCACCATGTCCGGTGAGGGCATCGTCGAGCTGCTGCCGCTCGGCCTGTCGAAGGCGACGGGCCTGTCGCTGGCCGCGCGGCGGCTGAGGCTGAAGGCGGCGGACGCCATCGCCTTCGGCGACATGCCCAACGACGTACCGATGTTCGCCTGGGCGGCCCACGGTGTGGCCATGGCCAACGCCCACGGGGAGCTGAAGGCGGTCGCGGACACGATGACGGCCTCGAACGACGAGGACGGCATCGCGGTGGTGCTGGAGGAGTTGCTGGGCTGAGCTGTCGGTCCGTGCCTTCGGCCTCTGTTTTCAGCCTGCGCTTTCGGGCTGTGCTTTCGGTCTGGGCTTTCGGGCTGTGCTTTCGGTCTGTGCGGAGGATGCACGGATCGAACGTGCGCGGGGGTGAACCCCGACCACGGCTTAGCAAGCCGGTGCCTTACCACTCGGCCAATCCTCCGGGTGGGCGGCCCACGCGACAGCGGATCGCGTGCTCGAAGCGGCCGCCCCGGGCAGTTCCCCGTGCGGGGCGGGCTCGACGGAGTGGGTAGTTACTCCGGAGCCCGCCGTGGGCTGCCCTGTCGGGAGCTCGGCGTACTGCCGTGCATGGACATCGCCCAGCTCCTCTCCCAGATCGTGACGCCGGCGCCGTCCGGCGTGGTGGACACCACCACTGTGCCGTGACGACGGCGTCGGCGCCACCGAATTAGCGGGCGACCGGCCCGGTCACCGCCGCCAACGGGTCTCACTCCTCGCCGGCGAGGGTCAGCGACCGCAGCTTCTGTCCGGCGTACCAGGTGGCCAGCACGGTCACCATCACCAGCAGCACCGTCGCCGTCGGCAGTGCGACGTCGGAGGTGACCATGTCGCCGTCGGCGACCTTGTGGGCGACGGCCAGCGACCACTGCTGGACGCTCAGCGTGCGCGCCCCGGGGACCAGGGAGCCGAACAGCGCCTCCCACACGAGCGCGTAGACGAGCCCGAAGACCACCGCGTGCCGGGAGACCGTGCCCAGCAGGAGGAAGAGAGCCGCGTAGGCGATGGAGGCAACCAGCGCGGCCACCGTGTAGGCCACGGCTACCTGCTGCCCGTTGCCGTTGAGGATCAGTCCGGCGAGCAGGGTCGGCACCGCCGAGAACACCATGGTCACCGCGATCGCCACGATCAGCTTGGTGAAGATGATCGTCGGCCGCTTCAGCGGCTTGGACAGCAGGTACACCACCGAGCCGTCGTCGATCTCCGGCCCGATGGCGCCGGTACCGGCGATGACGCCGATGATCGGCACCATGGTGGCGAGCGCGAACCCGCCCAGGACGTTCACCGCGGTCTGGTCGTCGGCTCCGGCGAGGGCGCGGACGACGGCGGCGATCACGAGGAGCAGCAGCGGCAACGCGCCGAGGATGAGGGCCCGGCGACGGCCGAGCAGGGCCCGGTAGGTGAGCCGGGCGACTGTGGGGTCGTACATCGTGGGCCTCCTACGCCGCGACCAGGTACGAGAAGACGGACTCGAGGGACTCGTCGGACGGCGAGACCGTGTGCAGCCGGATGCCGTGGTCCCGGGCCACCCTCGGCAGCAGGACCGTGAACCGGCCGAAGTCGACGGCCTGGACGCGCAGTGCGCCCTCGGCGAGGTCGACCTCGATGCCGGAGGTCGAGGGGTCGGCGATCAGCGCGGCCGCGAGCGCGCGGTCGTCGCTGGAGCGCACCAGGTAGCGGTGCGGGCGATCGGTCATCAGGCGGCGGATCTTGCGGAAGTCGCCGCTGGCCGCGTGGCGTCCGGCGACGACGACCTCGATGTGCCAGGCGAGCTGCTCGACCTCCTCCAGGATGTGGGAGGAGAACAGCACCGTGCGGCCCTCGTCGCCCATGCGCCGCAGCAGGTCCATCAGCTGCATGCGCTGGCGCGGGTCCATGCCGTTGAACGGCTCGTCGAGCAGGAGCAGTGAGGGATCGTGCACGAGGGCGCTCGCCATCTTCACGCGCTGCCGCATGCCCTTGGAGTAGGTGGAGATCTTCCGGTCCTGCGCGTACTCCATCTCGACGGTGGCGAGTGCCTTCTGGGCGGCCTTGGCGCCCAGGCCGTGCAGTTCGGCGTTGGCGACGACGAACTCGCGGCCGGTGAGGAAGTCGTACATCGCCTCCCGCTCGGGGACGATGCCGATGTGCCGGTAGATCCGCTCGTTGCGCCACACCGGCTGTCCGTCGAGGGTGACGCTGCCCGTGGAGGGGGCGAGGAAACCGGCCATCATGTTGATCAGCGTGGACTTTCCGGCGCCGTTGGGGCCGAGCAGGCCGGTGACGCCGGGGCCGATCGTCATGGTGATGTCGTTGACGGCGACCACGTTGCCGAACCAGCGGGAGACGTGGTCGATGCTCAGAGTGGTCACCGCAACCTCCGGAGGAATACCCGGCTCTTGACACAGCAAGGCACGGCACTGCGGTGCGCTCGCGGCGTGCTGAGCGAGAACCAAGCCAGCACAGCACCCTCCATTCCATTGGGGAACCGGGCTGGTTCCAACCCGGCTGGTGTCGATCGTGTGAGACTCGATCGCTCGCGGAGCGGCCGAGCGGCGTGAGCCAGGAATCCTCCCCGTTCGCGAGGGGGAGGGTTCAAAGTCCCACCTTCTTGTAGCGGCGCACCAACAGGCCGTAGCTGGTGGCAATGAGGCCGAGGACTGCGAGGACGTACACGATGCCCTCGCCGTTCGTCGGGCCGACACCGCCGGGTGTCGAGGAGGTCGCGCCCAGGAAGGCGGTCTGCACTCCGTCGATCAGGGTGACCGGCGAGAACAGGCCGATCCAGGGGATGGCTCCGGTGTTGTTGCGGGCGTCCGCGATGGCCTGGAGGGTGGAGACGGCGCCGTAGGAGATGGTCAGTACGGCGATCACGGCGGCGATGCCGAAGCCGCGGCGCGGGGTGACGGCGGCGATGACCAGGCCGATGCCGGCGAAGAGCAGGGAGAGCAGTGCCACGGAGACGAATCCCTGGGCGAACCCCTTGGTCTGGTCTGCGAAGTCCAGCTTGGCCAGCAGTGCGCCCACGTAGAGCACCAGCAGCGGGGCGGCGGTCAGGATGAACAGCGCCGAGGCCAGCGCCGCGTACTTGGCGCGGACGTAGTCGGCGGTCTCGATGGGCCGCGAGAAGTACAGCGGTACGGTCTTGAAGCGCAGGTCGCGGGAGACGGACTGGGGTGCCTGCGAGGCGACGTAGAGGCTGATGACGGCCTGCATGATGAGGGCGTAGTCCGTGTAGGCGATGGGCAGGTCCTTGGCCTTGGTGGCGACCGCGACGGCGACCATGATGGCCGCGGGCACGCACATCACCACGAACAGCAGCATGGGCAGCACCTTGGACTTCACCGAGCGGCCGAGGCCGTAGGCGCCGCGCAGGGACTGCGAGTACAGCGAGCGGCGGGCGTAGGCGCGGCCGAGGCGGGGGCCGTCGTAGCTGCGGTAGCCGATGTTGTGGATGCGGGTCTGGTCGCCCGAGGGCGGTGCCGCGGAGTGCTCAACGGCCATGGCCGACCGCCTCCTTCCGCTGTCCGTCGCGCTGTTCGTCGTTCTGTTCGTCGTTGTCCCGGAAGACCTCCGAGATGTGGTGCCGGCGCTGCTCCATGCGCACCAGGCCGAGGCCCAGGTCCGCGATCACGTCCCGCACCAGGTCGTACGTCTCCTCGCCCTGCGCGGTGAGCAGCAGGACGTGGCCGGCGCCCGGCAGGCCCGTGCTGTCCTGGGTGTCCACCCCGCGCGCGTGGAGCGCGTCGCGCACCGCGCGGGTACCGTCCGGGTGCTCGTCGCTGTCGGTGACCTCGACGGCGAGGGTGGTCGTGGTCTGGGTGAAGTCGGTGGTGGAGCTGGAACGCAGCAGCTTGCCGCCGTCGATGACGACGACGTGGTCACAGGTGCGTTCGAGCTCGCCCAGCAGGTGGGAGGTGACCAGGACCGAGATGCCGAAGTCGGTGTGGATGCGGCGGATCAGGCCGAGCATCTCGTCGCGGCCGACCGGGTCGAGGCCGTTGGTCGGCTCGTCGAGGAAGACCAGCCGCGGGTCGTGCACCAGGGCCTGGGCGAGCTTGACGCGCTGCTTCATGCCGGTGGAGTAGCCACCGATGGGGCGGTAGCGCTCCTCGTACAGGCCGACGTGGCGCAGGGTGTCCGCGGTGCGCTCGCGCGCGGCCGTCGGGGGCAGCCCGGACATGCGCGCCATGTGGACGACGAACTCGGTGGCCGAGACGTCGGGCGGCAGACAGTCGTGCTCCGGCATGTAGCCCACGCGCTCGCGGATGGCGGCGCCCTTGGAGGCGACATCGAGGCCGAGCACTTCGGCGCGGCCCTCGGTGGCGGGGGACAGACCCAGCAGGATCTTGATGAGTGTGGACTTGCCGGCTCCGTTGGCGCCGACGAGTCCGGTCACACCGGGTCCGACGTCCACGGAGAGCCGGTCAAGAGCGGTCACCCTGGGGAACCGCTTGCTCAGGCTTTCGGTCGCGATCACAGTCACGCCCCCGACGGTAGTGACCCGCGCCCCGCACGTCGTCAGACCCGAGAGCCGTCTTGGCATCAGACTCGAGTATTACGGGGACCTTAAGGGTCACACCCTTAAGGTCCCACACGGTCTCGGGAGAGGTGACGCGCGTGACGCCGCTGGAAGGCGCGCGGGAGCGCTGGGTACGCACGAACGGGGTCGAGCTGTGCGTGGCCGAACTGGGGGATCCCCGGCAGCCGACGGTCGTCCTGGTGCACGGCTATCCGGACAGCAAGGAGGTCTGGTCCCGGGTGGCCCGGCGCCTGGCCGGCCGGTTCCACGTCGTGCTGTACGACGTGAGGGGCCACGGCCGCTCCACCGCACCCCTGCCGCTGCGCGGCGGCTTCACGCTGGAGAAGCTCACGGACGACTTCCTGGCGGTCGCGGACGCGGTCAGTCCCGGCAGGCCGGTGCATCTCGTGGGGCACGACTGGGGCTCGGTGCAGTCCTGGGAGTTCGTCACCGTCCACCGAGCCGAGGGCCGGATCGCCTCCTTCACGTCCGTGTCCGGCCCGTCCCTGGACCACTTCGGCCACTGGATCGGCACGCGCGTCAAGCGCCCCACCCCGCGCCGGGTGGGCCGGCTCCTCGGCCAGGGCGCCAAGTCCTGGTACGTGTACCTGCTGCACGTGCCGAAGCTGCCCGAACTGGCCTGGCGCGGCCCGCTCGGCAAGCGCTGGCCCGAGATCCTGGAACGCGTCGGGAAGCCGCCCGGTGACGACTACCCGACCTCGTCGCTGCCCCGGGACGCGGCGCACGGTGCCTGGCTGTACCGGGACAACGTCCGCGCCCGGCTGCGCAGGCCGCGGCCGGACGCCTACGCGCACGTGCCGGTGCAGCTCATCACTCCCCTGAAGGACGCCTTCCTGTCGGAGTACCTGTACGACGACCTGGAGCGGTGGGCCCCGGACCTGGTGCGCCGTGCGCTCCCCGCCAAGCACTGGGTGCCCCGCACCCGGCCCGACCAGTTGGCGGCCTGGATCACGGACTTCGTGACGGCCGTCGAGGGCGGACGGCCGCGGACCGCCGCCGTCGGGAAGTACGCGGACCGCTTCGCCGGGCAGCTCGTGCTGGTCACGGGTGCGGGCAGCGGCATCGGACGGGCCACGGCGTTCGCCTTCGCCGAGGCCGGCGCACGGGTGGTGGCCGTCGACCGGGACGCCGGGGCCGCGGCCCGTACCGCGGAGCAGTGCCGGCGGCTCGGTGCGCCGACCGCCCGGGCCGAGCCGGTGGACGTCTGCGACGAGCAGGCCATGGAGAAGCTGGACGAGAAGGTCGCCGCCGAGTACGGCGTGGTGGACGTGCTGGTGAACAACGCCGGCATCGGCCTGTCCGGCTCGTTCTTCGACCACACCACCGAGGACTGGAGGAAGGTCCTCGACGTCAACCTGTGGGGGGTCGTCCACGGCTGCCGGCTCCTCGGGAAGCGCATGGCCGAGCGCGGGCAGGGCGGCCACATCGTCAATACGGCGTCCGCGGCGGCGTACCAGCCCTCGAAGGCTCTGCCCGCCTACAGCGCTTCCAAGGCGGCGGTGCTGATGCTGAGCGAGTGCCTGCGCGCGGAGCTGGCCGGGCAGGGGATCGGTGTCACGGCGGTCTGCCCCGGTTTCGTCAACACCGGTATTGCGTCGACGGCGCACTTCGCGGGTGTCGGCGCGGAGGAGGAGAAGCGCCTGCGGCAGCGCACGGCCCGCCTGTACGGGCTGCGCGACTATCCGCCGGAGAAGGTGGCCGACGCGATCCTGCGCGCGGTCGTGCGGGACGAGGCGGTGGTGCCGGTGACTCCGGAGGCACGTCTCCTCCACGCGGTGACGCGTTTCGCTCCGCGGGTGCGGCGCAGGCTCGCGCGGGTGCGGCCGCCGCTGGGAGCCGACGATCCCGGCACAACGCCCTGAATCAACGGCCGTTGTCCACAGGTTCTGTCAATTCTCCTGTGGATAAGGCAACTTGGCTGTGGATCAAACCTCCCGGTCGAAATTGACCTGCGTGATGTTCGTCTCTCCCGGCAGGCTGGTCGGATGGACGAAAGGCGCACCGTGAAGGTGTCGAGGTACCTCTCCGCACACCTCCGTCACCAGCCCGGGAGGATCGGGCTCACCCTCGACGAGGGCGGCTGGGTCGAGATCGACACGCTGCTCGCGGCGGCGGCCGCCCACGGCTTCCGCATCTCGCGCGAGGAACTTGACCATGTGGTCGTCACCAACGACAAGCGGCGCTTCGCGATCGAGGGCACCCGCATCCGCGCCAGTCAGGGCCACAGCGTCGAGGTCGACCTCGCGCTGCCGGCCGTGACCCCGCCGCCGTACCTCTACCACGGGACGGTGGCCCGCAGCCTGGCCGCCATCCGCATCGAAGGCCTGCGGCCCATGAACCGGCACGACGTGCACCTCTCACCCGATCGCGAGACCGCGACCCGTGTCGGCGCCCGCCGCGGCCGTCCGGTGGTGCTCGCCGTGGACGCGGCCGCCATGCACCGCGACGGTCATGTCTTCCGCGTCAGCGCCAACGGGGTATGGCTGACGAAGGCCGTGCCACCTCGCTACCTGCGGTTTCCCACCCACCATTGAGCCCGGTCCGGCATGGCCGGCGGCCTGGATCACCCGGCCGCGTACGGTGAAGGTTTCACGTGAAACACTTGCGGGCGCTTAGGCTCGGGCCCATGAGTCTGCGTCTGAGCACCGTGATCCTTCCGTACCGCCGCTGGCAGGAGGGCGGCCGTTCGGCATGGACCCGTGCCGAGCAGCTCGGTTTCCACGCCGCCTACACCTACGACCATCTGTCCTGGCGCAGCTTCCGGAACGGTCCGTGGTTCGGGGCGGTGCCGACACTGACCGCTGCCGCGGCCGTGACCGACCGGCTGCGGCTGGGCACGCTGGTGACCTCGCCGAACTTCCGGCATCCGGTCACTCTCGCCAAGGAGCTGATCTCCCTCGACGACATCTCCGGCGGGCGGATCACGCTCGGCATCGGCGCGGGCGGCAACGGCTTCGACGCCACCGCGCTCGGACAGGAGCCGTGGACGCCGCGGGAGCGGGCCGACCGGTTCGCCGAGTTCGTCTCCCTGCTCGACCGACTACTGACCGAGGACGCGGTGTCCTACAGGGGCGACTTCTACTCGGCCCACGAGGCCCGCACCATCCCCGGCTGTGTGCAGCGTCCCCGGCTGCCGTTCGCGGTGGCCGCGACCGGTCCGCGCGGGCTGCGGCTCGCGGCGCGGTACGGGCAGGCGTGGGTGACCACCGGTGACCCCAGGCTGTACGAGAACGGCACGCCGGAGCAGTCCGTTCAGGCCCTCCGCGCTCAGGCCGAGAAGCTCGCGGACGCCTGTGCCGAGGCGGGCCGTAACGTTGCCGCGCTCGACAAGGTTCTGCTGACCGGATTCACCCCGGACCGGGGTCGGCCGCTGGAGTCCCTCGACGCGTTCGTCGACTTCGCAGGCCGCCACCAAGAGCTGGGTTTCACCGAGATCGTGATCCACTGGCCCATCCCCGACTCGGACTTCGCCGCGGAGGAGAAGGTCTTCGAGCGGATCGCCCTGGAAGCGCCCGCCCAGCTGACGTGACCGAGGCAACCCCTCAAATGTGCGGAGTGTCGCACGGTCGTGCGGGCATATGCGGGACAATGCCACGGTGACCTCAGCGACTCGACAGCCCGAAACCCCGGCCGCCGCCCTGCCGCCGCGGCTGATCGCCACCGATCTCGACGGCACCCTGCTGCGTGACGACAAGTCGGTCTCCCCCCGCACGATCGCCGCCCTGGCGGCCGCGGAGGAGGCGGGCATCGAGGTCTTCTTCGTCACCGGCCGTCCGGCCCGCTGGATGGACGTGGTCGCCGACCACGTCCACGGGCACGGCCTGGCGATCTGCGGCAACGGCGCGGCCGTGGTCGATCTGCACGGCGGTCCCGGCGCCCACCGCTTCGTGAAGGTGCGGGAGCTGGCACGGAAGAGCGCGCTGGACGCGGTACGGCTGGTGCGCGAGGCGGTACCGGGCACGGTGTACGCGGTCGAGCAGACGTACGGCTTCTATCAGGAGCCGGCCTATCCGAAGCTGCACATGGAGAGACCCGACGCCCTGGCACCCGCCGAGGAGTTGCTGGCGGCGGACGGGGCCGGCACCGAGCAGCCGATCCTGAAGATCCTCGCCTACCACCCCACCCTGGACCCGGACGCGTTCCTCACCGTCGCCCGGCTCGCCGTCGGCGAGCACGCCACGATCACCCGGTCCAGCCCCAGCGCTCTGCTGGAGATCAGCGGTCCGGACGTCTCCAAGGCGAGCACTCTGGCACTGTGCTGTGCCGAGCGCGGCATCTCGCACGAGGAGGTCGTCGCCTTCGGTGACATGCCGAACGACATCGAGATGCTCACCTGGGCCGGCCGGTCCTACGCCATGGGCAACGCCCACCCCGACGCGATCGCCGCGGCCTCGGGAATGACGTTCGCCAACAACGAGGACGGGGTCGCCGCGGTGATCGAACGGATGCTGGGGGAGCGGCTGTGACGGGCGCGCTGCCCACCCGGCGGGACCTGGCGCACGGGTGAGCCGCTACCTCGCCCCCACCAGCACCTGGGTTTCCGCCTCCCGCTCGGCCATTCGCCGCAGCGGTCCCGGCAGCGCGGCCAGCTCCGCGTACGCCCCCCGCTGAACCACGCGCCCCCGGTCCAGGACGATCACCTCGTCCACGGCCTCCAGCCCGGCCAGGCGGTGCGTGATGAGCAACGTCGTACGGCCCTCGGTGGCGGCCAGCAGATCGGCGGTGAGCGCGTCGGCGGTGGCCAGGTCGAGGTGTTCGGCGGGCTCGTCGAGCACGAGCACAGGGAAGTCGGCGAGCAGCGCACGAGCCAGGGCCAGCCGCTGCCGCTGCCCGCCCGACAGCCGGGCCCCGTGCTCGCCGACGAGCGTGTCGAGCCCGTCGGGCAGGGTGTCGGCCCAGTCGAGCAGCCGGGCCCGTGCCAGGGCGTCCCGTAGTTCGGTCTCGGTCGCGTCCTTCTTCGCGAGCAGCAGGTTCTCCCGCACCGAGCTGTCGAAGAGGTGCGCGTCCTGGGCACACAGCCCGACCAGCCGTCGTACGTCGTCGCCGGCCAGGGTGTGGGCGTCGACGCCGCCGAGGGTGTAGGCGCCCGCTTCCGCGTCGAGGAAGCGCAGCAGCACCTGGGCGAGCGTGGTCTTGCCGGACCCGGACGGCCCGACCACGGCGACCCTGCGGCCCTCCTGGAGCGTCAGACCGACGCCGGCGAGTGCCGGCCGGTCCTGGCCCGCGTGCCGGGCCGTCAGGTTGTCGACGGTGAGCGGGAAAGGGGAGGCGGGCGTCTGCCGGGGCCGCTCCGGCTCACGGACGGGCTCGGGGGCGTCCAGGACCTCGTACACCCGCTCCGCGCTGCGGCGCACCCGTTGCCGGTACTGCACGGCGAGCGGCATGCCGAGAACCGCTTCGAAGGCGGCCAGCGGGGTGAGGACGACGGCGGCCATGGTCACACCGGCCAGCCGCCCGTCGGTGACCGCCTGGGCGCCGACGAGGGCCGCCGCCGCGACGGTCAGCCCGGAGATCAGGGCGGTGAGTCCGTCACCGAGCGCGGTGGCGGTGGCGGCGCGCGAGGCGATCCGGGTCAGCACGCCGTCGGCCCGCCGGGCCACGGCGGTACGGGCGGGCAGGGCGCCGGCGACCGTCAGTTCGGCGGTTCCGGTGAGCAGGTCGGTCACCCGGGTGGCGAGGGCGCCGCGTGCGGGGGCGAGCCGGTGCTCGGCGCGCCGTGACACGGCCCCGGTGACGAGGGGGACGCCCGCCCCGGCTGCGAGCAGGCCGGCAGCGAGCACCGCACCGGCCTCGGGCAGCAGCCAGGTGGTGAAGGCGACGGAGACGGCGGACACGGTCAGTGCCGCACCGGCGGGCAGCAGCCAGCGCAGCCAGTAGTCCTGCAGGGCGTCCACGTCCGCGACGAGCCGCGTGAGCAGATCGCCGCGGCGCATCCGGCGCAGCCCGGCGGGCGCCAGCCGTTCCAGCCGCCGGTAGACGGCCACCCGTGTATCGGCCAGCATCCGCAGCACGGCGTCGTGCGACACCAGCCGTTCCGCGTACCGGAAGACCGCCCGCCCGATGCCGAAGGCCCTGGTCGCCGTGACGGCCACCATCAGGTAGAGCACGGGGGGCTGCTGGGACGCCCGCGAGATGAGCCATCCGGACGTGGCCATCAGCCCGACCGCGCTGCCGAGCGCGAGGCTGCCGAACAGCAGGGCGAGGGCGAGACGGCCGCGCCGGGGTCCGGACATCGCCCGGACCCGGGCGAGAACGCCACCCGCGCCTGTCGTGGTCCCGGCCCCGGGTCCGACCGGGGTGGCGGTGGGTCCCGGCTGCGGCTTTTCCGCCGGCTGTGTCGCGGCGCTCGGGACCGCGGCCCGCGCGGGCGCGGGGGACTCGGCCTCGTCGAGGCGCACCACCCGGTCCGCCACCTCCAGTAGGGCCGGCCGGTGCACCACCAGCAGCACCGTCCGCCCGGCGGACAGGCGTCGCACCGCTGTCACGACCTCCGCCTCGGTGGCTCCGTCCAACGCGGCCGTCGGCTCGTCGAGCAGCAGGACGGGCCGGTCGGCGAGGAAGGCCCGGGCGAGCGCGAGCCGCTGGCGCTGCCCGGCGGACAGCCCGGCCCCGTCCTCGCCGAGCCCGGTGTCCATTCCCTTGGGCAGCGCGTCCACGAACTCCAGCGCACCAGCGTCGGTCAGCGCACTGCGTACGGCGGCGTCGTCCGCGTCGGGCCGTGCCAGCCGTACGTTCTCGGCGATCGTCCCGGCGTACAGGTGCGGTCGCTGCGGTACCCAGGCGATCCGCGACCGCCACTGCTCCAGGTCGATGTCGGCGAGATCGACTCCCGCGATCCGCACCCGGCCCGCGGTGGGCCGCACGAACCCCAGCAGAACGTTCAGCAGCGTCGACTTGCCCGCACCGCTGGGCCCGACGAGCGCGACCGTCTCCCCCTGCCGCACGGTGAAGGACATGTCCTTCACCGCGTCTCCGGACCGCCCGGGGTAGTGGACGCTCACCCGCTCGAAGGACAGGTCGCCCGTCGGGGCGGCCCCCGTGCCGGACTTCGGCACGGGGGTCTCCAGCACGGCGAAGATCTCCTCGGCCGCTGCCAGCCCCTCCGCCGCCGCGTGGTACTGCGCGCCCACCTGCCGCAGCGGGAGATACGCCTCGGGTGCGAGCACGAGGATGACCAGCCCGACGTACAGGTCCATGTCGCCGCTGACGAGCCGCATGCCGATCGTGACCGCGACCAGGGCCACCGACAGCGTGGCCAGCAGTTCCAGGGCGAACGAGGACAGGAAGGCGATCCGCAGGGTGCGCATGGTCGCCCGCCGGTACTCACCGGTGATGCGCTGGATCGACTCCGCCTGCGCCTTGGCCCGGCCGAACACCTTCAGGGTCGGCAGCCCCGCCACGACGTCGAGGAAGTGCCCGGACAGTCGGGACAGCAGCCGCCACTGACGGTCCATGCGGGACTGTGTGGCCCAGCCGATCAGCATCATGAAGACGGGGATCAGCGGAAGGGTGCCCACGATGATGGCCGCGGAGACCCAGTCCTCGGTGACGATCCGCGCGAGCACCGCCACCGGGACGACCACCGCCAGTCCCAGCTGCGGCAGATAGCGCGAGAAATAGTCGTCCAGGGCGTCGATTCCGCGTGTGGCCAGGGCGACCAGCGAGCCGGTCCGCTGCCCGCTCAGCCAGCCGGGGCCAAGTGCCGTCGCGCGTTCCAGCAGCCGCCCGCGCAGCTCCGACTTCACCGCCGCACTCGCCCGGTGGGCGGCGAGCTCGGTCAGCCAGGAGACCAGCGCACGACCGCAGGCCACGGCCACCAACAGGAGCAGGGGGGTCCGGAGCTCGGCGACCGCCATCCGGTGCTGGAAGGCGCCCACCACCACTTCGGCGATGAGCATCGCCTGTGCGATGACCAGCCCCGCGCCGATGGCGCCCAGCCCGACGACGGCCACCAGGAAGAGCCGGGTGGCTCGGGCGTGACGGAGAAGTCGCGGATCGATCGGTTTCACGTGAAACATGCCCTTCGGCCCCGAGGGTGCGTTTCACGTGAAACACACCCTCATCGGACTCAGTGCGCGGGTTCGGCGATGTGCTGTGTGCCGATCCGCTTGCGGAACACCCAGTAGGTCCATCCCTGGTAGAGCAGAACGATCGGCATGGCGATCACCGAGAGCCAGGTCATGATCTTCAGGGTGTAGGGACTGGAGGAGGCGTTGGTGACCGTCAGGCTCCAGTCCGCGTTGAGCGTGGACGGCATGACGTTCGGGAAGAGCGTCAGGAAGAGCATCGCCACAGCCGCCACGATGGTGACGCCGGACAGCGTGAACGACCACCCCTCGCGTCCCGCCCGGTTCGCCACCAGGGCGGCGACCAGCGCGGCGACCGCGACGACCAGTGCGACCAGGCTCTTGCCGTCACCGCTGCCGGCCTGCGTCCACAGCAGGAAGACCAGAGCCAGTACGGCCGTGACCAGCCCCACACGCTGCGCCAGCTGCCGCGCGCGCCCCCGGATGTCACCGACGGTCTTGAGCGCCGCGAACACCGCACCGTGGAAGGTGAAGAGCGTCAGCGTGACCAGGCCGCCCAGCAGGGCGTACGGGTTGAGCAGGTCCCAGACGTTGCCCACGTACTCGAACTCGGAGTCGATCTTCACTCCGCGCACGATGTTCCCGAACGCCACGCCCCAAAGGAACGCGGGGATGAGCGAGGTCCAGAAGATCGCCGCCTCCCAGTTGCGCTGCCAGCGTTCCTCCGGCCGCTTCGCCCGGTACTCGAAGGCGACGCCCCGGACGATCAGGCTGATCAGGATGGCCAGCAGCGGCAGGTAGAAGCCGGAGAAGAGCGTGGCGTACCACTCGGGGAAGGCGGCGAAGGTGGCACCACCGGCCGTGAGCAGCCACACCTCGTTGCCGTCCCAGACGGGGCCGATGGTGTTGATCAGCACCCGCTTCTCGGCGCGGTCGCGGGCCAGCAGCCGGGTGAGGACCCCGATCCCGAAATCGAAACCCTCCAGGAAGAAGTAGCCGATCCACAGGACGGCGATCAGAACGAACCAGACGTTGTGCAGTTCCATGACTGTGCGGCTCCCTCGGCCTAGTACGAGAAGGCCATCGGCTTGTCGGCGTCACGGAGATCGCCGCCGATCTTCTTGGGCGGGTTGAGGTCGGCCTCGGTGAGTTCGGGCGGGCCCGCCTTGACGTACTTGGCGAGCAGCTTGACCTCGATGACGGCCAGGGCGGCGTACAGCGCGGTGAAGATGCCCATCGAGGTGATGACCTCGGCCTGGGACACGCCGGGGGAGACCGCGTGCCGGGTCTGCATCAGGCCGTAGACGACCCAGGGCTGCCGGCCCATCTCGGTGAAGATCCATCCCCAGGCGTTGGCGATCAGCGGGAACGCCATCGTCCAGAGCGCCAGGAGCCAGTACAGCCGGCTGAGCCTCGGCCCGATCGGCTTCTTCAGCAGCACCAGATGCGGGATCTCGTCCTCCCCGGTGCGCAGTGCGGCCGGCAGCAGGAACCTCTTCCGTGTGAGCCAGAGTCCCAGCAGGGCGAGCGAGAAGGACGCCATACCGAAGCCGATCATCCAGCGGAAGCTCCAGTAGGCGACGGGGACGATGGGCTTGTAGTCACCGGGGCCGAACTTCTCCTGCAGGGCCTCATTGGTGTCGTTGATGCCGGGCACGGGCGAGTTGAAATCGCCGTGGGCGAGGAAGGACAGGAGCCCGGGGATCTCCAGGGCGACCTTGTTGTGCCCCTTGTCCACGTCCCCGTACGCGAAGACCGAGAAGGGCGCCGGACTCTCGCTCTCCCACAGCGCCTCGGCGGCAGCCATCTTCATGGGCTGCTGCTCGTACATGACCTTGCCGAGGGTGTCCCCGCTGACCGCGGTGAGCAGGCCCCCGACCGCCATGGTGACCAGGCCGAGCCGGAGCGAGGTGCGCATGACGGGGATGTGCTTCTTGCGCATGAGGTGGAAGGCGGCGATGCCCACCATGAAGGCGCCGCCCGTCAGGAAAGCCGCCGCGAAGCTGTGGAAGACCTGGTTGAGCGTGGTGTTCTGGGTGAGCACCAGCCAGAAGTCGGTGAGCTCGGCCCGGCCCTTCTCCTCGTTGATCCGGTAGCCGACGGGGTGCTGCATCCAGGAGTTGGCCGCGAGGATGAAGTAGGCCGACACCAGGGTGCCGAACGAGACCATCCATATGCAGGCCAGATGGATCTTCTTGGGCAGCTTGTCCCAGCCGAAGATCCACAGACCGATGAACGTGGACTCGAAGAAGAACGCGATCAGCGCCTCGAAGGCGAGCGGGGCACCGAAGATGTCGCCGACGAAGCGGGAGTAGTCCGACCAGTTCATGCCGAACTGGAACTCCTGCACGATGCCGGTGACCACACCCATGGCGATGTTGATCAGGAAGAGCTTGCCCCAGAACTTGGTGGCTCTGAGGTACTTCTCCTTCTCCGTGCGCACCCAGGCGGTCTGCAGTCCGGCCGTCAGGGCGGCCAGCGAGATCGTCAGGGGGACGAACAGGAAGTGGTAGACGGTCGTGATGCCGAACTGCCAGCGCGCCAGCGTCTCCGGCGCCAAAGCCAGGTCCACGTCGTCACTCTCCTTACGTCACCGCGGTGGCGGCGGCCGTTTGCCCCGGCGTGTTCTACACAACAAGGCAACAATCGGACTCGCTTGTGAACGCGTTCACATTCACAAGCAATTATGACGCACGTTCCGCGAAGCTCGTAAGGGGGGTCCCCTCCTGCGTCAACCCCCTGGGCGCAACTTGTCGGCCGGCAGCAAACAGGGCGGGCACCCGGGACTCATCCCGATGCCCGCCCCGGCGGCCGCGGCGCTCAGACCTCCCTGCGGAACGCCTCCGCCGCCTTCAGGAAGATGTCGTTCGCCTCGGCCTCCCCGACGGTCACCCGCACGCCCTCGCCCGGGAACGGCCGGACCACCACCCCCGCCTGCTCGCACGCCTCGGCGAAGGCGACCGTACGCTCCCCCAGCCGCAGCCACACGAAGTTGGCCTGCGTCTCGGGCACCGTCCAGCCCTGCGCCCGCAGCCCGTCGACCACACGCGCGCGCTCGCACACCAGCGAACCGACCCGGCCCAGCAGTTCGTCCTCGGCCCGCAGCGAGGCGATCGCCGCCTCCTGCGCCAGCTGGCTCACACCGAACGGCACCGCCGTCTTGCGCAGCGCCGCCGCCACCGGCTCATGGGCGATCGCGAAGCCGACCCGCAGCCCGGCGAGGCCGTAGGCCTTGGAGAAGGTGCGCAGCACACAGACGTTCGGCCGGTCGCGGTAGAGCATCACACCGTCCGGCACCTCGGGGTCGCGGATGAACTCGCGGTAGGCCTCGTCCAGCACCACCAGCACATCGGAGGGAACCCGGTCGAGGAAGCGTTCCAGCTCGGCCCGCCGCACCACCGTGCCGGTCGGGTTGTTCGGATTGCAGACGAAGACCAGACGGGTACGGTCGGTGATGGCGTCCGCCATCGCGTCCAGGTCGTGCACATCATCCGAGGTCAGCGGTACCCGCACGGAGGTCGCCCCACTGATCTGCGTGATGATCGGGTACGCCTCGAAGGACCGCCAGGCGTAGACGACCTCGTCGCCGGGGCCACTGGTGGACTGGATCAGCTGCTGGGCGACACCGACGGAGCCGGTGCCGGTGGCCACGTGGGCGGCCGGCACGCCGAAGCGCTCGGCCAGCTCGTTGGTCAGGGCCGTGCACGCCATGTCCGGGTAGCGGTTGAAGGAACAGGCTGCGGCCGTCACCGTCTCCATCACCCCCGGCAGCGGCGGGTAGGGGTTCTCGTTGGAGGACAGCTTGTACGCCACCGGGCCGCCGGCCGCGGCGGGCTTTCCCGGCTTGTAGGTGGGGATACCCTCCAGCTCGGCACGCAGCTTCGGGCTCGTCTCGCTCACCGCAGTCCTCCTCGTGACCACCACCGGCTTCCAATACTGCACACCTTATGAGGATTGGGCGCCGCTGCGTATGGGTCGGACGCCATCACCTGTGCGGCAACTCCGATCTCATGGGTCACACTGGCATCAGAGGGCATCAGGGGCATCACCGTACGAAGACATGCGATTCTGAGGGGCGCGTCAAGATATATCTACGCGCCGGTGGCTCACGCCGTGGCGCGCATCCCTCGTGAAGGTGAGTTGAGACCTCTTCGAAACATCGAGGGCTCGGCAGGTCCATGCGTGCCGCCGCGTCAGGTCCTGGCATCGCATCGCTCAACTGACATGGTTTCAAAGGAAGTCAGCCCTGGATGACCATGCAGAAACGTGCCTGTCAACGAGTGCATATGCGTCCGCACTACCCCACCGCATGAGCCCTACTATCGGCTCGCCATGACAGCAGCAGGGAAGCACCAGGTGAGCCGCGCGGAAACCTCACGCCGAGGCGGCCGGCCGGGCCGGGCGGGCATCAGAGACGTGGCCGCCGCCGCCGGAGTCTCCATCACGACCGTCTCCGACGCCCTCAACGGCAAGGGCCGGCTCCCCGACGCCACTCGACGCCATGTCCGCGAGGTCGCCGACCGGCTGGGGTACCGCCCCTCGGCCGCGGCCCGCACCCTCCGTACCGGCAAGTCGGGCCTCATCGGCCTGACCGTGACCACGTACGGGAATGAACCTTTCACCTTCACCGAGTTCGCGTACTTCGCCGAGATGGCCCGGGCCGCCACCTCGGCCGCGCTCGCCCGCGGCTACGCCCTCGTCATCCTGCCCGCGACCTCGCGCCACGACGTGTGGTCGAACGTCGCCCTGGACGGCACGGTCGTCATCGACCCCTCCGACCAGGACCCGGTCGTCAGCGAGCTGGTCCGTCAGGGTTTACCGGTGGTCAGCGACGGTCGCCCGGCCGGCACGCTCCCCGTCACCGCCTGGGTCGACAACGACCACGAAGCCGCCGTCCTCGGCATCCTCGACCACCTCGCCGAGGCCGGCGCCCGTCGCATCGGCCTGCTGACCGGCACCACCACGGACACGTACACCCACCTGTCGACGACCGCCTACCTGCACTGGTGCGAGCGCGTCGGCCAGGACCCGGTCTACGAGGCCTACCCCGCCCACGACCCGTGCGCGGGCGCCGTCGCCGCCGACCGGCTGCTGGCCCGCCCCGACCGGCCCGACGCCGTCTACGGCCTGTTCGACCCCAACGGCACCGACCTGCTCGCCGCCGCCCGCCGCTACGGCCTGCGCGTCCCCGAGGACCTGCTGCTGGTGTGCTGCAGCGAGTCCACCGTGTACGCCAGCACGGAGCCGCCCATCACCACGCTGTCCCTGAAGCCGCGCCGGATCGGCACAGCGGTCGTCCAACTCCTCATCGACGCGATCGAAGGTGCCGAGTCGGACCACCCGGTCGAGCAGGTCATACCGACCGAGCTGATCGTGCGCACCTCGTCCCAGCGACGCCCGCAACGCCGCACGGTCAGCCCACCACGCACATCGGACGGGCATTAGAGCAAGGCGGCCGCAGGGCCGTCGAAGACCGGTCAATCAGGGCGAAAGCCACGGTGAACCGGAGTCCTGCTCCGATTCACCACCCCTGGGTCATCACATGGCGCGATCCGCATTCCTATGATGGGCCCACGACACCGCGGGCCGCTGCGACCAGGCAGTCCGAAGCGGTGCAGACGCGGCGCGATGGTGGAGGGGTCGATGACTCAGGGGGCCGGTCAGGGACCCGATGTGGAGCGCACGGCAACGCTGCGCGACTTCCGGGTGCCCGCGTACGTCAACGAGACCGGCCCGTACACGCACAGCATGCCCCCCGCCGAGACGGCCCGGCCGGCCCACAAGGGTTACTCCGACGCGTACACGCCCACCGAGCGCGACCTGCCGGTCATCAACCGCGGTGACACGGCTCAGGTGGCCGTCGACCCTGCCCCCGCACCCGCCGCACAGCCCGGCACCGGCCCAGGTCCCCTGTACGTCGTCGGTGACGTGCACGGCTACCTCGACCAGCTGGTGGCCGCCCTCCGGGAGAAGGGGCTCATCGACTCCGCCGGCCAGTGGTGCGCGGGCACCACGCGGCTGTGGTTCCTCGGCGACTTCACCGATCGCGGGCCGGACGGCATCGGCGTGATCGACCTCGTGATGCGGCTGTCCGCCGAGGCGGCCGCCGCCGGCGGCTACTGCAAGGCCCTCATGGGCAACCACGAGCTGCTGCTGCTCGGCGCCAAGCGGTTCGGCGACACCCCCGTCAACTCCGGCGCGGGCACCGCCACCTTCCAGGCGGCCTGGCTGCTCAACGGCGGCCAGAAGTCCGACATGGACCGCCTCCAGGACCACCACCTGCAGTGGATGGCCCGCCTCGGCGCGGTCGAGGAGGTCGACGGCTATCTGCTCGTGCACTCCGACACCACCGCCTATCTCGACTACGGCGCCTCGATCGAAGAGGTCAACGACACCGTCCGCGAAACGCTCACCCGCAACGACGTGAACGAGGTCTGGGAGCTGTTCCGCAAGTTCACCAAGCGCTTCTCCTTCCGCGACGAGGGCGGCGCCGACGCCGTACGCTCCCTGCTCCATACGTACGGCGGCACCCGAATCGTTCACGGCCACAGCCCCATCCCCTATCTGCTGGGCGAAGTCGGCTCCGAGGACGGCGACGAGAGCGCGGGCCCCATCGTGGAGGGACCGCACGTCTACGCCGACGGACTCGCCATCGCGATGGACGGCGGCGTGACCATGGCCGGAAAGCTGCTGGTCCAGCAACTTCCCCTGGAAAACTGACCGTTCACCGGGCAGACGCCCTGCGGAGACGACCGCGCAGGTCGGCACCCATTTTGTGGAAACCCCCTGTCATCGCGCACCGTCACGGCTCTACCATCGGCTTATCCGTAGCAGGCTCCCCTCCGTTTCTGCCCGACGGCTCGCCGCCGCGCGAGCCCCAAGCCCTACGGAGCATCGGGGGATGCACATGAACAGCGTTCCGCAGCACCTGCTGAGCGAGGACCGCCAGGAATACGAGCGGATCCTCGATGAGGCGCTGCGCTCCGCCCCACACCGTCCGGAACTGGCCGCTGTCGGACATCGGCTCAACTCGAAACAGCTGCGCGCCATGGCACTGGGCGCCACTGCTCTGATCACGGCGGCCGCGGCGACCGAATACCACCACTACGTCAAGGTCCGCGAGGAACTGCGCCGGCCGGCGTCGACCCCCCTGTCCACCACCGGCCGGTCCGGCTCCGCCGAGCCGGACGGAACCGGGCCGGTCGCCACCACGGAGGGGGTCGTCGAGGCCACCGGCGCGGGCGCGGGCGCCGTCGTGGCGGTGCTCGCCCCTGTCCTGGCCGGGATAGCCGCCGCCCTCTTCCTTCTCGTCGGCTACCTCCTGAAGATGCTCGACCCGGCACAGGCCTTCGCCCAGACCATGATCACCACCGGCTGGGTGTTCGGCGCCGTGACCGCGGTGGCGATCCTCGTGGCCGCCGCCGGACTGCTGCTCACCGCGCTGCGCAACAACGCCTCGCTGGAGACCGGACCCCACGGCGAACTGGCCGAAGAACTCGCCCAGGCGAGGGCCGCCTGGCACGAGGCCCTGCTCGAACAAGGCATCCTGCCGTTCCTGCGCGACGCACTCGCCGACGCCGGCTCCCCCGCGCCGGCCCGTACGGACCCGTCGGCGCCGTCCGGCCGCATCCCGCAACTCGGCTACGACCGCCCCGGTTTCAGCAGCCCCCACGACGGAGTCCCGAGCCCTCGCCCGAGCTTCACCAGCCCCGACTTCACCAGCCCGGACTTCGGAGGCCCGGACCACCAGCCGGAGTGACCGGAGCCCTCACCCCGAGGGCCCCGGCACGTCTTTCCGCCCCGCACGCGGCAAGGCTCAGTCCACGACCGGCAGGTACACCCGGTTGCCTGCGGCCGCGAACTCCTTCGCCTTCTGAGCCATGCCCTCCTCGATCTCTGCCTTGCCGACGCCGTGTTCACGGCGGATGTCCTGCGAGATCTTCATCGAACAGAACTTCGGGCCGCACATCGAGCAGAAGTGGGCCGTCTTGGCGGGTTCCGCCGGGAGGGTCTCGTCGTGGAAGTCCCGTGCCGTGTCCGGGTCGAGGGACAGGTTGAACTGGTCTTCCCACCGGAACTCGAAGCGGGCGTCGGACAGTGCGTCGTCCCACTCCTGCGCACCCGGATGACCCTTGGCGAGGTCGGCGGCGTGAGCGGCAATCTTGTAGGTGATGACGCCGGTCTTGACATCGTCACGGTTGGGCAGGCCCAGGTGCTCCTTGGGTGTGACGTAGCAGAGCATGGCCGTGCCCCACCAGGCGATCATCGCGGCGCCGATGCCGGAGGTGATGTGGTCGTAGGCCGGCGCGATGTCGGTCGTCAGCGGGCCGAGCGTATAGAACGGTGCTTCATCGCAGATCTCCTGCTGAAGGTCGATGTTCTCCTTGATCTTGTGCATCGGGACGTGTCCCGGGCCCTCGATCATGGTCTGTACGTTGAAACGCCTGGCGATCCGGCCGAGTTCCCCGAGTGTGCGCAATTCCGCGAACTGTGCCTCGTCGTTGGCGTCCGCGATGGAGCCGGGCCTGAGGCCGTCGCCCAGGGAGTACGTGACGTCGTAGGCGGCGAGGATCTCGCAGAGCTCCTCGAAGTTCTCGTACAGGAACGACTCCTTGTGGTGCGCGAGGCACCAGGCCGCCATGATCGAGCCGCCGCGCGAGACGATGCCGGTTTTGCGGTTCGCGGTCAGCGGTACGTAGGCCAGGCGCACGCCGGCGTGGACGGTCATGTAGTCCACGCCCTGCTCGGCCTGCTCGATGACCGTGTCCTTGTAGGTCTCCCAGGTCAGTTCCTCGGCCTTGCCGTCCACCTTCTCCAGGGCCTGGTACAGCGGCACCGTGCCGATGGGGACGGGGGAGTTGCGCAGCACCCACTCCCGGGTGGTGTGGATGTTGCGACCGGTGGAGAGGTCCATGACCGTGTCGGCGCCCCAGCGGGTCGCCCAGGTCATCTTCTCCACCTCCTCCTCGATGGAGGAGGTCACCGCGGAGTTGCCGATGTTGGCGTTGACCTTCACCAGGAACCGCTTGCCGATGATCATCGGCTCGATTTCCGGGTGGTTGACGTTGGCCGGCAGCACGGCGCGTCCCGCCGCGATCTCCTCGCGGACGACCTCGGGAGCGACGTTCTCCCGGATCGCCACGAACTCCATCTCCGGCGTGATCTCCCCGCGGCGCGCGTACGCGAGCTGCGTCACCGCCCCGCCCTCCCGGCCACGGCGCGGCTGCCGCGGCCGTCCCGGAAACACCGCGTCGAGGTTGCGCAGGCCGCCGCGCGGTGAGGTGTGCTTGATCCCGTCGTCCTCGGGGCGGACGGGACGCCCCGCGTACTCCTCGGTGTCGCCGCGTGCGACGATCCAGTTCTCCCGCAGCGGCGGCAGCCCCCTGCGGACGTCGGTGTCGAGGAATGGATCGGTGTACGGGCCCGAAGTGTCGTACAGCGTGACCGACTGCCCGTTGGTGAGGTGCACCTGACGGACCGGTACCCGCAGGTCGGGGCGTGAGCCTTCCACGTACCCCTTGTGCCAGCCGATGGACTTCTGCGCGGAGGCAGGCGTGCTTATGTCCTTGTTGGTCATGAGACCTACTCCCTACGCCGGCATTACCCGGTAACAGGTTCGGCGGTCGACGCAGCGGTGTCCGTCTGCCGATGTTTCACGGTGAAACATCACGTGTTCCACGTGAAACATCGCAAAGACGGAGGTCAGCGCCCTCTCAGCCCGGTGCTCCGAGCTCCCGCGTGTGCAAAGGTGCCTCTACGCTAGCGTCATATGTGGCGCGGTGAACAGTGGGCCTGCGCCGTTCTTGCGATGATCGGGCGGTGAGCACGACACAGCAATCCCCCTGTCCGCCGCCCGAACCGCAGCACGGACATGACTTCGGACACGGCCAGAACGCCACCGATACCGGCCACGGACACGGGCATGGACGCGGTCCGGGGAGCGGCGGCGGGCACGGGCACTCGCACAGCCACGGGCCGACCGCACCCGTCTCCAAGCACCTCCGCAAGGTCATCGCGGCGGTCCTGATCCCGTTCGCCGCCGCGGTGGTGGTCGGTCTCACCGTGCTGTGGCCTGGCGGCCCCCCGGCGCACGAGCGCACCGGCCTGGGGTTCGACCGGCAGACGCAGCAGGCCACAGTCGCCCAGGTGGTCGAGGTGAGCTGCACGTCGGTGAACGGCTCCGCCTCCGCACCGACCGGCGGTGCCTCCACCGCCGAGGGCTCCTCCGCACAGCAACAGGCGTCCGGCAGCTGCAAGAAGGCCACGATTCGGGTGGACACCGGCAAGGACAGGGGCCGTACGTTCACCGAGATCGTGCGGCCCGACCAGTCCCGCCAGTTGTACCAGGGCGAGAAGGTCGTGGTCGCCTACGAGCCCTCCGCGCCAAGGGACTTGCAGTACTCGGTAGCCGACGTCAACCGGCGCTTCCCGATGGCACTGCTGGCCGGCGTCTTCGCACTCGCCGTCGTGGCCGTCGGGCGGTTGCGGGGCGTCATGGCACTGATCGCGTTGGCCATCAGCTTCCTGGTGCTGAACCTGTTCATCCTGCCCGCGATCCTGCAGGGCTCGAACCCGCTGGCCGTGGCGGTCGTGGGGGCGAGCGCCATCATGCTGATCGCGCTGTACATGTGTCACGGTCTGTCCGCGCGTACGTCGGTGGCGGTGCTCGGCACACTGATCTCGCTGATGCTGATCGGCGTGCTGGGCTCACTGTTCATCGGCTGGGCCGCGCTCACCGGCAACACCGACGACAACACCGGGCTGATCCACGGCCTGTATCCGTCGATCGACATGAGCGGTCTGCTGCTGGCCGGCGTCATCATCGGCTCGCTCGGGGTGCTCGACGACGTGACGGTCACGCAGACGTCCGCGGTCTGGGAACTGCACGAGGCCAATCCCTCGATGGGCTGGCGCGGGCTGTACCGCGCGGGCATCCGCATCGGACGCGACCACATCGCCTCGGTGGTCAACACTCTCGTCCTCGCGTACGCGGGTGCTGCGCTTCCGCTGCTGCTGCTCTTCTCCATCGCGCAGAGCGGAGTGGGGACCGTCGCCAACAGTGAGCTGGTCGCCGAGGAGATCGTGCGCACGCTGGTGGGCTCGATCGGCCTGGTCGCCTCCGTTCCGGTCACCACGGCCCTGGCGGCGCTCGTGGTCTCGGCCGACCGTGGCGGACGAGGGCCGGCCGCCGTGCCCGCTCCGGCGCGCGGCGGGCGGGGCAGGCGCCGCAAGCGGTGACCCGGTGCGGGGGTCGGCGCCCGGTCGGCGAACCGTTCCTGCACTCTTGCGGGACGCGATCAAGCGAAGCGGTACATCAGCATCCGTGCAGCCGGTGCCGTAACGCTTCAGCCTGTGCTCTGCTCCTCCGCCAGGATGCGGTCCAGAGCCTCGTCGAGGTGGGCGTCGAAGTCGGCCAGCGCGCCCTCCTGGCCCAGCGGCACCAGCTTGTCCGTGCGGTCCAGGAACGCCACCAGCGGCGCCGTGGAGGAGCGGAACAGCGCCCGGTCACCGCCGACCTGAAGCCGGATCAGGACCTCGCTGAGCAAGCCGGCGTCGGCGGGCGCGATGCGCACATCGCCGTCCCCGCACGGCGTGCCCACCCCGTCGATCAGCAGCTCCCGTCCGAACGCCCAGGTCACCGGGGCGTCTCCGGGAAGGTGGAAGGTCAGCCGCACGGCATAGGGATCACAGGTCTCGTACCGCAGCTCCACTGGAATGCGGAAGGAGAGCTCCTCGGACACGAGAAAGCTCATCATGACCTCTGCTTGTACGGACTCGCGCATCGCTACCCCGTCATTTGCCGTCGACTGGCCGGGAACCCGTCCCGTAACACTGGTGCATCTTGCTGAACGTGCACACCAGATCACAAGGAGTGAGTTTTCAGATACTGATAGAGAGCGCCAGGGAGCCCAGGCACCGTCCCACCTCGCGCTGCAGCTGTCGCGCGGCGGGCAGCAGCCGGTCGGCCTGGCGAGTGGGAAGGGAGAGGGCCATGGTGGCCGCCGCGGTGCCCATGGTGATGGGAACCGCCGCGCACACCGTCCCCAGCGCGTACTCCTGCCGCTCGGTCACCGGCTCCATCCGCGACGTCCGTTCCAGGCGCCGCAGCAGGCTGTGCTCGTCATGGATCGTGTACGGGGTGAGGGACAGTACGGGATAGCGGTCGAGGTGGTCGCGACGGGCGCCGTCGTCCATCTGGGACAGCAGACACTGGCCGATCGCGTGCGCGTGCCCGGTCTCACGGAAGTCGGCCCACTCCTCGACCGCCGGGTTGGTCGCGGAGGCGGAGACACACATGATCTCGATCTCGCCGTCGCGGTACATCGCGTAGTACACCGGCGCACCGATCGCATCCCGCCACCGCGCCATCGCCTCGACGACTGTGCTGCGACGTTTCTGCGCCGCCCCGCTGCTGCTCAGCCGCTCGGCCGCCTCGCCCAGGAAGAACAGGCCCCGGTCGCGGTACAGATAGCCCTCATGGACGAGGGTGCGCAGCAGATGGTAGGCGGTGGGCAGCGCCATACCCGTCTCGCGGGCAAGCTGTTTGGCGGGCGCTCCCTGCTCGTGCCGTGCGACGGATTCCAGCAGGCGCATCGCGCGCTGCACGGACCCGATGAGGGTCTGGGGCTGCTGCTCCGGAACCGTGGTGCGGGGCTGTTGCACGGGGGGCGATGAGCGCGGCTGCGCCGGGAGTGCCGTGGAGCGGGACGGCCCCCGGGGTACGGGGGGCGCGTGCCGTTCTGCGGGTGCGGTGTCAGCCGTGGCCAAGGGTCACTCCCGTAGCGCGAGGGGGGCAGCCGTGCCGGGAGCACGGGTGGGGGTGCAAGCCGCCCGCGGGGACCTGCCCCGCGTCGATTTCCGGACCTTATCCGCCTGACACCGCTCACAGACGGACTGTCCGGAAAACTTCCCTCCCGCGAGGGAACCGGCGATTCCCGTTACCGGTCACCGGTGTCCCACGGCTCTCACCGGTCGCTGTGTCAGGACGAGCTCGACATGAACTTCCGGACGATGTAGATCAGCCCGCCGACCAGGGCCACGAAGACCAGCAGCTTGAACAGCAGGCCGATCACGAAGCCGACCACGCTCGCTATCAGGCCGCCGAAGACGACCAGGGCGATGACCGGCACCGCGATCCACTTCACCCACCACGGCAGACCCGCGAAGATCTCTCGCATTGCCCTCGTCCTCATCTCTCCACCGGCCCTGCGCCGGCCCTGTCGGTGTCCCGCACTCCCCGGTGCGGGCCTTTCGATGTCCTGTACTCGATGCTAGGACGGCCGGGGAGACCGGCGGGCCCTCGCACCCCTTGTCCTCCCCTGACCGTTCCCCTAGGGAACCCCGAGACGGCGTCTCAGGCTTCCGGGGGAGAGAACACCACCAGGACCCGCAGATCCTCGCTGATGTGGTGGAACTTGTGGGCGACTCCGGCCGGCACGTAGACCACGCTGCCGCGCGCCACCTGGGTCGTCTCCAGGCCGACCGTGATCGAGGCACGGCCGCTCACGACGAAGTACACCTCGTCCTGGTTGTGCGGCTTCTGCGGGTCGTGGTCGCCCGCGTCGAGCGCGTACAGACCGACCGACATGTTCCGCTCCCGCAGGAACTGAAGGTAGGCGCCCTCGTTGGCGGCTCGCTCCGCCTCCAGTTCGTCCAGCCGGAATGCCTTCATCGCCCTCGCCCACGCTCGTCACCGGTCTCGTCTGCCACGATCAGACACATGAAGAATTTCGTAGTCAAGACGATCGCCAACGCGGGCGCCCTGGCGGTCGCCGTCTGGCTGCTCGACAAAATCGCCCTGACCGGCGACGGAACTGCCCGGAAGGTCGGCACGCTGATCGTCGTCGCCCTGGTCTTCGGCCTGGTGAACTTCCTGGTCAAGCCGGTGGTGAAGGTGCTGACCTTCCCTCTGTTCCTCCTGACGCTCGGCCTGATCACCCTGGTGGTCAACGCGCTGATGCTGCTGCTCACGTCGTGGGTGTGCGGCAAGCTCGAGGTGAGTTTCCACGTCGAGGGCTTCTGGACGGCCGTCCTCGGCGGCCTGATCATCTCGGTCGTCTCCTGGGCACTGCACATGGTCCTGCCGGACGAGGACTGAGTGACCGATGACGGGCCGAACGAAGAAGCAGGGCGGCATGAACGATTCCGCTGCGCATGATTTGGACGATTCTCAGAAGGAGTCCCGTTTCCCCGCAGGCGTCGGTGAGGGCACGCGCGCGGTGCGGGCCGGACTGCCCGAGCCGGTCAAGCACGAGCCGACGCTTCCGGGTCCGGTGTTCGCCGCCCACTTCCATCTGCCGGGCGACCCGACGGGCCCCTACACCTACGGTCGCGACGAGAATCCGACCTGGAGCCTGCTGGAGCGCGCCATCGGTGAGCTGGAAGCGCCCGGGCAGGGCGGCGTGGAGACGCTGGTGTTCGCCTCCGGCATGGCCGCCATCTCCTCGGTGCTCTTCTCCCAGCTGCGCGCGGGGGACGCAGTGGTCCTGCCCAGCGACGGCTACCAGGCGCTGCCCCTGACCGGCGAACAGCTGCAGGCGTACGGCATCGAGGTGCGCACCGCGCCTACCGGCGGGGACGCCCAGTTCGACGCGCTGGACGGGGCACGGCTGCTGTGGATCGAGTCCCCGTCGAACCCGGGGCTCGACGTCTGCGACATCCGGCGGCTGGTTCAGGCGGCACACGCGCGTGGCGCTCTGGTCGCGGTCGACAACACCCTGGCGACCCCGCTCGGGCAGCGGCCGCTGGCGCTCGGCGCGGACTTCTCGGTGGCCAGCGGCACCAAGCAGCTCACCGGGCACGGCGACATCCTGCTGGGATACGTCGCCGGCCGCGGCGGCGAGGCCATGGCGGCCGTACGCCGCTGGCGCAAGATCGTGGGCGCGATCCCGGGGCCGATGGAGGCCTGGCTCGCACACCGTTCCATCGCCACCCTGCAGCTGCGTGTCGACCGTCAGAACGCCTCCGCCCTGGCACTCGCCAAGGCGCTGCGCGGACGTCCCGAGGTGACCGGGCTGCGTTATCCGGGGCTCCCGGACGATCCCTCGTACAAGACCGCCTCACAGCAAATGCGGCGCTACGGGTGTGTGGTGTCCTTCACGCTGCCCACGCGCGCGCGTGCCGAGCGTTTCCTCGACGCGCTCAGGCTCGTGGACGACGCGACGAGCTTCGGCGGGGTGCGCTCAACGGCCGAGCGGCGCGGGCGCTGGGTCGGGGACGCGGTGCCGGAGGGCTTCATCCGGATGTCCGTCGGTACCGAGGACCCCGAGGATCTGGTGGCGGATGTGCTGCGAGCGCTGCAAGAATCAGCCCGCTGACCGCCTTGGGAACGCCGGTCGGACGTCGATACGCCGCCGGTCACGCACAGCGGGCGGTCCGAGCCTCCCCCCTCGTGGCTCGGACCGCCCTCCGGTTCCCGCGCGTAGAACCGCGCGTACAAGGCTAGTTGACCCAATGTCAGTGTCCAATCACGGTAGCGACAGAGACCTATCGACATATTTATAGTTGGGCGGGGCCGGGGGCCGTGCAAAGGGCACCGAGAGGGGTGGGTGCGCCATGGATCTGGCGTTGCTGCGCACGTTCGTGACTGTGCACCGGGCGGGCTCCTTCACCCGGGCCGCGGCGCTGCTCGGTCTCTCCCAGCCGGCCGTCACCTCCCAGATCCGCACGCTGGAACGGCAGGTGGGCCGCCCCCTGTTCCTGCGCCAGGCCCGCGGTGTGACGCCCACGACCATCGGCGATGAACTCGCCCACAAGGCCGCGCCGCATCTCGACGCCCTGGTGGAGATCACCGAATCCAGCCTCGATGACGAGTCCTCCTTACGCACCCTGCATCTGGCCGGTCCACCGGAATTCACCGCGGAGCGGGCACTGCCCGTGCTGACCGGGCTGACCGGCGACGAGCAGGGATTCGCCCTGCGCACCTCGTTCGGGACTGCCGAGGAAACCCTGGACGGCCTGTCCGCCGGACATCATGACCTGGCCATCAGCACGGCCCGGCCGCGCGGTGGACTGCTCACGGCAGCTCCGTTGTGCGACGAGGAACATGTTCTGGTCGCCGCCCCGCGCTGGGCCGAGCGGATCGACTCCACGAGGCCGCGCCGCAAGGCCGTACCCCCTCTGGAGGCCATTCCCCTGGTCGAGGTCCACGAGTCGCTGCCCTTCGCCTCCCGTTACTGGGCCTCGGTCTTCGACTCCCGGCCGGCGATGTCCGGCACGGTGATCGTTCCCGATCTGCGTGCGGTCCTCGCCTGCGTGATGGCGGGCGCCGGACTCGCGGTACTGCCCCGGTATCTGTGCGCGGCCGCCCTGGGGCGGGGGAAGGTCGTGGCCCTCCACGAACCGGCGGTGCCACCTCTGCGCACCTATTTCCTCGTCGTCCGGACCGGCACGCTGGCCATGCCGCACATCGCGCGGGCTCACGAGTGGCTGCTGCGTGCGGCCGCCGACTGGTCCTGAGCCACCAGCGGAATGCCCTGCCCTGAGGGCTGCGGCGTCGTGCGATGTTTCACGTGGAACCAGCCGGGCCACATTTCTCCCATGACCGTCCGACCCGTGGTCAAGCGCACCGCTCGTGCCGTTCTCCTCGACGGTGACGACCTGATCCTGATCAAGCGCACGAAGCCCGGTGTCGATCCCTACTGGGTCACTCCCGGTGGCGGAGTCGAACCCAGGGACACGACCGTCGTCGATGCCCTGCACCGCGAGGTCCACGAGGAACTCGGCGCCAAGATCACCGACGTGGTGCCCTGTTTCGTGGACACCGTGGAGCACATCGGCGAGGACGGCGGTGCGACCGGTGTGAAGGTGCAGCACTTCTTCGTCTGCCGACTGGAGTCCATGGACACCTCCCAGCGACACGGCCCCGAAGTGGACGATCCCGCCGGCGAGTACGAGATCGTGCGGGTGCCGTTCACCCGGGTCGGCATCGCCTCCGTCCACCTGGTTCCACTGTCCCTGCGGCACTATCTGGACGGAAACATCGAGGGCGTACGCGCCATGCACGCACCTGACCTGGGCTGAGGAAGCGGATGTTTCACGTGAAACACCACACACCTGTCCATGGAGTGCCCAACTGACCACCGCATGACCAAAACCACGTCCGTCCGGTCCGAAACGGCTGGACGCCGAGGGTGCCCGTCGGACAGCCTGACCTGCGTGTCGACTTCTTCCCCCGCTCTTTCCCCCATCCGCCGTCTGACGCTTCGCGATCTCACAGCCTGCGCCGATCTGTCCGAGAACCGAGGGTGGCAGCGTGAGGAGCACAAGTGGGGCTTCCTCCTGACAGCCGGGACGGGCTACGGCATCGACGATCCGGACGGGGGACTCGTCGCCGCGTGCGTCCTCACCCGGTACGGACCGCAGGACCGTCCGGATCTGGGCGCCATCGGCATGGTCCTGGTCGCCGAACGACATGCCCGCCAGGGCATCGGACGCCGGCTGATGCACCACGTCATCTCGACGATGGGCACCACGCCCCTGACGCTCCACGCGACGCCGTACGGCCGTCCGCTGTACGAGGAGCTGGGCTTCAAGGTCACCGGATGGGCGGAGATGGTACTCGGGCGCTTCACACCGACGCCGGACGAGCAACGCCCTTGTATCGCCACGCGAGCGGCCACCGCCGGTGATCTCACCGGCATCCTCCGGCTCGACGAGGAGGTCTTCGGCGCCGATCGCACGCCCTTCGTCACCCGGCTTCCCGCGTTCGCGGACCAGCTGCGGGTCGCCGAGGACCACGGCCGAATCATCGGCTACGCCGCAGCCTGGCCCAACATGGACACCCACGTCGTGGGTCCCCTGATCGCCCGGGACACCGAGACGGCCAAGGCCCTGCTCGCCTCTCTCGCCGCCCACACCAGCCGCCCACTGCGCACGGACATCGACGTACGCCACGAGGAACTGCTGACCTGGCTGAAGGAACGCGGGCCGACGCCCGTGACTCGCAACGCCGTCATGACCTACGGCATCGCGGAACTCCCCGGGGACTGGAGCCGACGCTTCGCCCCACTCACCGTGGCGGCGGGCTGAGGAAGCCGCCACGGACGAGCGTTGTGCACACACACGCTCCGGTACAGGCCCCAACCGTGCCATAGAGTACGGGACATGACAGATTTCGAGATACGGCCGGCTGTCGCCGACGACGTGCCCGCCATCGTCGGCATGCTCGCCGACGACCCGCTGGGTGCGCAGCGCGAGTCCCCGGACGACCTCGCGCCGTATCTGGCCGCGCTGGAGCGGCTGAGCTCCGATCCTCACCAGCACCTGATGGTCGCGGTGCGCGAGGACCGCGTCGTCGGCACGCTCCAGCTCTCGATCATTCCCGGCCTGTCCCGACGCGGCTCCACCCGGTCGATCATCGAAGGCGTCCGCGTCCACACCGACGAGCGCGGCAGCGGCCTGGGCACGCAGCTCATCGAGTGGGCCATCGACGCCTCACGACACCACGGCTGCCAGTTGGTGCAGCTGACATCGGACCGAACCCGTACCGACGCCCACCGCTTCTACGAACGACTGGGCTTCGAAGCCTCGCACCTGGGCTTCAAACTGCGGCTGTGAATCCCCGGTCACCGACCGGTGCCCCGCCACCCCTCCGGATCCACGCCACCGGGCACGGAAGCCTCCGTGTCGTACGGCTGGCGTGTGAACACGAACGACCCGAGGTCCAGGTGGTCCACCGACCCGTCCGGCCGCCGCACCGCCCGCAGCACCTCACCGGCGTAGTAGCCCTCCAGCCCCGTCCAGGTTCCGTCACCGTTCGCCCGGAACCGTGAACGCCGGCCGCTGCCGGACAGCGGTTCCAGCGAGAGGAGTCCGTCGGCGGTCAGCCGCAGGCCGAAGCCGTACGTCCCCCAGTACCACTGCCCCGCCAGCTCCAGTACCGACGGGTCGATCTCCCGCAGTGGCCGCCAGGGCTCGGGAATCCGCGGCTCCGCGTCGGCGACGATACGCACGAGGTCGGCCCCCACCGTGACAGGCAGCGGGCCGGACGTGCAGTTGGCCAGCACGACCGCGGCCACGTCGGCCTCCACATCGATGGTGAGCGAGGCCAGGAAACCCGGGAGCGACCCGCTGTGCCCCACGAGGAGCCGGTCGCCCCACCGCCGCAGTTCGAGCCCCAGGCCGTACGCGTACCCGGAGGCCACATCCGCCGCTTGTGAGGGAGCCGCCGGAGTCCGCATCTCCCAGAGCGACTCGGCGCTCAGAACCCGCTCGTCCCCCTTGGCGAGGAAGGCGGCGAAGCGAGCCAAATCCCCTGTAGTGGACCACAATTGCCCGGCCGGAGCCATCCGGCCGAGGTCCTCGGCAGGCTCCGGCAGCATCACATCGGCCCAGGGATGCACCGCCCAGCCATCCGCGTACGGCGCCTCGGGGTGAGCGCCCGTGCGGTTCAGTCCCAGGGGTTCGAGCACTTCCCGCCGAAGGACCTCCTCCCAGTCGACGCCGCGCACCTCCTCGACGAGCGCGCCCAGCAGGGTGTAGCCGGGATTCGAGTAGTGGAACCGCCGGCCGACCGGATGCCGCAGCGGCTCCTCGCCCAGTACGTCGGCGAGTTCGGGGCGCAGAGCTCCGGGCGATCTCTCCCACCACGGCGCGGGCGACTCGGCGGCCAGCCCTCCCGTGTGCGCCAGCAGGTCAGCGATCGTGGCCTCCCCCACACCGGTGCCCGGCAGATGCTTCTCCAGCGGGTCCGTCAGGTCCAGGACACCCTCGTCGCGCAGCCGCAGCACGAGCACGGCGGTGAAGGTCTTGGTGATCGAGCCGATCCGGTACTGCGTGTTCTCGTCCGGTCCGTGGCCCTCCACCGATGTCCGCGCGCCATGCCAGACGGTCCGCCCCTCGCGCACGACCGCGGCGACGAGCGACGGTGCCCGCCCCTCGGTCTGTGCCACGGCGATCCGGTGCGACAGCGCCCGGCGCGTACCGGGAAGCAATTCATCCTGAGAAGTCGTCATGCCCCCAGTCCATCCGGTGCGTCCGCGCACGTCGAGCGCATTTCCGGCGGACACGGCGGCAGGGCGTGGCGGACCACGGGACGCCGCCGCTCAGGTCTGCGCCATGTCCACGAACCGCGAGTAATGACCCTGGAAGGCGACCGTGATCGTCGCGGTCGGGCCGTTGCGGTGCTTGGCGACGATCAGGTCGGCCTCACCGGCGCGCGGCGACTCCTTCTCGTAGGCGTCCTCGCGGTGCAGCAGAATGACCATGTCGGCGTCCTGCTCGATGGAGCCCGACTCACGCAGGTCGGAGACCATCGGCTTCTTGTCCGTGCGCTGCTCGGGGCCACGGTTGAGCTGGGAGAGCGCGATGACCGGGAGCTCCAGCTCCTTGGCCAGCAGCTTGAGGTTGCGGGACATGTCCGAGACCTCCTGCTGCCGGCTCTCGGCGCGCTTGGAGCCGCCGGACTGCATCAGCTGCAGGTAGTCGATGATGACCAGCTTGAGATCGTTGCGCTGCTTCAGGCGCCGGCACTTGGCGCGGATTTCCATCATCGACAGGTTCGGAGAGTCGTCGATGTAGAGCGGGGCGGCCGAGACGTCCGGCATCCGGCGGGCCAGCCGCGTCCAGTCCTCGTCGGTCATCGTGCCCGAGCGCATGTGGTGCAGGGCGACGCGGGCCTCGGCGGACAGCAGACGCATCGCGATCTCGTTGCGCCCCATCTCCAGCGAGAAGATCACGCTGGGCAGGTTGTGCTTGATCGACGCCACCCGCGCGAAGTCCAGCGCGAGCGTCGACTTGCCCATCGCGGGGCGCGCTGCGATGACGATCATCTGGCCCGGGTGCAGACCGTTCGTCAGCGAGTCGAAGTCGGTGAATCCGGTGGGCACACCGGTCATCTCGCCGCTGCGCGAACCGATCGCCTCGATCTCGTCGAGCGCGCCTTCCATGATGTCGCCCAGCGGCAGGTAATCCTCGCTGGTGCGCTGCTCGGTGACCGCGTAGACCTCGGCCTGGGCACGGTTGACGATCTCGTCGACATCGTCGTCGGCCGCGTACCCCATCTGCGTGATGCGCGTACCGGCCTCGACGAGGCGGCGCAGGATCGCACGCTCGTGGACGATCTCCGCGTAGTACGCGGCGTTCGCCGCCGTCGGCACGGTCTGCACGAGCGAGTGGAGGTAGGAGGCACCGCCCACCCTGTTGATCTCGCCGCGTCTGGTGAGCTCGGCGGCGATGGTGATGGGGTCGGCGGGCTCACCCTTGGCGTAGACGTCGAGGATCGCCTGGTAGATCGTCTCGTGCGCCGGTTTGTAGAAGTCGTGGCCCTTGAGGATCTCCACGACATCGGCGATGGCGTCCTTGGACAGGAGCATTCCACCGAGAACCGACTGCTCGGCGTCCAGGTCCTGCGGGGGCAGTCGCTCGAAGGAGGAGCCCCCGTCGTCCCACGCGCCGCGGTCCTGGCCGCGGTCGTGCTGCTCGTCGCGGCCGGGAGCCGAGTCGAGGCGTCGGGAGGCGGACGGACGATCACTGGGTCCTCTGTCGGCCCACGGGTCGTCCAAGGGCTCGGAAATGCTCACCGAGCAACCTCCTCCCGTCCGCCGAGCGGACCTCGCCGTGCCCCTCTTTTCTAAGGGGCGGCACTGACAAATGAGGGGCCCACCTCCGCTTTGGGCGCGTCAGGTTTACGACGGTTTGGAAGGCCGACGAACAGAGCGGGCGCCGGACCACGGTAGGCCCCCGAGGGGCGTCAGCCAATCTGGTTATCCACAGGCCATGTGGACGAGCGCCCGGATGCTGTGGAGAACTCCTCCAAACCTGTGCACGACTCGGTGGACAGCGCTGTGAACAAGCCCTCGAAACCTGCTGCGGGGCGCTTCTGACCTGCTGCTTTCCCATCCACCGGCTGTGCAGGAGAAAAACTTCCCCAGTTGGATCAAGATCGCTTGAGGCGGTACGCACAAGCGAACGCCACAAGAGCTGAAGTAAGGGTCTCCATGCCTTTGCATCTCTTACCTGTGGACGATTAGATTGGCGCTCATGACACAGGCCCCCGCACGCCGCACGGTCACCCGGCGCCGGCACGACCGAGAGATCGTCGCACTGGCCGTTCCAGCCTTCGGCGCACTCGTCGCCGAGCCGCTCTTCGTGATGACCGACAGCGCGATTGTCGGCCATCTCGGCACGGCGCAGCTCGCCGGGCTCGGCGTCGCCTCGGCCCTCCTGATGACCGCCGTCAGCGTCTTCGTCTTCCTCGCCTACGCCACCACGGCGGCCGTCGCCCGCCGCGTCGGTGCGGGTGATCTCCAGGCCGCCATCCGCCAGGGCATGGACGGCATCTGGCTGGCGCTGCTGCTCGGCGGCGCCATGATCGCGGTCGTGCTGCCCACCGCCCCCGCTCTGGTGGACCTCTTCGGTGCCTCGCAGACCGCGGCTCCGTACGCGACCACCTATTTGCGTATCTCCTCGCTGGGCATTCCGGCCATGCTCGTCGTTCTGGCCGCCACCGGTGTCCTGCGCGGACTGCAGGACACCCGGACACCGCTGTATGTGGCCGTCGCGGGTTTCATCGCCAACGCGGTCCTGAACGCCGGTCTCGTCTACGGTGCCGGGCTCGGCATCGCGGGCTCGGCCTGGGGCACTGTCATCGCCCAGTGCGGCATGGCGGCCGTCTACCTTGCCGTGGTCGTCCGCGGAGCCCGAAAACACAACGCCTCTCTCCGCCCCGACGCGGCCGGTATCAGGGCGTCCGCGCAGGCCGGTGTTCCCCTGCTCGTCCGTACGCTTTCCCTGCGCGCGATCCTGCTGATCGCCACGGCGGTGGCGGCCCGCCTCGGTGACACGGACATCGCCGCTCACCAGATCATCCTGTCCTTGTGGAGTCTGCTCGCGTTCGCCCTCGACGCCATCGCGATCGCCGGACAGGCCATCATCGGCCGCTGTCTGGGCGCCGAGGACGCCGCAGGCGCCAGGGAAGCCTGCCGGCGCATGGTGCAGTGGGGCACAGCCGTCGGGTTCTGCCTCGGGCTCCTCGTGCTCCTGAGCCGCCCGCTCTTTCTGTCCCTCTTCACCAGCGACGTCGCCGTTAAGGACACCGCGCTGCCCGCCCTGCTCGTGGTGGCACTCTCCCAGCCGGTCTGCGGCATCGTCTTTGTCCTGGACGGTGTGCTGATGGGTGCTGGAGACGGACCGTATCTCGCCGGAGCCATGCTGGTCACCTTGGCGGTCTTCACCCCGGTGGCGTTGCTCGTTCCCACTCTTGGAGGCGGACTCACCATGCTCTGGGCGGCCATGGCACTGATGATGACCGTGCGCATGCTGACCCTGTGGCTGCGCTCCCGCTCGGGCCGCTGGGTCGTCACGGGAGCGACGCGCTGACCGTTTCACGTGAAACGCCGCTTCTCGCACCACAGCGCGCCGACCACGCGAAGGGGCCGCACCCTTGACGGGTGCGGCCCCTTCGCCGACTGCTCAAGCCGCGTGCGGCGGTCAGGCCGCGACGACCTCGATGTTGACCTTGGCGGCAACCTCGGGGTGCAGACGCACGGACGTCTCGTGGGCGCCCAGGGTCTTGATCGGCGCACCCAGCTCGATGCGACGCTTGTCGACCTCGGGACCGCCGGCAGCCTTGATCGCCGAGGCGACGTCGGCCGGGGTGACGGAGCCGAAGAGACGACCGGAGTCGCCGGAACGGACCGACAGGCGGACCTTCACACCCTCGAGCTGGGCCTTGACCTGGTTGGCCTGCTCGATGGTCTGGATCTCGTGGATCTTGCGAGCACGACGGATCTGCTCGACGTCCTTCTCGCCGCCCTTGGTCCAGCGGATCGCGAGCTTCCGCGGGACCAGGTAGTTGCGGGCGTAACCGTCCTTGACATCGACGACGTCACCTGCGGCACCGAGGCCGGAGACCTCGTGGGTGAGGATGATCTTCATGAGTGGCTCACCCTTCCCTTAGCGCGCAGTGGAGGTGTAGGGCAGCAGCGCCATCTCACGGCTGTTCTTGACGGCCGTGGCGACGTCACGCTGGTGCTGCGTGCAGTTGCCGGTCACGCGGCGGGCACGGATCTTGCCGCGGTCGGAAATGAACTTCCGCAGCATGTTCGTGTCCTTGTAGTCCACGTACGTGACCTTGTCCTTGCAGAAAGCGCAGACCTTCTTCTTAGGCTTGCGCACAGGCGGCTTCGCCATGGTGTTTCTCCTGTGTGATCAAGAAGTGTGGGTACGACCCGCCCTCGGTCCGGGGACCTAGAAGGGGGGCTCGTCCGAGTAGCCGCCACCGCCGCCGGAGCCGCCGCCCCAGCCGCCGCCACCCTGGCCGCCACCGGCGGGAGCACCGGTCGCCCACGGGTCGTCGGCAGGAGCGCCGCCCTGGCCACCGCCTTGGCCACCGCCTTGGCCGCCGCCCTGGCCGCCACCGGGGCCGCCGCCCCAGCCGCCGCCACCCTGGCCGCCGCCGTAACCGCTCTGGCCACCGCGGCCGGTGGTCTTGGTGACCTTGGCCGTGGCGTTGCGCAGGCTGGCGCCGACTTCGTCGACGTCCAGCTCGTAGACCGTGCGCTTGATGCCCTCACGATCCTCGTAGGACCGCTGCTTCAACCGCCCCTGCACGATGACGCGCATGCCTCGCTGGAGCGACTCGGCGACGTTCTCCGCCGCCTGGCGCCAGACCGAGCAGGTGAGGAAGAGGCTCTCGCCGTCCTTCCACTCGTTCGTCTGGCGGTCGAAGGTGCGGGGCGTGGACGCGACGCGGAACTTCGCGACCGCCGCACCGGAAGGGGTGAAGCGCAGCTCGGGGTCGTCGACAAGATTGCCGACGACCGTGATGACGGTCTCGCCTGCCATGGGGAACCTCTCGGCGGGTGTGCTGCTCTGGCTGCTTGTGCTGCTACTCGAATCCCGAGGCCGGCTGAGCGGAAGGGCTCAGTGGGTCTCGGGGCGGAGGACCTTGGTCCGGAGGACCGACTCGTTCAGGTTCATCTGGCGGTCGAGCTCCTTGACGACCGCAGGCTCGGCCTGCAGGTCGATGACCGAGTAGATACCCTCGGGCTTCTTCTTGACCTCGTACGCGAGACGACGACGGCCCCAGGTATCGACCTTCTCGACCTTTCCGCCACCGTCACGGACGACGGAAAGGAAGTTCTCGATCAGCGGGGAGACAGAGCGCTCCTCAAGATCGGGGTCGAGGATGACCATCACCTCGTAGTGACGCATGTGGAACCCACCTCCTTCGGACTCAGCGGCCACGGTCGTTCCGTGGCAGGAGGGTTGCGATGCGTACGCAACAGTGCCTGCATTACATCAGCCGTCACTGACAATCGGGGTCGGCCGACGCACTCTCCGGGTTCGCCGTGGCTCCGCCGGGGCAGACACTGTGCAGACCGTACAGAGTACCCGCACATCCGCTTCCGGTTGAAATCGGGTCGCAGGGACCGCCAACCTGGACATCACGGGTGTGCACGGCGCTAGGATGCGCCGCCTTTCGCAGGAGGTGCCCCATGGCACAGACGATGCGACCGAACACCGCCGCCGGCGGCGGCCTCTTCGCCACGGACGGCAAGCCCCACCCGCTCCAGGACACCCTGCTCGCGGTGACCCTGGTGCTGGGCGTGGTGGCCTTCATCACCGGGCTCCTCTTCCACAGTCTGCACCTGCTGAGTTCCTGGGCCGGCCTGGTGGGCATCCTCACCGGCGCGTACGGCCAGTGGGTCTCGGTGACGACACGCCAGCGCTTCGGGCTGATCCTCGGCCTCGGCGCCTCCGCGGTCGGCTTCTACCTCGGCCTGGCGCACGGCGGTCTCTTCGGCGGCTTCTTCAGCTGATCCCGGGCACCCCGGCCGCTCCTGACGGGCGGCGTTCACCGGACTGCGCGGACGCCGCCCCCCACCGACCGTGCGCGGCGCCCCGGCGGGCGACGGGCCAGGGCGAAGGTTGCGTGCGGCCCGTCTGCGCGCTCCCCGGGCGCAGTAGGCTTCGGCGCGAGAGCCGGAGCCCCTGACCCCATGGGGACACACCAGCCCGAGGAGCGCCCCGAATGAGCCTGACCCTGAGGACCATCAGTCGAGAGCAGCATCTGGCCTACATCCAGAGCCTGCCCGCGGCGAGTCACATGCAGGTCCCGGCCTGGGCGGACGTCAAGTCGGAGTGGCGCCCGGAGAACCTGGGCTGGTTCGACGACCGCACCGGCGAGATGGTCGGTGCGGGTCTCGTCCTGTACCGCCAACTGCCCAAGATCAAGCGGTATCTCGCCTATCTGCCCGAGGGTCCGGTCATCAACTGGTTCGCGCCGAACCTCGACGACTGGATCCAGCCGATGCTGGCGCATCTGAAGCAACAGGGCGCCTTCTCGGTGAAGATGGGCCCGCCGGTGGTCATCCGCCGCTGGAACGCCGAGACCATCAAGAAGGGCATCCAGAACTCGGACGTCAAGCGTCTGCGCGACCTGGAAGCCGACTTCATCGAGCCCCGCGCCTTCGAGGTCGCCGACAAGCTGCGCCGTATGGGCTGGCAGCAGGGTGAGGACGGGGGCGCCGGCTTCGGTGACGTCCAGCCCCGCTACGTCTTCCAGGTACCGCTGGCCAACCGGTCCCTGGAAGAGGTGCACAAGAACTTCAACCAGCTGTGGCGTCGCAACATCAAGAAGGCCGAGAAGTCCGGTGTCGAGGTCGTCCAGGGCGGCTACCAGGACCTCGAGGAATGGCAGCGGCTGTACGAGATCACCGCGGTGCGCGACCACTTCCGGCCCCGCCCTCTGTCGTACTTCCAGCGCATGTGGACAGCCCTCAACACCGAGGACCCCAACCGCATGCGGTTGTACTTCGCCCGGCACAACGGTGTGAACCTGGCCGCGGCGACCATGCTGATCGTCGGCGGCCACGTCTGGTACTCCTACGGCGCCTCCGACAACATCGGCCGGGAGGTCCGGCCCTCGAACGCAATGCAGTGGCGGATGCTGCGCGACGCCTACGCGCTCGGTGCCACGGTCTACGACCTGCGCGGCATCTCCGACTCGCTGGACGAGACCGACCACCTCTTCGGCCTGATCCAGTTCAAGGTCGGCACCGGCGGGCAGGCCGCCGAGTACCTCGGCGAGTGGGACTTCCCGCTGAACAAGCTGCTCCACAAGGCGCTCGACATCTACATGTCGCGTCGCTGACCTGACGCTCTTCGCTTCGACTCGGTCGACAACTTCCATACTTCTGATACACCGCAGCCACGAGAAAGGTTCCAGGTCCGGCCATGGCGCTCACGCTCTACGTCGACACCGCGCGCTGGCGGGCGCACCACAAGCACGTGCAGGAGCAGTTCCCGGGACTCGTCCCGGTCTGCAAGGGCAACGGCTACGGCTTCGGGCACGAGCGGCTGGCGGAGGAGGCCACCCGGCTGGGCGCGGACATCCTCGCCGTCGGCACGACGTACGAGGCCGCGCGCATCAAGGACTTCTTCAGCGGCGACCTGCTGGTGCTCACGCCGTACCGCCGCGGCGAGGAGCCGGTGCCGCTGCCCGACCGGGTGGTCCGCTCGGTGTCGTCGGTCGACGGGGTGTACGGCCTTGTCGGGGCCCGTGTCGTCATCGAGGTGATGTCCTCGATGAAGCGGCACGGTGTCAGCGAGCAGGACCTGCCGCAGCTGCACGCCGCCATCGAGAACGTCCGGCTGGAGGGCTTCGCCATCCACCTGCCGCTGGACCGCACCGACGGCTCGGACGCGGTGGAGGAGGTCATCGGCTGGATGGACCGGCTGCGCGCGGCCCGGCTGCCGTTGCACACGATGTTCGTCAGCCATCTCAAGGCGGACGAACTCGCCCGGCTGCAGCAGCAGTTCCCGCAGACCAGTTTCCGTGCCCGGATCGGCACGCGGCTGTGGCTGGGGGATCACGAGGCCACCGAGTACCGCGGCTCGGTCCTGGACGTCACGCGGGTCGCCAAGGGCGACCGCTTCGGCTACCGCCAGCAGAAGGCGGCCTCGGACGGCTTCCTGGTGGTCGTGGCGGGCGGTACGTCGCACGGCGTGGGCCTGGAGGCCCCCAAGGCGCTGCACGGCGTCATGCCGAGGGCCAAGGGCGTCGCCCGCGCCGGCCTTGCCACGGTGAACCGGAACCTCTCCCCGTTCGTCTGGAGCGGCAAGCAGCGCTGGTTCGCTGAGCCACCGCACATGCAGGTGTCGATCCTGTTCATCCCCACGGACGCCCAGGAGCCCAAGGTCGGTGACGAACTGGTGGCGCATCTGCGGCACACCACCACGCAGTTCGACCGGCTCGTGGACCACTGAGCCCCCTTCTCATGCGGAAGGCCGTACACGGTCACTGCCGTGTACGGCCTTCCGCATGTTCGCCCTGAGCGAGCTCTGTTCGCTCAGGGCGAACCGTCCTGGGGTGCGTCCGTGCTCTGGCCGCCCCACTCCACCTGTGGTGCGCCGACGTGGGTCAGGTCACGTGGTGAAGGAGTGCGGGTGCCGAGGGCGAAGACGTCCTCGGCGCCGTCGAGTACGCCGCCCGAGGGGTCGTCGTCGCCGGCGCGGCGCACCACGTCCCTCTCCGGCATGAGGATGTCGCGTACGACGACCGCGCACAGGTACAGCGTGCCCAGCAGATGCACGGCGATCGCCCAGTGGTAGCCGTCGGTCGGCAGACCCTTGTGGGCATCGCCGCTGGTCGTGTACGCGAGGTACATCCAGATCCCGAGGAAGTACGCCACCTCGCAGGCCTGCCAGATCAGGAAGTCCCGCCACTTGGGGCGGGCCAGCACGGCCAGCGGGACCAGCCACAGGACGTACTGCGGCGAGTAGACCTTGTTGGTGAGGATGAAGGCCGCGACGATCAGAAAGGCGAGCTGGGCGAAGCGCGGGCGGCGCGGGGCGGACAGTGTCAGCACCGCGATGCCGAGGGCGCACAGCACCACCAGCAGCGTGGCCGTGGTGTTGACGAAGTCGGTGCTGGGCGGGTTGCTGGAGTTCTGGGCCCAGATCAGCCAGAAGGATCCGAAGTCGACGCCCCGGTCATGGCTGAACCTGTAGAACTGCCACCAGCCGTCCTCGGCGAAGGCCATCACCGGCAGGTTCACCACCAGCCAGGCGACGACCGCGCCCGCCAGGGCCTTGCCGAAGTCGCGCCACTTCCCCGCACGCCAGCACAGCAGGAACAGCGGGCCGAGCAGGAAGACGGGGTAGAGCTTGGCGGCCGTGGCGAGCCCCAGCAGGACGCCGAAGGCGAGCGAACGTCCCCGGGACCACATCAGCATCGCGGCGGCCGTCAGGGCGACCGCCAGCAGGTCCCAGTTGATGGTGGCGGTCAGCGCGAAGGCCGGTGCCAGGGCGACCAGCAGACCGTCCCACGGCCGCCGGGCGTGCGTACGGGCCACGCAGACGGCGATGACGGCCGCGCACACCATCAGCATCCCGGCGTTGACCATCCAGTACCACTGCTCCTGGTGCTGGATGCTGCCGCTGTGCGGGGTCAGCCAGGAGGCCACCTCCATGAACAGTCCGGTCAGCACCGGGTACTCCAGGTACGGCATGTCGCCGGGGAGCTTGTCGAAGTAGGGCACGAGGCCGTCGGCGAAGCCGCGCCCCTGGTAGAGGTGCGGGATGTCCGAGTAGCAGGCCTTTGTGTACTGCGAGCTCGCGCCGAAGAACCAGGCGCCGTGGTAGCAGGGCGCCTTCTGGACCAGGCCGAGGGCGAACATGCCGATCGCGACGAGCGCGACGACCCGTACCGGGGTCCACCAGGACGTCCCGAGCAGGGCGCGTCGACCGACCGGGCCGCCGATCAGCTCACTGCCGGCCGTGGCGACCTCGTCCTCCTTGGTGGGCCGCACCGGGTCGGGTTCGTGTGCGCTCGCTTGCGTGGGTTCAGCACTGGGCATGGGGCACATCCTGCCGTACGTGTCCGGGAAGAAGCGGAGGGCCGCCGCACCGGGTGGGTGCGGCGGCCCTTGTTTCACGTGAAACGCCCTCGCCGGATGGCGAAGCGGCTAATTGTTCGTGCCCCCGAAGAAGCCGCCTCCGTTGCCGTTGCCCCGGTTGCTGCCTCCGCTGCCACTGTCGTCACCACCCGTGTCGCTGGGTGAAGGCTCCGGGGTGATGCCACCGTCCGTGCCGCCGTCGCCCGTCTGACCGCCGTTGTCGCCGCAGCCGAAGAAACCACAACGAGTCCGGGTCGGCGTGGGCGTCGGGCTGGGCTCGGTCCGGCTGGGCGTGGGCGAGGGAGTCGGGCTCTCCTCCTCGGTCTCGGTGGCCGAAGGAGTCGGTGTGGGGCTGGGCTCGGCGTTGACGATCTCGCCGATGGGCTCGGGCGTCGGGAAGGCCTTCGCCGGCACGTTCTTGAGCGCTTCCAGCATGTAGTCGTGCCAGATCTCGGCCGGGAACGAGGCGCCGTGGATCTTCTCCTGGCCGCCCGTTCCGAACATCTTCAGGAATTCCCGCGACTTGTTGCTTTCGTCGTCGTCGAGCCGGAACATGCTGATCGCGGTCGACAGCTGTGGGGTGTAGCCGACGAACCAGGCCGACTTGTTGCCGTCCGTGGTACCGGTCTTGCCGGCCACCTCACGGCCCGGCAACTGGGCGTTGGTGCCCGTGCCCTTCTCCACCACGGTCTTCAGGATGTCGGTGACGTTGTCGGCGACCTTCTCGGTGAAAGCCTGCTTGGTCCGGCTCTCGTGCTTGAAGAGCACCCCGTCCTTGTTCTCGACCTTGGTGACCGAGAACGGCTCGTTCTGCTTTCCGCTGGCGGCGAAGGTGGCGTACGAGCCCGCCATACGGATGGCACTGGGGTCGGAGATGCCGATGGAGAAGGACGGGAAGGTGGCGCCGCCCAGGCTGTTCTCCTTCAGGCCGGCGTTGGTGGCGGCCTGCTTGACCTTGTCCAGACCCACGTCCATGCCCAGCTGCACGAAGGCGGAGTTCACCGACCAACGCATCGCCTCGCGAAGATCGATCAGATAGTCGGGCGGGCTGCCGTAGGACTCCTGGCCGTCATTGACCTGGAGCCACTCCTGGTCCTTCTCGTTCGTCCAGACCGTGCCGTCGTAATTCTTGATCTTGAGCTTGTTCTGACCGCTGAAGCGGCTCTTGGGGGAGACCTGCGTGCGCTCGTCCTGCGCCTGTGTCTCTCCGAGACTGGGATTACGGACGCCGTCCTGCATGGCCGCGGCCAGCACGAACGGTTTGAACGTCGAGCCCACCTGGGCACCCGTGGCGTCGGCGTTGTTCGTGAAGTGCTTCGTCGCGTCCTCACCGCCGTAGACCGCCACGATGGCGCCCGTCTCCGGGTCGACCGAGGCCCCGCCGAACTGGACGTGCGTGTCGGTCCTCGGGCGCTTCTTGGGGTCGATGTTCGCCTTGTACACCTTCTTGACGGCCTTCTCCAGCTTGTCGACCTTCTTCCGGTCGAAGGTCGTGTGGATCTGGTAGCCGCCTTGTTGCAGCTTGTCGGCAGTGATCTCCGTGTTGTTGACGACGTACCCCTTGGCGAGGTCGACGAGATAGCCGATCTGGCCGCTCAGCTGCGTGTTCGACCTGGGGTTCTCCAGCTTGGGCAGCGTCTTGTACTTGGCCCGTTCCGTGGCGCTCAGATGGCCGTACTCGACCATCTTGGTGAGGGTGTCCTGCATCTGTCGCAGGGCCCGCCTCTTGTTGTCCTCGGGCGTGGCCGCCGGGTCGATCGAGGTCGCGCCCGCGGGGTCGTAGTAGGTCGCGCCCTTGAGCATCGCGGCCAGGAAGGCACACTCGCCCGGTTTCAGGTCCTTGGCGTCCTTGTTGAAGTACGCGCGCGCGGCCGCCTGAAGGCCGTACGCCCCGCGGCCGTAGTACGCGGAGTTCAGGTAGCCGGCCATGATGTCGCGCTTGTCCACGGTGGCCCCGACCTTGATCGCGACGAAGATCTCCTTGAACTTGCGTGAGAGCGTCTGCGACTGGTCGTTGAGCATGGCGTTCTTGACGTACTGCTGAGTGATGGTGGAACCACCCTGCGTCTGGCCGCCCCTCGCCATGTTGAACACGGCACGACCGATGCCCTTGGGGTCGATGCCGCTGTCGGTCTCGAAGGTCTTGTTCTCCTGCGAGATGACGGCGTACCGCATCTCCTCGGGGATGGATGCGTAGTTGATGATCTGGCGGTTGACCTCACCACCCGTTCGCACCATCTCGCTGCCGTCCGACCAGTAGTACACGTTGTTCTGAGCGGTCGCGGTCTCGTCGATATTGGGCACGGACACCATCGCGTACCCGATGCCCGCGAGCGCCACCAGGCTCCCCATGAAGCCGATGAACAGCCCCGTCACGAGCTTCCAGGACGGCATCCAGCGGCGCCATCCGTACTTGTCCGCACGCGGGTAGTCGATGATCCGGTTCTGGCCGGGCGGTGCCGCCCGGCCACGACCGCGCCCGTTGGGGCCGCCCGGCGGCCGGCCTCGTCGGCCGCCGCTTCTCTGCGCGGCCCGCCGGGCTTCGGCACGGCCGCCGTACGGGCGCTCCCCACCTCCCGCGCCGTACGAACTCGACCCACGACCCGATCCATGCGAATCGGCCCCATAGGAGCCGGCAGGAGATCCGGTGGCGCCTCGCGGTGCCGCGCGGCGGCCGGAGGACGAACCGGACTGGCCGCGTCGGGCCGCGGCACGTCCGCCTCCCTGCGGCTGCGGCGGTTTGCGACGGTGCTCGCTCATCGAACGACTACTCCTCGGGCAGGCGCACCCTTGCGCGCCTGGAAAAGGCGGCTGGTTTCCGGTCCCCCCGAAGTACGGATGCGGTCGGTCGCACATTCACCCGTACTGCACCCGGGACGAGGACGTCCCCAGGCGTCACTCGGTTCCCGGCGGTATGCATGGCGCACAGACTACGCACCACCGCAACCCGCTGAACCCCGAAGTTCACCCCAAACCAGGCAACTTGGCTTCAACAAAGCGGTGATGTGATCCCGCTCACCCGTTCCCCTCTTGTCGCATCCGAAGCACCGTTCTATCGTCGTGATGTATCGAGTCGATACATCAGCGCGAGATAAAGACCGTCATGGCACCCGGAGCGGCACCCTCCACACCGGGTCGCGGCAGAGAGGAGGCGACGATGGGCCGGCGTTCCGGGATCCTGGAGTTCGCCGTACTCGGCCTGCTGCGTGAATCTCCGATGCACGGCTACGAGCTGCGCAAACGGCTCAATACGTCACTGGGCGTGTTCCGGGCGTTCAGCTATGGGTCGCTCTATCCCTGCCTCAAGACGCTGGTCGCCAACGGCTGGTTGATCGAGGAGCCGGGGAGCGCACCGGAGGACGCCGTCGCCGCCGCGCTCGCGGGACGCCGCGCCAAGATCGTCTACCGGTTGACGGCCGAGGGCAAGGAGCACTTCGAGGAGCTGCTCTCCCAGACGGGCCCCGACACGTACGAGGATGAGCACTTCGCCGCGCGCTTCGCCTTCTTCGGGCAGACGTCGCGCGACGTACGCATGCGCGTGCTCGAGGGCCGCCGCAGCCGGCTGGAGGAGCGCCTGGAGAAGATGCGGATCTCCCTGGCGCGCACCCGAGAGCGCCTCGACGACTACACACTCGAGCTCCAGCGCCACGGGATGGAGTCCGTGGAGCGCGAAGTGCGCTGGCTGAACGAGCTCATCGAGAGCGAGCGGGCCGGGCGGGACCTCAAGGGTTCCGGCTCCGGGGGGCCCGCCTCGCAGGACACCGCAACTGGAGCGACGGGCGGCCTGCCCCGGTCCGGGGAGCCTTCCCGGCCGGATACGCCCGACGACACCGCCACGTGAGGTCCCGTCGGGGCTTCACCGAGTACACACAGGGAGCAACCGCCAATGGGTTCGGTTCGCGTAGCCATCGTCGGCGTGGGCAACTGCAGCGCGTCGCTGGTACAGGGCGTGGAGTATTACAAGGACGCCGACCCGGCGTCCAAGGTCCCGGGCCTCATGCACGTGCAGTTCGGCGACTACCACGTGCGTGACATCGAGTTCGTCGCCGCCTTCGACGTCGACGCGAAGAAGGTCGGCCTGGACCTCGCGGACGCCATCGGCGCCTCCGAGAACAACACCATCAAGATCTGCGACGTGCCCTCCACCGGAGTGACGGTCCAGCGCGGCCACACCTTCGACGGCCTCGGCAAGTACTACCGCGCCACCATCGAGGAGTCTGCCGAGGAGCCGGTCGACGTCGTCCAGGTACTCAAGGACAAGCAGGTCGACGTCCTCGTCTGCTACCTGCCCGTGGGCTCCGAGGACGCGGCGAAGTTCTACGCCCAGTGCGCCATCGACGCCAAGGTCGCCTTCGTCAACGCCCTGCCGGTCTTCATCGCCGGCACCAAGGAGTGGGCGGACAAGTTCACCGAGGCGGGCGTGCCGATCGTCGGTGACGACATCAAGTCGCAGGTCGGCGCCACCATCACGCACCGTGTCATGGCGAAGCTGTTCGAGGACCGCGGCGTCATCCTGGACCGCACGATGCAGCTGAACGTCGGCGGCAACATGGACTTCAAGAACATGCTCGAGCGCGACCGCCTGGAGTCCAAGAAGATCTCCAAGACCCAGGCCGTCACCTCCCAGATCCCCGACCGGGACCTCGGCGAGGACAACGTCCACATCGGTCCGTCCGACTACGTGGCCTGGCTCGACGACCGCAAGTGGGCCTACGTCCGCCTCGAGGGCCGCGCCTTCGGCGACGTCCCGCTGAACCTGGAGTACAAGCTCGAGGTCTGGGACTCCCCGAACTCCGCCGGTGTCATCATCGACGCCCTGCGCGCCGCGAAGATCGCCAAGGACCGGGGCGTCGGTGGTCCGATCCTCTCCGCGTCCTCCTACTTCATGAAGTCCCCGCCGGTGCAGTACTTCGACGACGTGGCCCGCGAGAACGTGGAGAAGTTCATCCGCGGCGAGGCCGAGCGCTGACCATCCGCTTCTGAAACCGCTCCTGCCAGGGCTGTTGGGCCCCCGGACGCACCGTGCGTGCTCCCGGGGGCCTGCCGTATGTGAGGCTGTGCCCCATGGCCGTCGTCCGTGACCTGCGCGTTCTGCTGCGCTTGAGGAACTTCAGACGCCTGCTCGCCGTGCGGCTGCTCTCCCAGGGCGCGGACGGGGTCTACCAGGTCGCGCTTGCCGCGTACGTCGTCTTCTCTCCGGAGAAGCAGACCTCGGCCGCCGCGATCGCCTCCACGATGGCGGTCCTGCTGCTCCCGTACTCTCTGGTCGGCCCGTTCGCCGGTGTCCTGCTGGACCGCTGGCGGCGCCGGCAGGTCTTCCTCTACGGCAACCTGGCACGCGCGGTGATGGCGGCCACCACCGCGGTGCTGATGGTCGCCACCGTGCCGGACTGGCTGTTCTACGTCTCCGCCCTGTGCGTCACCGCCGTCAACCGCTTCGTTCTGTCCGGGCTGTCCGCCGCGCTGCCGCGCGTGGTCGACGCCGAGCGGCTGGTGATGGCCAACTCCCTGTCGCCGACCGCCGGTTCCCTGGCCGCGTTCGCGGGTGGCGGTCTCGCCTTCCTCGTACGGCTGCTGGGCGCGGACTCCGACGCGGCCGTGGTGCTGTTGGGGGCCGTCCTCTACCTGTGCGCGGCACTCACCTCGCTCCTCATGGCTCCGGAACTGCTCGGCCCCGACCGGGCACCGGTCCACCCCCGGCTGGGCGCGGCACTGACCGGCACCGCGCGCGGCCTGATGGCGGGCATACGGCATCTCGCCGCACCGCCGCGCCGGGAAGCCGCCCTGGCGCTGGCGTCGATGGCACTGATGCGGTTCTGCTACGGAGCTCTGACGGTCATGGTGCTGATGCTGTGCCGCTATGGCCTGACCTCGGACACGAAGGACGGACTGCGCCTGCTCGGGCTGGCGTTGGGGCTTTCCGGCGCCGGGTTCTTCGCGGCGGCCGTCGTGACGCCGTGGGCGGCGGGACGACTCGGACCCACCCGCTGGATCGCCGTGTGCGCCGGCTGCGCGGCGGTCCTCGAACTCGCCCTCGGCCTGCCGTTCACCACCGGCCCCCTGCTGGTCGCGGCGTTCGTCCTGGGGCTGACCACTCAGGGCGCGAAGATCGCCACGGACACCGTGGTGCAGTCCGCGGTGGACGACGGCTTTCGCGGCCGGATCTTCTCCGTGTACGACGTGCTGTTCAATGTCGCCTTCGTGGGCGCCGCGGGCGTCGCCACGCTGATACTGCCACCGGACGGCCGCTCGGCCGTGCTGGTGATCATGGCCGCTGTCATCCATGCAGCGGTTGCGGTCACCATGGTCGGCTTCGAGCGTCGATGAATGCCACATCGATGCGCCCCTTGATGATCAACAGCCCCTTGGGCTTGATGAAGGAGGGGCGACGTTTCACGTGAAACATCGCCCCTCGGGGTTCTCCCCTGGGTCATGTTTCACGTGAAACATGACCCCGTCGCACGGCGTCAGCTCAGCCCGTCCTGTTCGGCCCACCACTCCTTGAGGGCCGCCACCGCCGCATCGTGCTCCATCGGTCCGTTCTCCAGACGGAGTTCCAGCATGTGCTTGTACGCCTTGCCGACGGCCGGGCTGGGTTTGATGCCGAGGATCTCCATGATCTGATTGCCGTCGAGGTCCGGGCGAATCGCATCGAGCTCCTCCTGTTGCTGGAGCTGGGCGATGCGCTCCTCCAGACCGTCGTACGCCCGGGACAGCGCGGCAGCCTTGCGCTTGTTGCGGGTGGTGCAGTCCGAGCGGGTCAGCTTGTGGAGCCGGTCGAGCAGCGGGCCCGCGTCACGGACGTAGCGGCGGACCGCGGAGTCCGTCCACTCACCGGTGCCGTAGCCGTGGAAGCGCAGGTGGAGCTCGACCAGACGGGAGACATCTTTCACCAGCTCGTTGGAGTACTTCAGCACCGTCATGCGCTTCTTGGTCATCTTCGCGCCGACCACCTCGTGATGGTGGAAGGAGACCCGGCCGTCCTTCTCGAAACGGCGTGTGCGCGGCTTGCCGATGTCGTGCAGAAGGGCGGCCAGGCGGAGGGTCAGGTCGGGGTCCTCCTCCAGCGCCATCGCCTGCTCCAGGACGGTCAGCGTGTGCTCGTAGACGTCCTTGTGCCGGTGGTGCTCGTCGCTCTCCAGGCGCAGGGCCGGCAGTTCGGGCAGGACATGGTCGGCGAGACCGGTGTCGACGAGCAAGGTCAGACCCTGGCGCGGGTGGACCGACAGAATCAGCTTGTTCAGCTCGTCCCGGATCCGCTCGGCCGAGACGATCTCGATACGGGCGGACATCTCCTTCATCGCCGTGACGACCTCGGGGGCGACCTCGAAGTCGAGCTGGGCGGCGAAACGCGCGGCCCGCATCATGCGCAGCGGGTCGTCGGAGAAGGACTCCTCGGGCGTGGCGGGGGTACGCAGCACGCGCGCCGCGAGGTCCGCGAGGCCGTTGTGCGGGTCGATGAACGTCTTCTCCGGCAACGCCAGGGCCATCGCGTTGGCGGTGAAGTCACGCCGGACGAGATCTTCCTCGATGGAGTCGCCGTACGACACCTCGGGCTTGCGCGAGGAGCGGTCGTAGGCCTCCGACCGGTAGGTGGTCACTTCGATCTGGAAGCATCGATCAGTGTCTCCGACGCGGACGTGCTTCTGCGCCCCGACCGTACCGAAGGCGATCCCGACGTCCCACACGGCGTCGGCCCACGGCCGCACGATCTTCAGTACGTCCTCGGGTCGGGCGTCGGTGGTGAAGTCCAGGTCGTTGCCGAGCCGGCCGAGCAGCGCGTCCCGGACCGAGCCGCCGACCAGGGCGAGGGAGAACCCGGCCTCCTGGAAGCGGCACGCGAGATCGTCGGCGACGGGGGCCACCCGCAGCAGTTCGCTCACAGCGCGCTGCTGCACCTGGCTCAGAACAGAGGAAGTGTCTTCGTTGGCGTTCGGCACAACAGAAAAGGGTACGTGGCCCAGGCGGTCGGCCGCGCCGTCATTGTTCCCGCGCGGACACCCGGCGGGCGTGCGGGGACGGCATCCCGTGGAACGCGAAGACAGACCTCTCATTACCCACCAGGACCAGCCTTTGCGGCGTAACGGATGATGTCCTCGGATGCTCGTACATCCAGGGCAGCTGTCGGCGTCCCATGATCGTATGACCGGCTCCGCGGCACTTCCCTTCGGCGCGCATCGTTACCATGCGTGGACGCACATTCCGACGACCAAAGACGACGAGGGACGGGCGAGCGCGTGGCCGAGGCGGCAGACTTCCAGGGGACCTGTCCCTCACCTGCCCGCCGCCTGCTGCGGCGTGCCGGGGCACTGCTCGCCGGGGCACCCCTGCTGGCCGGACTGCTCCAGCTGCCCGCCGCGCCGGCCGCGCACGCCGCCGGCCAGGATTCCCCCCGGGCCGCGTCGGGCTCACGCACGGTGTCCGTCTCCCTCGACTCCCTCAGCCCCAGCGTTCCCTCGGACGGGGACACGCTGACCGTCTCGGGCACCGTGACGAACAACGGCAAGCAGGCGGTCACCGACGCCCACGTGGGACTGCGCGTAGGTCGGGAACTGGACACCCGCTCGGCGATCGACGCCGTGGCCCGGCGCACCGCGTTCGAGTGGGGCGCCGACGGCTCCGAGGTCGGCGGCAAGTACGTCCAGAAGTTCGCCAAGCTCGCCCCGGGCGTCGCCGAGCACTTCAACATCTCCGTGCCGGTCGACAAGCTGAACCTCGGCACGGACGGGGTCTACGGGTTCTCCGTCTCACTGTCCGGCCAGACCTCCGCACAGCCCTGGGAGCAGGTGCTGGGCATCCAGCACACGTTCCTGCCGTGGAAGCCGGCCGATGCGGACACGAAGACGAAGACGACCTATCTGTGGCCGCTCGTGTCCCACGTCCACATGACCGCCGAGACGGGGCCCGGCGCCCAGCAGACGCCGGTCTTCCTCAACGACGACTTGGCCAAGGACATCGCTCCCGGTGGCCGCCTGGAGCAGATGCTGTCGCTGGGCAAGAACCTCGACGTCACCTGGGTCATCGACCCCGACCTGCTGGCGTCCGTGGACGCCATGACCCGCAGCTACCGCGTCCAGACGGACGGCGGCACGCCCATCCCGGGCACCCATCAGGCGGTCGCCAAGCAGTGGCTCGCCGAACTGCAGCAGGCGGTGGCGGGCAAGGAGGTCGTGGCGCTGCCCTTCGCCGACCCCGACCTGGCCTCCCTCGCCCACGGCGGCACGAGCGTGACCGGCTCGCTGAGCCAGCTCAAGGACGCCACCGACGTCGCCGCCGGCACGGTGGAGACGGTGCTCCATGTGAAACCGAGCACGGACTTCGCCTGGCCCGTGGACGGCGCCGTAGACCCCTCGATCGTCAAGGTCGCCACCTCCGCGGGCGCCGACAAGGTCATTGCGCGCAGCGACAGCCTGCGGGAGACCGACGACATGACCTACACGCCCTCCGCGGCCCGCCCCATCGGCGGCGGCACCACGGCAGTCGTCGCGGACGAGCGCCTGTCAACGGCGTTCGAGGGCGACATGTCGCGGGCCGGCACCACCACACTCGCCGTACAGCAGTTCCTCGCCCAGAGCCTGGAGCTCCACGACCAGACGAACAAGCAGCGCAGCATCGTCGTGGCCCCGCAGCGCATGCCGACCGCGCACCAGGCCCAGGCCATGGCGCAGGCGCTGACGGCCCTCCAGCAGAGCACCTGGTCCCAGTCGCAGGACCTGACCGCGGCCGCCAAGGCCGTGCCGGACCCCGGTGCCACCACGAGGGTCCCGTCGACCGCCGGCTACCCTTCCTCGCTGCGCAAGAAGGAACTGGGCCGCTCCGCCTTCGCGGCGATCGCCAGAACGCAGGACAAGGTCGACAACTTCAAGGTCGTCCTGACCGACGAGTCCCGGGTCGTCACACCCTTCGGACGCGCCATGAACCGCGAGATGTCCACGGCGTGGCGCGGCCGGGCCGACGAGGCGGAGCACTTCCGGGACGGCGTGGAGGCGTACCTCGACGACCTCTCCGAACAGGTCAAGCTGATCGACAAGTCGGAGACGAAGCTCTCCGGCCGCAGCGCCACGATCCCGGTGACCGTGCAGAACAACCTGGTGCAGGGCGTCGACCATCTGGTGCTGCGGCTCACCTCGACCAACCCCACCCGTCTCAAGATCGGCGGCAAGGCCTACTCGGAGCAGTCCGTCGCGGTCTCCGGTGGGCACAGCCAGTCCGTGAAGTTCACCACATCGGCCAACGCCAACGGTCCGGTGACGGTGGTCGCCCAGCTCTACACGCAGGACGGCCGGGAGTACGGGACGCCCATCACCTTCGACGTGAAGGTCACCGAGATCACGGCCACGGTGATGCTGGTCATCGGCGGCGGTGTCCTGCTGCTCGTCCTCGCCGGCTTCCGCATGTACACCCAGCGCAAGCGGGCGGCGGCCCGGGAGGCCGCACAGGGCGCTGCTACGGCCGAGGCCGCCGAGAAAACGGACACGGACAGCGGTGAGGGCGGCGCCGACGGGACCGGCGAGATCACGGGCGAGCCGGAGAACGACGCCCCAAAGCAGCCGAGTGACCCGGCACCGGACACCGCAGCGGAAGACGCCGGCCCGTCCGGCACGGGTGAGAAAGTGGACCGTTGAGGATGTCGTGGCCCGGAGGGCCCGGGACGATGAGGTGGGGTAATCCATGAACGCGCCGTACGACGGTGACCGCGGCCGGACCGTGGGCGGCTCGGACAGCCCCGACGCCCCGCCGCCCGAGCACGGTCAGATGCCGCCGCAGCCGCCCGCGGACATGTATCTCCAGGACGCCTACGCCGAGGACCCCTACCGGGCTCAGGACCTCACCGCCCAGGATCCGGTCGGCGAGGCGCTGTACGACCGCGCCGCGCACCCCCCGCCACCGCCCGGCACCCACGGACCTCAGCAGCCGCTCTACGGGCAGCCGCCGCAGTCGCCGCACGCCCCCGACCCGCGGGTGTGGGCGCAGACTCCACCGCCGGAGCCGTCGGGCACCACCCAGTACCTGCCGCACGGCGAGGACCCCCGCACCACACAGTTCGTCGGCGTCGACGACCTGGTCAGCCACTCCGGCGAGAAGCGCCACGAGCCGGACGCCTTCGCCCACCTCTTCCGGGACCAGCAGCAGGCCGGCGGGCACCCCCCGGTCGAAGCCCCCTCGGTGCCCGGCCCCGCCCCGACCCTGGCGGCCGGCCAGGGGCCGATGGGTCCGTATGCCCCCACCGCGACCGCAGTCGAGGCCACAGCCCCGGCAGCCGAGCCGGCTCCCGCTCCGGCCAAGAGGGGCGGAAAGGCTTCCGGCCTGTTGAAGTCGAGCGCCGTGATGGCGGCGGGCACCATGGTCTCCCGCCTCACCGGGTTCATCCGCTCGGCGATGATCGTCTCAGCACTTGGCATCGGTGTGCTCGGTGACACCTTCCAAGTGGCCTACCAGCTGCCGACGATGATCTACATCCTGACCGTCGGCGGCGGGCTCAACTCCGTCTTCGTGCCCCAGCTCGTGCGCGCCATGAAGGAAGACGACGACGGAGGCGAGGCATACGCCAACCGGCTGCTGACCCTCGTCATGGTGGCGCTGGGTGCGCTCACCGGCCTTGCGATGCTCGCCGCCCCCCTCCTGATCCGCATGCTGTCCGACTCGGTCGCCAGCGACCCGGCGTCCAACGAAGTCGGCATCACCTTCGTCCGCTACTTCCTGCCCTCGATCTTCTTCATGGGCGTCCACGTGGTGATGGGCCAGATCCTCAACGCCCGCGGAAAGTTCGGCGCGATGATGTGGACCCCGGTCCTGAACAACATCGTCATCATCGTGACGCTTGGCACGTTCATCTGGGTCTACGGCACTGCCGCCCACTCCGGCATGAAAGTCACGAACATCCCGCCGGAGGGCCAGCGACTGCTCGGCATCGGCGTACTGCTCGGACTGGTCGTACAGGCCCTGGCGATGATCCCGTACCTGCGCGAGACCGGGTTCCGGCTGCGGCTGCGTTTCGACTGGCGGGGCCACGGCCTCGGCAAGGCCGCGGCACTCGCCAAGTGGACCATCCTGTTCGTCCTGGCCAACCAGGCGGGCGCACTCGTCGTCTCCCAGCTGTCCACGGCCGCGGGCAAGCAGTCCGGCGTCGTCGGCACCGGCTTCGCCGCGTACGCCAACGCCCAGCTGATCTGGGGCCTGCCGCAGGCCATCATCACCGTCTCCCTGATGGCCGCCCTGCTGCCGCGGATCTCCCGTTCGGCCGCCGAGGACGACAGCGGCGCCGTCCGCGACGACATCTCTCAGGGCCTGCGGACCACCGCCGTCGCCATCGTGCCCATCGCCTTCGGCTTCCTCTCGATCGGCATCCCGATGTGCACGCTGATGTTCGGCTCCTCGGGCACCGGGGCCGCCACCAACATGGGCTACATGCTGATGGCCTTCGGTCTCGGCCTGATTCCCTACTCCGTGCAGTACATCGTCCTGCGCGCCTTCTACGCTTACGAGGACACCCGCACGCCCTTCTACAACACGGTCATCGTGGCCGCGGTCAACGCGGCTGCCTCGGTCCTGTGTTACTTCCTGCTCCCGGCCCGGTGGGCCGTTGCAGGCATGGCCGCCGCGTACGGTCTCGCGTACGCGTTCGGCGTCGGTGTCGCCTGGCGGCGGCTGCGCAAGCGGCTGGGCGGCGACCTGGACGGCTCGCGCGTGGTGCGGACGTACGCCCGGCTGTGCATCGCCTCGGTACCGGCTGCACTCGTCAGCGGCGCAGCCTGCTACGGCATCGGTCACACACTGGGCCAGGGTGTCGTGGGGTCGTTCGCCGCACTGCTGGCCGGTGGAGCCCTGCTGCTCGGCGTCTTCTTCGTCGCCGCCCGCCGCATGCGCATCGAGGAAGTCAACTCGCTCGTGGGCATGGTCCGCGGGCGCCTGGGGCGCTGAGACGGGGGTAGGCGCACAACCATCGTCCGCAGCCGTGTGTCGTGCATAGCGGCGGACTGTGGGCACAATTGGTTTCGGCGTCGGACAGCGCACGATGGATGGGGAGGCAGGAGCGACGGTGGCAGAACGGAGCACGGCTGCCGTCGACGTGGCAGACAACAGCGGCGAGGAGTCGCTGACCGCCAAGGCGGACCAGTCCACGTCCGACGGAGTGGCCCAGAACCGGAAGCGGGACACGGACAACGACGAGGCACAGGGAAGCGGCGGGACCGAGACCGAGAGTCCCGGAAAGAAGTCCTCGCCTCCCGAACTGCACAGCGGGCACAAGCTGGCCAGACGCTACCGCCTCGAGGAGTGCATCACCCGTCTGGACGGATTCAGCAGTTGGCGCGCGGTGGACGAGAAACTCCGTCGCGCCGTCGGGGTGCACATCCTGCCCGCGGACCACGCCCGCGCCCGGTCCGTGCTGGCCGCGGCCCGCTCCTCCGCGCTGCTCGGCGACCCCCGGTTCGTGCAGGTCCTCGACGCCGTCGAGGAGAACGACCTCGTCTACGTCGTCCACGAATGGCTGCCCGATGCCACGGAGCTGACCGCGCTGCTGTCCTCCGGACCTCTGGAGCCGCACGACGCCTACCAGTTGGTCAGCCAGATCGCCTCCGCGATGGCCGCCGCGCACCGTGAGGGTCTCGCACATCTGCGACTCAACCCCAACGCCGTGCTGCACACCTCCACCGGACAGTGGCGCATCCGCGGCCTGGCCGTGAACGCCGCGCTGCGCGGCGTCAGTTCCGACACCCCGCAGCGCACCGACACCGAGGCGATCGGCGCCCTGCTGTACGCGGCGCTCACCCAGCGCTGGCCGTACGAGAACGACGCCTACGGCCTGTCCGGTCTGCCCAAGGACATCGGCCTCATCGCCCCGGACCAGGTGCGCGCGGGCATCCACCGCGGCCTGTCCGAACTCGCCATGCGCGCCCTCGTCAACGACGGCGCCACCGCCTCCCGGCACGAGGCGGCGTGCACCACGCCGGAGGAACTGGTCAGGGCGATCGGCGAGATGCCGCGCATCCGTCCTCCGGAGCCGGCGTTCACCGCGCCGCCGGAGTACCAGCACACCTCGTACCAGCAGGGCACGTACGGCCGTCCGGCGGCGCACCCCGGCGTCACCCAGCCGGTTCCGGCCCCGCCGCCCCCGCTGCAGAGCCGCACCGGCAAGGCCCTGAAGTGGGCCGTCTCGGCGCTGCTCATCGCCGCCCTGGGCCTGGGAAGCTGGCAGCTCGCGGACACTCTGATGAGCGGAGGCCGCAAGCCCGACAACACCCAGACCCAGACGCAGGACGGCAACGACAAGAACGACAAGCGGCCGAATCCGGTCAAGTCGATCCAGGTCCAGGGGGCACAGGAGTACGTCGTCGTCGGTGGTGCCCAGGCTGCGGGAGACGTCGGTAAGACCTACGACAATGACAGCTCCACGTACTGGCGGACCAAGAGCTACGCCGACGGCCCGAGGCTTGCCCCCTACAAGCCGGGTGTGGGCATCGTCTACGACCTCGGCTCGGCCGAGGAGATCTCCGCAGCATCGATAGGGCTCCGCTACGCCGGCGACCACACCACGGTCCACCTCTACGCCACGGACTCCCTGAGCCCCTCGACCGGGATCGGGGGGATGAAGAAGATCGGGACCGCGACCACCAGTGGGACCTCTCTCACGGTGAAAGCGACGAAGTCGTTGAAGACTCAGTACGTGCTGCTGTGGATCACGGATGTGCCCATGGCGCCCAGTGACGGCTACAGCGGTGCCGGTTACAAACAAGCCATCACCGACGTGAAATTCACGGGCTGACGTCTCACCAAGGGGGAGGGGATCCGATGGCGGACGGCACCGCATACGGCGACGCGAGCGATCAGGATCTCCTGGCCCGTCATGTGGAGGGTGACCCCGAAGCCTTCGGTGAGCTTGTACGGCGCCACCGCGACCGGCTCTGGGCGGTCGCCCTGCGTACGCTCGGCGACCGTGAGGAGGCCGCCGACGCCGTTCAGGACGCGTTCGTCTCCGCCTACCGGGCCGCTCACACCTTCCGGGGGCAGTCGGCCGTCACGACCTGGCTGCACCGGATCACGGTGAACGCCTGTCTGGACCGGGCCCGCAAGGCGGCCTCGCGCAAGACGTCGCCGGTGGACGACACCGAGCGCCTGGAGCAGCTGCTGGAACCGCACGAGGCGGCCTCGGCGCCCGCCGAGAGGAACGACGTGCAGCGGCAGCTCTTCGAGGCACTGGGCGCCCTGCCGCCCGACCAGCGGGCCGCACTGGTCCTCGTGGACATGCAGGGGTATCCGGTCGCCGAGGCCGCACGCGTCCTCGATGTGCCGCCCGGGACGGTCAAGAGCCGTTGTGCCCGGGGCAGGGCAAGACTTCTGCCGCTGCTCACCCATCTACGACCGGAAAGCACCGGCGAGAAGAAGGAACCGGGCACGAGACGGAACCGGACGCAGGGGGCATCCGTCCCACCGGCAGCGAGTCCTGAGGACACGGGCACGCAAGGAACGGGCACGCAGGGCGCGGGAGCAAGCGATTCAGCTGCTGTGAAGGGCGGAGGTGGGCGAGCGTGACAACCACGACGGACGCGGCCGGGCACCCGGACGTCACGGAGATCTCCGATCTCACTGAGGGCATCCTCGGCCCCTCCCGGGCCACGGACCTTCGACGGCACCTGGACGAGTGCGAGCTGTGCGCCGATGTCCACGCGTCGCTGGAGGAGATCCGTGGCCTGCTCGGCACACTGCCGGACCCGCCGGGCATGCCCGGTGACGTCGCGGACCGCATCGACGCAGCCCTCGCCGCCGAAGCCGCCGAGACGGTCAAGGCCACCGAGACCGCAGAGCCGACTGGGTCCGGTTCCGTCGCCGGGAACGCGCATGTTTCACGTGAAACATCGGCCGCGGACCGCCCCTCGGGCCGGGCGCGCGCTTCCAGCACCGGGCCAGGCCGCAAGCCCCGCACCCGGCGCGGGCGTCGCAGGATCGCCGTCCTGGGCTCCGCCTTTGCCGTGGCCGCCCTGGGCGTCGCTTCCGTGGTGGTGGCGACCCAGCACGACGACAAGGGTTCCGACACCACGGCGCACGGCCGACCGAGTGCGTCCGCGGACACTTTCTCCGAGGGAACGCTCAAGACCCAGGTCGCGGACCTCCTTGAGAAGACACAGAAAGCGCCGGGAGACACCCGTGCCCCGCGCAGCTTCGGCGTGGGCTCCGCTTCGGGCACCGGCAAGCCGAAGGTTCTGAAGACACCCACCGTCACGGTGCCCTCGTGTGTCCGGCAGGGCATCAGCGACTCCGGCGCCCCTCTCGCCGCCCAGGCGGGCGCCTACGACGGCAAGGACGCCTATCTCGTCGTGCTGCCCGACCCCTCCGGTGACAGCACCCGCGTCACGGCCTACCTGGTCGACGCGAGCTGCGTCCAGCACCCCTCAGCCGCGCCCAAGGTTCTGCTGCAGCACTCCTACGCGCGTTAGCCAGCACTCCTACGCGCGTTCCCTGAGCGCGCGCACGCTTGGACTCTCGCGCCCCGTGGTATCCCGTACTCCCGTACTCTGACGCGCCTCCGTGTGCCCGGGCACACCGGGAATGCTCGCCCCGTAGGATCCGTTGGATGGGGTGAGAGCTGTGAGACAGGGCTCCCACCGGCCGTACGACACAGTCCAGAGACGAGGAATCAAGCCGTGAGCGACGTCCGTAACGTGATCATCATCGGCTCCGGGCCCGCCGGCTACACGGCGGCGCTCTACACCGCGCGCGCGTCGCTGAAGCCGCTGGTCTTCGAGGGTGCCGTCACTGCGGGTGGCGCGCTGATGAACACCACCGACGTGGAGAACTTCCCAGGCTTCCGCGACGGCATCATGGGCCCCGACCTCATGGACAACATGCGCGCGCAGGCCGAGCGCTTCGGAGCCGAGCTCGTCCCGGACGACGCCGTCTCCGCCGACCTGACCGGTGAGATCAAGACCGTCACGGACACGGCGGGCACGGTGCACCGGGCGAAGGCCGTCATCGTCGCCACCGGCTCGCAGCACCGCAAGCTCGGCCTGCCGAACGAGGACGCGTTCACCGGCCGGGGTGTCTCCTGGTGCGCCACCTGTGACGGCTTCTTCTTCAGGGACCAGGACATCGCCGTGATCGGTGGCGGCGACACCGCCATGGAAGAGGCCACCTTCCTCTCCCGCTTCGCGAAGTCCGTCACCGTCGTCCACCGCCGGGACACTCTGCGGGCCTCCAAGGCGATGCAGGAGCGCGCCTTCGCCGACCCGAAGATCACGTTCGTCTGGGACAGCGAGGTCGCCGAGATCCAGGGCGATCAGAAGCTCTCCGGTCTGAAGCTGCGCAACGTCAAGACCGGCGAACTCTCGGATCTTCCGGTGACGGGCTTGTTCATCGCGATCGGTCACGACCCGCGCACCGAGCTCTTCAAGGACCAGCTGGACCTGGACGAGGAGGGCTACCTGAAGGTCGACTCGCCGTCCACCCGCACCAATGTCACCGGTGTCTTCGGCGCGGGTGACGTGGTCGACCACACCTACCGCCAGGCGATCACCGCGGCCGGCACCGGCTGCTCCGCCGCCCTGGACGCTGAGCGCTTCCTCGCCGCTGTCGCGGACAACGAGCAGAAGGCCGAGCCCGAGAAGTCCACCGTCTGAGACCCTCAACCACCCCACCCCACGCACGACCAGTTAAGGAGCCCGCTGTGGCCGGCACCCTGAAGAACGTGACCGACGACACCTTCGAACAGGACGTCCTCAAGAGCGACAAGCCCGTCCTGGTGGACTTCTGGGCCGCCTGGTGCGGTCCCTGCCGCCAGATCGCTCCGTCCCTCGAGGCGATCGCCACCGAGTACGGCGACAAGATCGAGGTCGTCAAGCTCAACATCGACGAGAACCCGAACACGGCCGCCAAGTACGGCGTCATGTCCATCCCGACCCTGAACGTCTACCAGAACGGCGAGGTCGCCAAGACCATCGTGGGGGCCAAGCCGAAGGCCGCGATCGTTCGCGACCTCGAGGACTTCATCGCCGAGTGACGTGACAGGTCGTCGCGACGACGGCGCATGTTTCACGTGAAACGCGAATGGGCCAACCCTGCAGGGTTGGCCCATTCGCGCAAAGCGACCCCTCTACAGCGGCCGCAGCACCGGTTCCTTCTGCACGGCTCCCAGAAGCCGGTCGAGCGCCATCTCCACGTCTTCCTTCCACGACAGCGTCGACCGCAGTTCCAGCCGCAGCCGTGGGTGGGTGGGGTGGTGCCGGACCGTCTTGAACCCCACGGCCAGCAGATGATCGGCCGGGAGCATGCAGGCGGGTTCCTTCCAGCGGGCGTCCCCGAATGCCTCGATGGCCTTGAAGCCCCGCCGCAGCAGGTCCTTCGCGACCGTCTGCACCATCACTCGGCCCAACCCTTGCCCCTGGTAGCCCGGCATGATGAAGCCGGTCATCAGCTGCACCGCGTCCGGCGAGACGGGACTCGTGGAAAACGCCGTGGAACGGGGGACGTAGGCGGGGGGAGCGTAGAGCACGAAGCCCACGGGGATGTCGTCGACGTAGACGACCCGGCCGCAGGAACCCCAGTCCAGCAGGACGGCGGAGATCCACGCTTCCTTTTCCAGTGCGGGCGTGCCCGCCTTCACCGCGGCTTCGCCACTGACGGGATCCAGCTCCCAGAAGACACACGCACGACAGCGCTCGGGAAGGTCCTGAAGGTTGTCCAGCGTGAGTGGTACGAGCCTACGGCCCATGAAAGCTGTTCCTCGCTTCCTTCACCCTCAAGCGTCATGCACGGGCGTCCATCACAGGTGCCGGCGGATGGATGCGCATATCCGAACGCATCGTAACCAGGATGCGATTGCGTCGATACCGGCTGAAAGCAAAGAGCGGGCCCTGTTCCGGTACACACCGGACATGGCCCGCTTCTGCCGAACGGTCGACTCGACACCTCCCCGAACGGGATCTCAGGCGTCCGACTCCGTCTCCTCCGCCCCGCCGTCCTCCTCTGCCCCGCCGTCCAGAAGGCTCTTCTGCAGCACCGGGCCCTCGCCCGGAGCCAGCGTGCCGAGAATGCGCTCCAGGTCCTCCATGGAGGCGAATTCGACGGTGATCTTGCCCTTCTTCTGCCCCAGGTCGACCTTCACCCGGGTCTCGAAACGGTCGGACAGACGAGTGGCGAGACCCGACAGGGCCGGAGAGACCCTGGCCCCGGCACGGGGACCCTTGGATCGTGGCGCCGCCTTCGGCCGCGACCCCATCAGGTGGACGATCTCCTCGACCGCCCGTACCGACAGGCCCTCGGCCACGATCCGGTGGGCCAGCCGGTCCTGCTCCTCGGAGTCCTCCACCGAGAGCAGCGCCCGCGCATGTCCTGCCGAGAGAACCCCGGCAGCGACCCGGCGCTGCACCGCCGGCGACAGCTTCAACAGCCGCAAGGTGTTGGAGACCTGCGGGCGGGATCGGCCAATGCGGTCCGCCAGCTGGTCGTGCGTGCAGTTGAAGTCCTTCAGCAGCTGGTCGTAGGCGGCCGCCTCCTCCAGCGGGTTCAGCTGGGCCCGGTGCAGGTTCTCCAGCAGGGCGTCCAGGAGCAGCTTCTCGTCATCCGTCGCCCGCACGATCGCGGGGATCGCCTCGAGTCCTGCCTCACGGCAGGCCCTCCAGCGCCGCTCGCCCATGATGAGCTCGTAGCGCGCGGGGCCGAGCTGCCGTACGACGACGGGCTGGAGCAGTCCGACCTCCTTGATGGAGGTGACGAGCTCGGCCAGCGCGTCCTCGTCGAAGACCTCACGCGGCTGGCGCGGGTTCGGCGTGATGGAGTCGAGGGGCAGCTCGGCGAAGTGGGCACCCAGGGGAGCCGCGGGAACCTCCGCAGCGCTGCTCGACGACGGCTCCCCTGTTTCACGTGAAACAGGCGGCAGCATGGTCACCTTCGCCGCCGCTACTCCCCGGTCACCGGTCAGCACCGGGACAGCCGCGGGCGATGCGGAGGCAGCGCCTCCCACGGCCGATGAGGCCGACGGTTTCTCCGCGGTCGGGGCAGCAGGAATGAGTGCGCCAAGACCACGACCCAGCCCCCTCCGTCGCTCGCTCACTGAATCCCCTCCACCATGCTCGGATCGCTCTGTGCGCCGATGTGGGCGTGCGCGGCGTCATAGCTGACACCAACACCCCTCAGCGCGATTTCTCGTGCCGCCTCAAGATAGGAGAGGGCACCACTCGATCCTGGATCGTAAGTCAGCACCGTCTGCCCATAGCTCGGTGCCTCGGAGATACGGACGGAGCGGGGGATGCTCGTCCGCAGCACCTCCTCACCGAAGTGGGTGCGCACCTCTTCGGCGACCTGGGACGCAAGGCGCGTCCGGCCGTCGTACATGGTGAGCAGGATGGTCGACACATGCAGAGCGGGGTTGAGGTGCCCCCGCACCAGGTCGACATTGCGCAGCAGCTGCCCCAGGCCCTCCAGCGCGTAGTACTCGCACTGGATCGGGATGAGGACCTCCTGACCGGCGACCATGGCGTTGACCGTCAACAGGCCGAGGGAGGGCGGGCAGTCGATGAGGATGTAGTCCAGCGGCTGCTCGTAGGCCTGGATCGCCCGCTGCAGACGGCTCTCCCGCGCCACCAGGGACACCAGCTCGATCTCCGCACCAGCGAGATCGATCGTGGCGGGGGCACAGAAGAGGCCCTCGACGTCGGGGACGGGCTGGACGATCTCGGCCAGCGGCCTGCTCTCCACCAGCACGTCGTAGATGGAAGGGACTTCCGCGTGGTGGTCGATACCCAGCGCGGTGGAGGCATTGCCCTGCGGGTCGAGGTCGATCACCAGGACGCGGCCGCCGTGCAGAGCCAGCGAAGCAGCAAGGTTGACGGTCGTCGTCGTCTTGCCCACGCCGCCCTTCTGGTTGGCGACCACGACGACACGGGTCTGTTCGGGCCGGGGCAGCCCCTCGCCGGCGCGGCCCAGAGCCTCGACCGCCAGTTGGGCAGCACGACCGATGGGAGTGTCGTCCATCGGGGGCGGTGTTTCACGTGAAACATCCTCCCCCGTCGACTCGGTACGGGGACCGGGGACCGGATCGGTCATCGGTCCCGCGATGTTGGCGTCGGACCGCAAGGATTCACTCTCCTCGACTTCAGGCTCGCAATGAACAGAGCCTCCCATGCCTTCGGGGTCGTGAACCAGTGAGGCCTGTCGTTCTGTGGAGAAATCCACCTCTGTGGACAACTCCACTCCCTGTCCGAGTGAACCCAGCGGCTTGCGGTCGCGAGGGTGGGCCGCAGCGCGGCCACGGTTGATGATGCCGTGCAACAGTGAGCGACGTTTCACGTGAAACACGATGCACAGCGGCCGTGGCCGAACCGTCGCGACACTCCGTCATGCGCGGATTTGGCAGCTTGTGTGGAGTACGTCCGGCTATCGGCGCCGTCGCGCCCGTCCCGTCCGAGCCGCCTTCGCACGCTTGGCCGCGAAGCGCACACCGCCCGGGCTCTCCCCTACCTCGACCCGCACAACGGTGGACTGGGGATCCACGACCCCCTCACCCACATGCAGGATGGATGTCTCCACCGCGCCGAGCTTGGTCAGGGCGGTGGCCGCGCTCTTCAGCTCCTCCTCGGCCGCGTCCCCCTTGAGGGCGAGCATCTCGCCGTAAGGACGCAGCAGCGGAATGCCCCAGGTGGCCAGACGGTCCAGCGGGGCGACCGCCCGGGCGGTCACCACATGCACCGGCGGGATCCTGCCCATCACTTCCTCGGCACGCCCACGGACCACCGTGACATGATCGAGCCCCAGCAGCTCGACGACCTCGGTGAGGAAGTTGGTCCGCCGCAGCAGCGGCTCCAGCAGCGTGATCTTCAGGTCCTCCCGGACCAGCGCCAGGGGAATGCCCGGCAGGCCGGCGCCCGAGCCGACATCGCACACCGTCACCCCCTCGGGCACGACCTCGGAGAGCACCGCACAGTTCAACAGGTGCCGCTCCCACAGACGGGGTACCTCACGCGGGCCGATGAGCCCTCGCTGCACCCCTGCCTCGGCCAGCAGCTCGGCGTACCGGACCGCATCCGCGAAGCGATCGCCGAATACGTCACGTGCCTGCTCGGGCGCAGGGGGAAGCTCCGCTGCCTCCGTCACGGGGACCGTCCTTCCGTACCACATCAGCGCGATCAGCGCCGACCACCAGAACTACCAGGCTGACAAAATACGGCCCCGCCTGCAGGCAGACGGGGCCGGTGGAACGTGGGACCGCTCAGGCGGGAAGCACGACGACGAAGCGCTGCGGCTCCTCGCCCTCGGACTCGCTGCGCAGGCCCGCGGCCTTGACCGCATCGTGCACGACCTTGCGCTCGAACGGAGTCATCGGCTTCAGCTTCACGGGCTCGCCGCTGCTCTTGGCCTCGGCCGCGGCCTTGGCGCCCAGCTCGGACAGCTCGGCACGCTTCCTGGCGCGGTAGCCGGCGATGTCCAGCATCAGACGGCTGCGGTCACCGGTCTCCCGGTGCACGGCCAGCCGCGTGAGCTCCTGCAGCGCCTCCAGCACCTCGCCGTCACGCCCGACCAGCTTCTGCAGATCACGGCTGCCGGTGTCGCTGATGATCGAGACAGAGGCGCGGTCGGCCTCGACATCCATGTCGATGTCACCGTCGAGGTCGGCGATGTCCAGCAGACCCTCGAGGTAGTCCGCCGCGATCTCGCCCTCCTGCTCCAGGCGGGTCAGGGCGTCCGCGCCCTCGGCAGCGGCGGAGGTGGTGCCTTCCGTCACGGGATGGGCTCCTTCTTACTTCTTGGACGGGGACTTGGGCCGCTGCGGACCCTTGCGCTGGCCGGACTGGGCCCGGCTGCGGGTACCGTTGCCCGGCTCCGGGGCGGTCTTCTTGGCCGCCCCGGACGAGGCTCCCTGCGGCTGCTCGGACTTGCTCAGCGACGGGGACGCCGTGGCGTCATCGGCCGACTTGACACCACCCGACTGGCGCTGCGCCTTGGTCTGGCGCTTCGGCTGCTGACGCCGCGGGGCGGTGACCGTGGCGGTCGTACCGTCCTCGGACTGTGCGGCCACGGCGCTCTCGCTCTTCACCACGGCACCGTCGGCCTGAGCCGCCAGGCCCGCCTTGTTCAGACCGTTGATGAACTTGCGCTCGAACTCGTTGCGGTCACGGCCCTTGGCGACGATTGCCTTGACGACGGCCCTCTCACTCCGCCTGCGGATCTTGCCGTGATGCGTGACGTGCTTGAAGAGACGCTCGAGGTACGCGGCCTGGGCCTTGGAACCCGGAGTCGGGTTGTTGTGGATGACGTACATCTGCTGACCCATGGTCCAGATGTTGGTGGTCAGCCAGTAGACGAGGACACCGACCGGGAAGTTGATGCCGAAGACGGCGAACATGACCGGGAAGACGTACATCAGCATCTTCTGCTGCTGCATGAACGGCGTCTTCACCGTCGTGTCGACGTTCTTCGTCATCAGCTGGCGCTGCGTGTAGAACTGCGACGCCGACATCAGGATGATCATGACCGCGGTGACGACCCGCACATCGGTCAACGAAGCGTTGAGCGCCTCGACCTTGGACGAGCTGTCCATGAACTTCGCGGCCAGCGGAGCGCCGAAGATGTGCGCCTTCTGCGCGCTGGCCAGCAGCTGGTCGTTGATGACACCGATGGTCTTGCCCGAAGCGATGCCGTTGAGCACGTGGTACAGGGCGAAGAAGAACGGCGACTGCGCCAGGATGGGAAGGCACGAGGAGAGCGGGTTGGTACCCGACTCCTTGTACAGCTTCATCATCTCTTCGGACTGACGCTGCTTGTCGTTCTTGTAGCGCTCCTGGATCTTCTTCATCTCCGGCTGGAGCGTCTGCATCGCCCGCGTCGCCTTGATCTGCTTCACGAACAGCGGGATCAGGCAGATACGGATCAGAATCACCAGGGACACGATGGACAGGCCCCAGGCCCACCCGGTGTCAGGACCGAAGATCGCACCGTACACCGTGTGGAACTGGACGATGACCCAGGAAACGGGTGTCGTGATGAAGCTGAAGAGGCTGGCAATCGTGTCCACTAATCATGCTCCTTGGGCATGGGACGAGGTCTCTGCGGCCGGGCTCGACGGAACGTCCCCGTCGGTGGCCGTTTCGGCGGCGGAGGACCCGCCCTTGCGTGCGCGCCAGGCGCTGCGCAGCATTTCGTGCCACCGCGGACGCCTGCGCGGCGGGACATGGTCCACACCGCCCAGCGACCACGGATTGCACCGCAGGATCCGCCAGGCAGTGAGTGCCGTCCCCTTGATCGCACCGTGCCGGTCGATGGCCGTGTAGCCGTAGTGGGAACACGACGGGTAGTACTTGCACACCGGCCCGAGCAACGGGCTGACGATCCACTGGTACAGCTTGATCAAAGCCAGCAGCGGGTACTTCATCGCGCGCCCCCTCCCAGTAGTCGTCGAAGGGCGGCATCCAGGTCTCGGGCCAGCTGTGCGTGGTCGGCGTCGCCCGCACCGGGCAGCGCTCGCACGACTACCAGGCTACCGGGGGGCAGCAGGGCGACCCGCTCACGCATCAGATGACGAAGTCTGCGCTTCACCGTGTTGCGTACGACCGCGCCACCCACAGCCTTGCTCACGACGAAACCCGCACGCGGCGGAGGAGCGCTCTCCCCAGGCGCGTGCGGGTCCGTGGCACCGCTACGTAGATGGACGACGAGGAGCGGGCGTCCGGCCCGGCGCCCTCGTCGTACCGCGGTCGCGAAGTCCTCGCGCCGCCTCAGCCGGTTCTCGGTGGGCAGCACGACGTCATGACCTGATCGGGATCAGGCGGACAGACGAGCGCGACCCTTGCTGCGGCGGGACGCGAGAATCGCGCGGCCGGCACGGGTGCGCATACGCAGCCGGAAGCCGTGGGTCTTCGCGCGACGACGGTTGTTCGGCTGGAAGGTGCGCTTGCTCACTCGGGGGCTCCAGAAAGAAATCGGTAGTGGCGGGTGCCGTCCTGGCTGTCACCGTGCGCCCACGAGTAGCTCGCAGTTACGCCCGAGTGCACCGCTACCGATCACCTTGACGCGATCTGTGCCCATCGGAGGCAGGCGGCAGCAGCCATCGACAACTCGACCTCGTTACGGTACGCGCGGCTGCGCCGTCCGGTCAAACCGCGGGACACGGGGAGACACTGTCCACAGCCTGGGGACAACAACTTGAACCGCACCCGCCGCGCTGACTACCGTGGCTGAACTCCGATTCGTTCCCTTGTCCCCCGCCCCACCCGAATAGATACCGACCCGTCCCGAACCACACGTTCGTGGGACCCGTGAGAGAGCGTGCCCTGTGGCTGACGTACCTGCCGATCTTGCCGCAGTGTGGCCACGAGTCCTGGAGCAGCTTCTCGGCGACGGCCGCGGACAGGACGTCGAGGCCAAGGACGAACACTGGATCCGGCGCTGCCAGCCGCTCGCGCTGGTCGCCGACACCGCCCTGCTCGCCGTGCCGAACGAGTTCGCCAAGGGGGTCCTCGAGGGGCGCCTCGCCCCGGTCGTCAGCGAGACCCTGAGCCGCGAATGCGGCCGCCCCATCCGCATCGCCATCACCGTCGACAGCTCCGTCGGCGAGCACCAGGCTCCCGCACCACCCGCACCGCGCTACGAGGAACAGGAGCTGCCCACCGGCCAGGGCGGATACGAGACCTACGGCCGGCGCCGGCCCGACAGCCACCGCCCCGGCCACGCCGACCAGCTCCCGGGCACCGGAGGCGACCAGTTGCCGCCCCCGCGCACCGGCCCCCAGCCGGCCGACGACTCCGACCCGCTCCCGACCGCCCGCCCCGCCTACCCCGCGGAGTACGCCGACTACCAGCGCCCCGAGCCCGGCGCCTGGCCCCGCCAGCTCCAGGACGACTACGGCTGGCAGCAGCAGCGGCTCGGCTTCCCCGAGCGGGACCCGTACGCCTCCCCCTCCGCACAGGACCCCTACGGCCCACAGGACCCCTACGGCCCACAGGTTCCCTACGGCCCGTCGGCGCCGGCCCAGGACTACCGTCCGCAGCCGATGGACCGCCCGCCGTACCACCCCTCCCGCCCCGACTACGACCAGCGCGACGTCGGCCGCCGTGAACTGCCCGAGCCGCCGGCCGGCTCCGGCCAGGTGCACCGCGGCGGTCCCATGGGCCCGAACCTGCCCACCACCGGCGCCCCCGGCCCGCTCGCCGCACAACCCGCACCGGCGACCGGACCCGGCGAACCGACCGCGCGTCTGAACCCGAAGTACCTCTTCGACACGTTCGTCATCGGCGCCTCCAACCGCTTCGCACACGCCGCCGCGGTCGCCGTCGCCGAAGCGCCGGCCAAGGCCTACAACCCGCTGTTCATCTACGGGGAGTCCGGGCTCGGCAAGACGCACCTGCTGCACGCGATCGGACACTACGCGCGCAGCCTGTACCCGGGCACGCGCGTGCGGTACGTCAGCTCCGAGGAGTTCACCAACGAGTTCATCAACTCCATCCGCGACGGCAAGGGCGACAGCTTCCGCAAGCGCTACCGCGAGATGGACATCCTGCTCGTCGACGACATCCAGTTCCTCGCGGACAAGGAGTCGACACAGGAGGAGTTCTTCCACACCTTCAACACCCTCCACAACGCCAACAAGCAGATCGTGCTCTCCAGCGACCGGCCGCCCAAGCAGCTGGTGACCCTGGAAGACCGGCTGCGCAACCGCTTCGAGTGGGGCCTGATCACCGACGTCCAGCCACCCGAGCTGGAGACACGCATCGCCATCCTGCGCAAGAAGGCGGTACAGGAACAGCTGAACGCCCCGCCGGAGGTACTGGAGTTCATCGCCTCCCGGATCTCGCGCAACATCCGCGAGCTGGAGGGCGCGCTGATCCGGGTGACCGCGTTCGCCTCGCTCAACCGGCAGCCGGTGGACCTGGGCCTGACGGAGATCGTCCTCAAGGACCTCATCCCCGGTGGCGAGGACACCGCCCCGGAGATCACGGCGACGGCCATCATGGCGGCCACGGCCGACTACTTCGGTCTCACGGTCGAGGACCTGTGCGGCACCTCACGCGGCCGCGCCCTGGTGACCGCCCGGCAAATCGCCATGTACCTGTGCCGCGAGCTGACCGACCTGTCGCTGCCGAAGATCGGCGCGCAGTTCGGCGGCCGCGACCACACCACCGTCATGCACGCCGACCGCAAGATCCGCGCGCTGATGGCCGAGCGGCGCTCCATCTACAACCAGGTCACGGAGCTGACCAACCGCATCAAGAACGGCTGAGCAGCAGCGGTACGGCGCGAAGGGGGCGTCCCGGTGGTCCCGGGGCGCCCCTTTGCCGTACCCGGGCCCGGGCCTTCCTACGTGCCCTCCACCGTGCTGAGCCGGGGCAGGACGACGGATCGGACACAGACCCACCCCGGGAGCTCCCCCGCACCGCCCAGGCGGGCCCAGGTCCGGCCTCTCCCACTGTTCGAATCCGCCCCGGGTTACGGCCGCTCTCCACAGATTCCTGAAGTTTTTTCCGTCCACATCCTGGGGACCGCCAAGTTGTCCAGACAGCATCCACAGGCCGTGCTGCCGGCCGGCCATCAGCCCAGCTCATCAACCTGTGGATCCGTGGACGAGCGATCTCCACAGACTGTGGACGAAGGAAGGATCCACAGGCTCCGCGTCGAGTTGTCCACCGGCAACCCACAGGACGGGTTCTGTTGTCCCCAGCCATCGGTAGCTTCTCCACAGCTCTGTCCACTGTTCGGCAACTCGGAGCGGCCGCTCACCACGTCGAGTGAAAGCCGTCACACCGAGGTGCCGCATGGGGATGTGGGAAACCTAAGCAAATCTGGGGACGCAGCTGGGGAGAACTCACCTCGGGCTGTGGGCGGGGTGTGCAGAACTTTCCGTTCTCCACAGAACCCCCGAGTTGTCCACCGGTGCCGCCCACAGGGCCCGTGGACAAAATCTCCGCGCTGAGCTGGGCAAACGTGGTTATCCACCGTATCCACAGCCCCTACTACTACCCCCGACTAGAGAGAGCGCTGAATTCGTTTCGAAGCGGGTCCTGTGCACAACTCGCCCTCCCGGGCCCGACCGCCCCTCGGAGCGACTTGACCCCGACAGGCACCTACTGTCAGTGCCGTGCGTCAGACTGGTCCTCGGTGTCCTTCCCGTCGCAGTGGGCGGTGACACCGAGTCGGAGGAGTCAGCAGCGACTCAGTGGCAACAGCAGGAGGCGGCTTACCGTGAAGATCCGGGTGGAACGCGACGTACTCGCGGAGGCAGTGGCCTGGGCGGCACGCAGCCTCCCGGCCCGTCCGCCGGCGCCTGTTCTCGCCGGCCTGCTGCTGAAGGCGGAGGACGGCCAGCTGAGCCTGTCCAGCTTCGACTACGAGGTCTCCGCGCGCGTGTCGGTGGAGGCCGAGGTCGAGGAGGAGGGCACGGTCCTGGTCTCCGGCCGGCTGCTCGCCGACATCTCCCGCGCCCTGCCCAACCGGCCGGTGGAGATTTCCACGGACGGTGTACGGGCCACGGTGGTCTGCGGCTCGTCCCGCTTCACACTTCACACACTGCCTGTGGAGGAGTACCCGGCGCTCCCGCAGATGCCGACCGCGACGGGCACGGTCCCCGGCGAGGTCTTCGCCTCCGCCGTGCAGCAGGTCGCCATCGCGGCGGGCCGCGACGACACGCTGCCCGTCCTGACCGGTGTCCGCATCGAGATCGAGGGCGACACGGTCACGCTGGCCTCCACCGACCGCTACCGCTTCGCGGTCCGCGATTTCCTGTGGAAGCCGGAGAACCCGGACGCCTCCGCGGTCGCCCTGGTGCCCGCCAAGACCCTGCTGGACACCGCCAAGGCGCTGACCAGCGGCGACAGCGTGACCCTGGCGCTGTCCGGCTCCGGCGCGGGTGAGGGGTTGATCGGTTTCGAGGGTGCCGGGCGGCGTACGACCACGCGTCTGCTGGAGGGCGACCTCCCGAAGTACCGCACGCTGTTCCCGACGGAGTTCAACTCGGTCGCCGTCATCGAGACCGCCCCCTTCGTGGAGGCCGTCAAGCGTGTGGCCCTGGTCGCCGAGCGCAACACCCCGGTGCGGCTGAGCTTCGAGCAGGGGGTGCTGATCCTGGAGGCCGGCTCCAGCGACGACGCCCAGGCTGTGGAGAGGGTGGACGCGCAGTTGGAAGGCGACGACATCTCCATCGCCTTCAACCCGACGTTCCTGCTGGACGGCCTGAGCGCCATCGACTCCCCGGCGGCGCAGCTGTCCTTCACGACGTCCACCAAGCCCGCGCTGCTCAGCGGCAAGCCGGCGGTGGACGCCGAGGCGGACGAGGCCTACAAGTACCTGATCATGCCGGTGCGGCTGAGTGGTTGAGCTGTTCTGGGCAGCCGGCTGCTGGGGGTGTGGGGGGCGTCCCCCACAAGGCCGCAGTATGCCGGTGCGGCTCAGCGGCTGATCGGCCGGCCGGTCCGACGGGCCGAGCGGATTTCCGCAGGTGGCGGGCCTCAGGCGTGGGTGTACGCATGAGCGTGTATGCCCACGGATGTGCGCGAGCGTCCGGGTTTAGGCTCGGACGCAGGTACGAAAGTGCCGGAACGCCACGTCGTGCAACCTAAGGAACGCAACTGATGGAGCTCGGTCTCGTCGGCCTCGGCAAGATGGGCGGCAACATGCGCGAGCGAATACGCCGCGCGGGCCACACCGTCGTCGGATACGACCGCAACCCCGACCACGCGGATGTCCACAGCCTGGAGGAGCTTGTGGGCAAGCTTCAGGGTCCGCGTGTGGTCTGGGTGATGGTTCCGGCCGGTGAGCCCACCCAGACCACGATCGACGCGCTCGCCGAGCTGCTGGAGCCCGGTGACGTGGTCGTGGACGGTGGGAACTCCCGCTGGACGGACGACGAGAGGCACGCGAAGCAGCTGGCCGAGAAGGGCATCGGCTTCGTCGACTGCGGCGTCTCGGGCGGCGTGTGGGGTCTGGAGAACGGCTATGCGCTGATGTACGGCGGCGACGCGGAGCACGTCGCCAAGGTGCAGCCCGTCTTCGACGCGCTCAAGCCGGAGGGCGACCTCGGCTCGGTGCACGCCGGCAAGGTGGGCGCGGGTCACTTCGCGAAGATGGTCCACAACGGCATCGAGTACGCGATGATGCAGGCCTACGCCGAGGGCTGGGAGCTGCTGGAGAAGGTCGACTCCGTGGACAACGTCCGCGAGGTCTTCCGCTCCTGGCAGGAGGGCACCGTCATCCGCTCCTGGCTGCTCGACCTCGCCGTGAACGCCCTCGACGAGGACGAGCATCTGCAGCAGCTGAAGGGGTATGCGCAGGACTCCGGTGAGGGCCGGTGGACGGTGGAGGCCGCCATCGACAACGCCGTGCCGCTGCCGGCGATCACGGCCTCGCTGTTCGCGCGGTTCTCCTCGCGTCAGGAGGACTCCCCGCAGATGAAGATGATCGCCGCGCTGCGCAACCAGTTCGGTGGTCATGCCGTAGAGAAGAAGCAGTAGAGAAGAAGCAGTCCACAGGGCCACCGAGTGGTCCCCAACGCCGGGGGAGGTCGGCGTACGACCATGCACGTCACGCATCTGTCGCTGGCCGACTTCCGTTCGTACGCCCGGGCCGAGGTGGGGCTCGACCCGGGCGTCACGGCGTTCGTCGGCCCGAACGGCCAGGGGAAGACGAACCTTGTCGAGGCGATCGGCTATCTCGCCACGCTCGGCAGTCACCGTGTCGCCTCCGACGCGCCTCTGGTCCGTATGGGTGCCGAGCGGGCGGTGATCCGGGCGCAGGTCAGGCAGGGCGAGCGGCAGCAGCTGGTCGAGCTGGAGCTGAATCCCGGCCGGGCCAACCGGGCCCGCATCAACCGGTCCTCGCAGGTCAGGCCGCGGGACGTGCTGGGGATCGTACGGACCGTGCTGTTCGCGCCCGAGGACCTGGCGCTGGTCAAGGGTGATCCGGGGGAGCGGCGGCGTTTCCTGGACGAGCTGGTCACCGCGCGCTCCCCGCGGATGGCGGGGGTGCGCTCGGACTACGAGCGGGTGCTCAAGCAGCGCAACACGCTGCTGAAGTCGGCGGCGATGGCGCGTCGGCACGGTGGCCGTTCGATGGACCTGTCCACGCTGGACGTGTGGGACCAGCACCTCGCGCGCGCGGGTGCGGAGCTGCTGGCCCAGCGTCTGGACCTGGTGGCCGTGTTGCAGCCGCTGGCCGACAAGGCGTACGAGCAGCTGGCTCCGGGCGGTGGTCCGCTGGCGCTGGAGTACAGGCCGTCCGCGCCCGGTGGGGCACACGCGCGTGAGGAGCTCTTCGGGCAGCTGATGGCCGCGCTCGCCGAGGTCCGCAAGCAGGAGATCGAGCGGGGTGTGACGCTTGTGGGGCCGCATCGGGACGATGTGGTGTTCAAGCTGGGGCAGCTGCCCGCCAAGGGGTACGCCTCCCACGGGGAGTCCTGGTCGTACGCGCTGGCGTTGCGTCTGGCGTCGTACGACCTGCTGCGGGCGGAGGGCAATGAGCCGGTGCTGATCCTCGACGACGTCTTCGCCGAGCTGGACACGCGGCGGCGTGAGCGGCTGGCCGAGCTGGTCGCACCGGGTGAGCAGGTGCTGGTGACGGCCGCGGTGGACGACGACGTGCCGCATGTGCTGGCGGGGACGCGGTTCGTCGTGTCGGACGGGGCGGTGGAGCGCGTATGAGCATCGAGCAGGACCCCGCACCTCGTGACGGTCCCTGGAAGGCGGCCGAGCCGTCCGGTGTGGACCTCGCGCGCGTGGCGTTGCGTGCGGCGAGGGAGGCGGCACGCGCGCGTGGGGATGCGGCGCAGCAGAGGAAGCAGGCGCGGCGTGGTGGTCTGCGCTCCGGCGCGCGCGCCGACGGTCGTGATCCGATGGCGCTCGGTGCTGCGATCAACCGGTTGATCACGGAGCGCGGTTGGGAGACGCCGGCGGCGGTGGGCGGTGTGATGGGGCGCTGGCCGCAGATCGTGGGTCCGGATGTGGCCAAGCACTGTGTGCCGGAGAGGTACGACGAGGTCGAGCGGGTGCTGGTGGTGCGCTGCGATTCGACCGCGTGGGCGACGAACCTGCGCCTGCTGGCTCCGACGCTGGTGGCCCGGCTGAACGAGGATCTCGGGCATGGTGCGGTTCGGACGATCAGGGTTTTCGGGCCTGGTGCGGGTGGCCGTGGGTACGGTCCGCTGCGGGCGCCGGGCAGCAGGGGCCCCGGTGACACCTACGGGTGACATACCTCACACAGTGGGTTCATGGGGGGCGTGTGGTGGGGTGTGCCGACCGCCTGCCGCGCAACCGCACGCTCTTGCGAATCCCGACCTGGTCCGAGGGTAGCGAAGGGTTGACGCCCGGAAGCGCTGAGTGCCGCTGTGAGCCCCTCGGAGCCCCCTTGTGCATATCGGGGTCCGGCCAAGACCGGTTCAGGGCGCCACATGCGTACTCAGGTACCGGCAAACGCCCATCACTGTCTGCGCTACCGGTAGACTGGAGGACAATCCCGCCCCGAACGTGGGGACCGTCCGGGAAAAGCTGAGCAACGCTGATCAAGGGCTTATCAACGCAACATGCCGCAGCCGCTCCGGCAACCCTCCCCCGGAGGGGGCACCCCCAGGAGCCCGGCTCGTGCTGTGCCAGAAAGGGCGCTTCGTGGCCGATTCCGGCAACCCCAACGAGAACATCCCGTCCACCGACGCCGGCGTGAACGGTGCCGTCTCTTCGAACGGTGAGGCCACGGCCTCCTACGACGCCAGCGCGATCACCGTCCTCGAGGGTCTGGACGCGGTCCGCAAGCGACCCGGCATGTACATCGGTTCGACCGGTGAGCGTGGCCTGCACCACCTCGTGCAGGAAGTGGTCGACAACTCCGTCGACGAGGCACTGGCCGGGTACGCGGACACCATCGACGTGACGATCCTGTCCGACGGTGGCGTGCGCGTTGTCGACAACGGCCGTGGCATCCCGGTGGACATCGTTCCCTCCGAGAACAAGCCGGCCGTGGAGGTCGTGCTGACCGTCCTGCACGCGGGCGGCAAGTTCGGCGGCGGCGGCTACGCCGTCTCCGGCGGTCTGCACGGCGTCGGTGTCTCCGTCGTGAACGCCCTGTCCAGCAAGGTGTCCGTCGACATCAAGCGGGACGGGTACCGCTGGACGCAGGAATACAAGATGGGCGTTCCGACGGCGCCGCTGGTCAAGCACGAGGAGACGGACGAGTCCGGCACCTCGGTCACGTTCTGGGCCGACCAGGACATCTTCGAGACCACCGACTACTCCTTCGAGACGCTGTCACGGCGCTTCCAGGAGATGGCGTTCCTCAACAAGGGTCTGACGATCAAGCTGACCGACGAGCGGGAGTCGGCGAAGGCCACCGCCGGCGCGGACGAGGCGGGCGCGGACGAGAAGGACGAGGTCAAGGCCGTCACGTACCGCTACGACGGCGGCATCGTCGACTTCGTGAAGTACCTCAACTCCCGCAAGGGCGAAGCGGTGCACCCCACCGTGATCGACCTTGAGGCCGAGGACAAGGACAAGAGCCTGTCCCTCGAGGTCGCGATGCAGTGGAACAGCGGCTACAGCGAGGGCGTGTACTCGTTCGCCAACATCATCCACACCCACGAGGGCGGTACGCACGAGGAGGGCTTCCGGGCCGCGCTGACCTCGCTGATCAACAAGTACGCGCGCGACAAGAAGCTGCTGCGCGACAAGGACGAGAACCTCACCGGTGACGACATCCGCGAGGGGCTGACCGCGATCATCTCGGTCAAGCTGAGCGAGCCGCAGTTCGAGGGCCAGACGAAGACCAAGCTGGGCAACACGGAGGCGAAGACCTTCGTCCAGAGGGCGGTCTACGAGCATCTGAACGACTGGCTGGACCGCAACCCGAACGAGGCCGCGGACATCGTCCGCAAGGGCATCCAGGCGGCCACCGCGCGCGTGGCGGCCCGCAAGGCGCGTGACCTGACCCGCCGCAAGGGGCTGCTGGAGTCCGCGTCCCTGCCGGGCAAGCTGGCCGACTGCCAGTCCAACGACCCGTCCAAGTGCGAGATCTTCATCGTCGAGGGCGACTCCGCCGGCGGCTCGGCCAAGTCCGGCCGCAACCCGGAGTACCAGGCGATCCTCCCGATCCGCGGCAAGATCCTCAACGTGGAGAAGTCACGCCTGGACAAGATCCTGCAGAACCAGGAGATCCAGGCGCTGATCTCCGCGTTCGGCACGGGGGTGCACGAGGACTTCGACATCGACAGGCTCCGCTACCACAAGATCATCCTGATGGCGGACGCCGATGTCGACGGTCAGCACATCAACACGCTGCTGCTGACCTTCCTGTTCCGCTTCATGCGGCCGCTGGTCGAGGCCGGGCACGTGTTCCTGTCCCGCCCTCCGCTGTACAAGATCAAGTGGGGCCGGGAGGACGTCGAGTACGCGTACTCCGACCGTGAGCGTGACGCGCTGATCGAGATGGGCCGGCAGCGCGGCAAGCGGGTCAGGGAGGACTCGATCCAGCGCTTCAAGGGCCTCGGCGAGATGAACGCCGAGGAGCTGCGCGTGACCACCATGGACGTCGACCACCGTGTCCTCGGGCAGGTCACCCTCGACGACGCCGCCCAGGCCGACGACCTGTTCTCGGTCCTGATGGGCGAGGACGTCGAGGCCCGTCGGCAGTTCATCCAGCGCAATGCCAAGGACGTCCGCTTCCTCGACATCTGAGTCGGTCTCAGCTGACCGCACCAGGAAGGAATCCCACCAGCAATGGCCGACGAGAACACCCCCGTCATGCCTGAAGACTCCGAGGGCGGGGCCACGCTGCGCATCGAGCCCGTCGGGCTCGAGACGGAGATGCAGCGCTCCTACCTCGACTACGCGATGTCCGTCATCGTCTCGCGTGCGCTGCCGGACGTGCGCGACGGTCTCAAGCCCGTCCACCGCCGCGTGCTGTACGCCATGTACGACGGCGGGTACCGTCCCGACCGCGGCTTCTACAAGTGCGCCCGTGTTGTCGGCGACGTCATGGGCAACTACCACCCGCACGGCGACTCCTCGATCTACGACGCGCTGGTGCGCCTGGCGCAGCCGTGGGCGATGCGGATGCCGCTGGTGGACTCCAACGGCAACTTCGGCTCGCCGGGCAACGACCCGGCGGCGGCCATGCGCTACACCGAGTGCAAGATGGCGCAGCTGTCGATGGAGATGGTCCGTGACATCGACGAGGAGACCGTCGACTTCACGGACAACTACGACGGCCGCTCCCAGGAGCCGACCGTCCTGCCGTCCCGCTTCCCGAACCTGCTGATCAACGGCTCGGCCGGGATCGCGGTCGGCATGGCGACCAACATCCCGCCGCACAACCTGCGCGAGGTCGCCGCCGGCGCCCAGTGGTACCTGGAGAACCCGGAGGTCTCCCACGAGGAGCTCCTGGAAGCCCTGATCGAGCGCATCAAGGGCCCGGACTTCCCGACCGGCGCGCTGGTGGTGGGCCGCAAGGGCATCGAGGAGGCGTACCGCACCGGCCGCGGCTCGATCACCATGCGCGCGGTGGTTGAGGTGGAGGAGATCCAGAACCGTCAGTGCCTGGTGATCACGGAGCTGCCGTACCAGGTCAACCCGGACAACCTCGCGCAGAAGATCGCCGACCTGGTGAAGGACGGCAAGATCGGCGGTATCGCGGACGTCCGCGACGAGACGAGTTCGCGCACGGGCCAGCGCCTGGTCATCGTGCTGAAGCGGGACGCGGTCGCCAAGGTCGTCCTGAACAACCTGTACAAGCACACCGACCTGCAGACGAACTTCGGCGCCAACATGCTGGCGCTGGTCGACGGCGTGCCGCGCACGCTGTCACTGGACGCGTTCATCCGCCACTGGGTGACGCACCAGATCGAGGTCATCGTCCGCCGTACGCGCTTCAGGCTGCGCAAGGCCGAGGAGCGGGCGCACCTCCTGCGCGGTCTGCTGAAGGCCCTGGACGCCATCGACGAGGTCATCGCGCTGATCAGGCGCAGTGCGACCGTCGAGGTCGCGCGCGAGGGCCTGATGAGCCTGCTGGAGATCGACGACATCCAGGCCAACGCCATCCTCGAGATGCAGCTGCGGCGACTGGCCGCCCTGGAGCGCCAGAAGATCGTCCAGGAGCACGACGAACTCCAGGCGAAGATCAACGAGTACAGCGAGATCCTGGCCTCCCCGGTCCGTCAGCGCGGGATCGTCAGCGAGGAGCTGGCCGCGATCGTCGAGAAGTACGGCGACGACCGGAAGACCAAGCTGATCCCGTACGAGGGCGACATGTCCATCGAGGACCTGATCGCCGAGGAGGACATCGTCGTCACGGTCACCCGCGGCGGCTACATCAAGCGCACCAAGACCGACGACTACCGTGCCCAGAAGCGCGGCGGCAAGGGCGTACGCGGGACGAAGCTGAAGGAGGACGACATCGTCGACCACTTCTTCGTCTCCACCACGCACCACTGGCTGCTGTTCTTCACCAACAAGGGCCGGGTGTACCGGGCGAAGGCGTACGAGCTGCCGGACGCGGGCCGGGACGCGCGCGGGCAGCACGTGGCGAACCTCCTGGCCTTCCAGCCGGACGAGGCCATCGCCCAGATCCTCGCGATCCGCGACTACGAGGCGGCGCCGTACCTGGTGCTCGGCACCAAGGCCGGCCTGGTCAAGAAGACGCCTCTGAAGGATTACGATTCGCCGCGCTCCGGCGGTGTCATCGCGATCAACCTGCGCGCGCGGGAGGACGGATCCGACGACGAACTGATCGGAGCCGAACTCGTCTCGGCCGAGGACGATCTGCTGCTGATCAGCAAGAAGGCGCAGTCGATCAGGTTCACCGCCTCGGACGCCACTCTGCGCCCCATGGGCCGTGCCACCTCGGGTGTCAAGGGCATGAGTTTCCGCGAGAGCGACGAACTGCTCTCGATGAATGTTGTTCGACCCGGTACGTTCGTGTTCACTGCCACTGATGGTGGGTACGCCAAGCGGACCCGCGTCGACGAGTACCGCGTCCAGGGCCGTGGCGGCCTCGGCATCAAGGCCGCCAAGACCGTGGAGGACCGCGGCTCGCTCGTGGGCGCGCTGGTGGTCGAGGAGAGCGACGAGATCCTCGCCATCACGCTCTCTGGTGGTGTGATTCGTACGCGGGTCAACGAGGTCAGGGAGACGGGCCGTGACACCATGGGCGTCCAACTGATCAACTTGGGCAAGCGCGATGCCGTCGTCGGGATCGCACGTAACGCCGAGGCGGGGCGGGAGGCGGAGGAAGTCGACGGCGACGTGGCCGTGGACGACACCGCCGAGGGTGCCGTGACCACCGGCACGGACGAGGGTGAGGTGCCCTCGGACGAGTAGTACGAGGAGAGAGTCATCGTGAGCGGAGCCACGGGCGCCGGGTCGGCCGGTACCTCCACTGGTACGGAAACGAACGGCGGCGGCCGTGGCTCCGCCGCGCGTGCGACGGACACGCACACGACCAACCTGCAGGCGATCAAGTCGCCCGCGACCGACGCGCACGGATCCCAGGGGGCAACGGTGACGGACGCCCGAGGCACACAGCCCCAGCAGGACCGGAACGCGGCCGGCCGGCAGACGGGTCCGGGGGCCCCGCAGCAGGCGGCGGGCTCTCCGCTGCCGGGGGAGCGGCAGCCGCAGCAGCCCTCGGGGCCGTACCACCCGCCGCAGGCCTATCCGTCGGCCGAGGCGCCCGCACCCGCGAGTGCGGTGCGCCGGCCGCGCACGGACGCGCGTACCGTGCCGCGCACCCGCAAGGCACGGTTGCGCGTGGCCAAGGCCGACCCGTGGTCGGTGATGAAGGTCAGCTTCCTGCTCTCCATCGCGCTGGGCATCTGCACCGTCGTGGCGTCCGCCGTGCTGTGGATGGTCATGGACGCGATGGGCGTGTTCTCCACGGTCGGCGGGACGATCTCCGAGGCTACCGGCTCGAACGAGTCGAACGGCTTCGACTTGCAGTCCTTCCTGTCGCTCCCGAACGTCCTGATGTTCGCGTCGGTCATCGCCGTCATCGACGTGGTCCTCGCCACGGCCCTGGCGACCCTCGGAGCGTTCATCTACAACCTCTCCGCGGGCTTCGTCGGCGGCATCGAGCTGACGCTGGCCGAGGACGAGTGACGCGAGGCTCGACGCGCCTCGCGAATGTCCGCCGACGGTCCCTCGCCAATCGATTTTGGGACTGCCCCCCTCGTGCGCTAACCTTCAGGAGTCAGCGCGCGGAACATATACCGCAGAGCGCGGCGGGGCTATAGCTCAGTTGGTTAGAGCGCATCCCTGATAAGGATGAGGCCACAGGTTCAAATCCTGTTAGCCCCACCAGCGAGAAGGTCACCTGCTCATCTGAGTAGGTGACCTTTTGCGTCTACAGCTGACGTGGGCGGGCATCGGCCGGTGTCCAGCGGGCGCGGGCGGCAGACGCGCAGAGGCGGAGAGACACGGCCGGCAACGCCGGAAAGCCCCCGGATCGCAGGAGCCGAGGGAGAGCGGGAGAGCCCAGGGGAGACCGGGGAGACCGGGGAGACCGAGAGGGATCGGGGGCGGGAACGCGGAGACCCCCGGTCGGGGTGACCGGGGGTCTTCGGGGTTGCGGCTGGTGCTGTACGCAATGTCGCCGTTGTGTCATGGGTGCGGGCGGAGGGGCACCGGCGGGGCCGGTGCGGTGCTGTCAGCGTTGCAGGGGGATGGTGGGCCGGGCCGGTGGACCGGCGGGGACGCACTGGGGATCGGCGGCGAGGGAAGGGCTGTCGGCCGTCGGGCGGTGGCGGCATGCGGGGGTCTTGCCGTGGGCCTCGGCGCGGATGCGCTGTTTCATCGTGGGGGGAAGGGACCGTGCATGCACTCTGGACCAGGGTGACGTCGGCTGGGCCGGCACCGGCGCGGTGCGCTTGGGCGTCGTCTCGGGCTGCTCCGCGGCCGCGGCGGTGGAGGCGGTCGTGGTGATCAGTCCGAGCGCCGTGCACAGCGCGAGGAAGGCAGTGACGATGGCGGTCCACAGCTTCATGACCTTGTGCTGGTCCATGTCCCCTCACTTTCGGGTTGGGCGATTTGCGTACTTTGCTCATGATGTGTATGAGGGCCGCGAAGTGGTGGACCGACGCCCGTGACACCGCGATCTTCGGATGAACACCACTCGGATGGGCGCATGAGCGGCGAAAAGCTGCCAAGAAGGGAGGAGGGTGGTCGAAATCACCGTCCGTGCGGGTGCGGCCACCCTCCGGTCCGGGCGGTTTCGCCCGCGCCTACTGCGCTCGCGCACACGGCAGTTGAGGGCCGACGCAGGTCACCGATCGGTATCGGCCGGTGTGTATAGTCGGGCGCCAGAGGTCCCCTACGTCAAGGAAAGACGAGGTCGCGCGGTGAAGAAGCTTCTCCTGGTCGCACTGGCCGCCATCGGCGGGCTCCTCGTGTACCGCCAGATCCAGGCGGATCGCGCCGAGCAGGATCTGTGGACGGAGGCGACTGACTCCGTGCCCACGGGTTCGTGAGCACCGGCATCCGGTACTGAGCAGACCCCGGCCGCCCGAGCGGTCGGGGTTTTGTGTCGGGGCCCGCGGGCCCGGCCTCCTGTTGCGCGGGCGCGCCTCGTGGGTCAGGGCCCGCTCCCGGAGGCGGACGTTTCGGACGCTCGTACGGAATGCGCGGATGGCCCAGCGGCGCGCGGGGCAGGATGGGCGACGTCCGGAGCGACGAGACGCGAGGGGTGGCGCGGCATGGAACGGGGCGGAGCGGGACGGCGGACGAGGACGGGACGCCCCCGGCGCGACCGGCGGGACCGGCGCGCTCGCCGACCCCCGCACCACCCCGCCGTGCGCCTGGCCGTCGCCGCGGCGGCGCTGTCCCTGACGGCGGCCGTCCCCGGGCCGCACGCGTTTGCGGCCGGGTCACCGGGGTCGTACGCCTTCACCGACGGCGCCCCGCCCGTCACCGGGACGACGAGCACCACGGACGCCGAACGCCTCCAGCCCGGCCGCACCTACAGAAGCTCCCTGCCCAGGGACGGCAAGCTCTCCTACCGCCTCGACCTCGACGCCACCTCCGCCGCGTACGTCTCCGCCACCGCGGTGCCCGCGGCCGGCACCACGGTCGCCGCCACCGACGGTCTCAGGATCTCGGTGCAGGACGCCCACGGCTCCTCCTGCTCCTTCCAGACCGCCCGCTTCGGCGCGAGCCGCAGCCCGCACCCCATCGCCGCCTGGGGGGCACGCGACGCCTCCCCCGGCCGCACACTGTGCCAGGGGGCCGGCACGTACTACGTACTGGTCGAACGCATCGCTGCCGACGGCTCCTCGTCCGACACCTGGCCCCTCGAACTCGCCGTGTTCTCGGAGCCGCCCCTGGGACACACCGGAGCGACAAGAGCGCCCGAGTCCTGGAACTCCGCCTCGCCCGAGCCGGTCACCGGCCAGGAGGTGGAACGCGCGGGCGGCGCCGGATTCGCCGCGGCGAGCACGATCGGACCGGGGGCCTGGCGCACCCGGATACGGCCCGGCCAGACCCTCTTCTACCGGGTGCCGGTCGACTGGGGACAGCAGCCGCACGCCACCGCCGAACTGGGCAGCTCGAGCAGCGGCAGCGGCTATGTGAGCGGCGCGCTGACACTGTCGCTGTACAACCCGGTGCGCGGACACGTCGAGGAGGCGTACGCCGGTTACAGCGGCCGGCAGACCTCGGCCGGCCTCGCGACCCTGCCGCCCGTCGCCCACGCCAACCGCTACGGCTTCGCCGACCAGGTGAAGAGCCTGCGGTTCGCCGGCTTCCACTACCTGGTCGTGCACCTCGCCGCCCAGACCGCCGAACGATTCGGCGAGGGCCCCTACGGCCTGACCCTGCGCGTGCGGGTGGACGGTGAGGCACGGCCCGGACCGGACTACGCGGGCCGGTCCGAACCCGGGCAGCTCTTCGACGTCACCGCTCACGACCCGAATGCTTCGGGCCCCTCGGGCGCCCTGTAGGACGCGGACGGGGTGACCGCACCCTGCCCGGGCGGGCCTCACTGACGGGTCAGCGCCCAGAAACCCACGGCGTAGCAGGCCAGCGCGAGCAGCAGCAGCGGGACCGCCACCCTGGCGGGCGGACCGGGACGGCGAGGACGTGCGGCACGGTGGCGGGAGCGTTTCTGAGCCGGAACGGGAACCCGCGGGTCCTGAGCGGTGTACGAAGCAGTGGAAGCATCGGCGCGGAGCACGGGTTCGGGCGGCACGCCGCCGGAGGGCGGCAGGACCTGGGCCGGAGGAGCGGCCGGCGTGGGTTGCGCGGGCGGAACGGCCTGCGGCGGCGGCAGGTGGAAGCTGCCGGTGTCCGACATCGTGGAGGGCTGGGCCGGACCGGCAGACGACCCGCTGCCGTCCGGCTCCGGCACCGGCCCGGTCCCCTGCCGGGGAGCGAGCCGCTGGGGCGACGAGACGGCACCCGTGCCCGAGTCCGCGGAGCCGGCTGCGACAGCCCCGGTGCCGGGCCGAGCCGGTACGACGGCTCCTTCCGAGGCGTCGGCGGACCCAGCCACCCCACCGGGCCCGACCGTCACCCCCGGGCTACGCCTGAGCGGACCCTCCGGTCCGAACCCCGGTGGCAGCGGTCCGAGTTGGTCGAAGATCTCGATCAGCTCGTCGTCCGGACCCGGCTCCGGCAGAAGCTCGGCGCACGCGACGAGGGCCTTGCGCGCACCCGTCGCCGTACGGAACCGGGACTGCGGGTCCGGCTGCAGCAGCGCGGCCACGACCTGCCACAGCGGCTCGGGCACGCCCTGGGGCGCACCCGGCGTCCCGTGCTCCACGAAGTACTCCACGAGCGCCTTGGCGTCGGGCTTGGCACCCTGCAGCAGATGGAGGGCGACCAGACCGGTGGCGAACAGATCGGCGGGAAAGTCCGGTTCGGCACCCATCATCTGCTCGGGCGCGAGATAACCCGGCGTCCCCACCACCAGGTTGGTCTCCGTCAGCCGCGGTTCGCCCAGCCGCATCGCGATGCCGAAGTCCGACAGCCGCAGCCGGGGCCGGCCCGTCCCGGTCGCCTCCAGCAGCACGTTGGCGGGCTTGATGTCGCGGTGCACGACCCCCTCCGCGTGCACCGCGGCGAGCCCCGACAGCAACTGGTCGAGCAGGGTGCAGACGAACGCCGGGGGCAGCGGACCGTAGTCCCCGACCAGGTGGGCCAGTGAGCCACCGGCCACCAGGTCCATGGTGAACAGGACCTTGTCGTCGTCGGCGGCCCAGCTGGCCGGTGCGAGCACATGGGGGTGGTCGATCCGCAGCGCCTGCTCCCGCACGAAGCGCAGCAGCGAGTGCGCGTCGCGCTGCTGCAGCACCTTGGCGGCCACATACCGGCGACGCCGGTGGTCCCAGGCACGCCAGACCGCGCCCACTCCACCGCGTCCGATCGGGTCGGCCAGCTCGTACCGGCCGGCGAAGACCTCACCCATGGCTGTGCGTCGCTCCTCCCCCTGCGGCCACCCCCGTGTCCTCCCCGGCGGGGGGACACGGCCCCCGCCGGGTCAGTTCTGGTGGGTCTGGTAGTGCACGACCGCGTCCGAGGTGCGGCCCGCGCCGTACACCCGGAGGAACTCCGCCAGTTCGGGGTGGGTCGGGGCCAGGACGTTCGCCGCGTCGATGATGTCACCGGCCGCCGCGACCGAGCGCAGCAGCGACTGGATCTCGCGGACCACCCGCTTGACCGTCGGCGCCCCCGAACTGTTCGTCGACTGCGTGGTGTTGCTGAGCACCGAGCCACCCTGCGACCGCTTGATCTCCTCCATGCGCTCGGTGGCCTCGGCCGCGCTGACGCTGCCGTCCGCCACCTGCCCCGCCAGCTCCTGCAGCAGCTGCACCCGCTGCACCACCGCCGGGTTGCCGATCTTCGCGCGCTGGCCGCTCATCAGCTGCGACAGCATCGGCGCGGACAACCCCAGCACCCCCGCCAGCCGGGCCTGGTTGAGCCCGAGATCATCTATGAGCTTGCGGAAGAGCGCCCCCAACGGCTCCCCGTACCAGTTCCGCTGCAGTTCCCGCGCTCTTGCGGTCGCTTCCTGCTGTGCGGCGTCCATTGCGTCTCCCCATCGCTTCCCCGGGTACCGAGGTTCGCTGTAGCGAACCACGCCGAGCATCTTACGGAGAGTGGTCGGCCACGGGGACCCCCAATCCTTTTGCGGGATCCGGGGGGTGACCCGGTACTCTGGTCTGCGGCACCCGACCGGCAGCCCGATGTCCGGCCGGATGCTCCTCTTCCGGGGCCTTAGCTCAGTTGGTAGAGCGCTGTCTTTGCATGGCAGATGTCAGGGGTTCGACTCCCCTAGGCTCCACGGACACGGACACGGCCGTGGGCACGGACGTGGACGCGAGAAAGCAGCTCCCCCGATCCGGGGAACGGATCAGGAGGAGCTGCTTCGTGCCTCGTCGGCCGATGGCCGCGCCACCGGGAGGCGGTCAGCCGCGTTCGTCGCGGCGAGCCGCCTCCTCCTGGGCCTGCTTCGCCTGGACCTCCGGGTCCAGTACGGACTGGCCGCTGCCGTCGACCGAGGCCAGCCCACCGGACTCGGGCACCTCCGTGGCGGCCGGCGGTTCCACCAGCCAGTCGGGGTTGGCCTGCTTGTCCCACCACTTCCAGGCGGCGAAGGCACCACCGGCGAGCACGCCCGCCACCGCGAACATCCTCGCGACACGGCCCGCCCGGCACCGCCGCTGCTGCCTGCGGGCCAGCTTCTGGATCTTCCGTGCCGGGACCTGACCGCGCAGCGCGACCAGCGCGGCGGCACCGCGCGCGGCGGCCTCGTCCGCGACCGGCCCCGCCGCGGCCCTCGCATGCTCGATCCTCGGCCGGGAATACTCGGCGGCCTGCCGGGCGGCCCTACGCGTCCGTTCGGCCGCCTGCTGGGCGGCCAGGTCGACCTTGGGCGGCACATGGGCCATGGCCTGCGCACGAGCCTGCTCCAGCCGGGGTGCGACATGGGCGCCGTACTGGACGCGGGCCTGGTCGGCGGCCAGCGACACCTTCGGCGCGAGCCGTACGCGTGCCTCGTGTGCGTAGTGCGCGGCCCTCTCCTTGGCCGTGTCGGCGTAGGGCGCCACCACTTCCGCGGCGTGCAGCACGCTGTCCTTCGCCGAGCCGGTCGCGGCGCGCACGCTGTCGATGCGGGTCACGGGTTCCTCCTCCTCGGTGGCGTACGGTATTTCGACTTTCCACCCTTTTACGGATCATGCCTGTCCACGCGCCCGGGGGCATGTGATGACGGGCATCCGGGTCACGGGCCATGACTTCGGCGACCACAGCGGCCCTTCCGGTCAGGAGCCCGCCGCGAGACGATCACGTGCGATGGCGGATCATGCGATAGCGGGTAAAACAGGTTGATCGGATGGATCGGATACATCAGATCAATCGGATGGGTGCGGAGCAATAGGGTCTTTTCGTCGACAATGCCACGGATCGTCGCGCCGCGCTCCCGACCCGGGAGGACCGGCCGGGTGCCGCGCAACCGAATCCGGCGAATGTCCGTCCGGAAACCACCGCCGGGCGACGCACGGCGCAGGCCGTGCGAGGATCGGGGAGTTACAGGAAGACAACGGAAGGCAGATCGTGGCTGAGCAGCTCTACGCCACCCTGAAGACCAACCGCGGCGACATCGAGGTCCGGCTCCTGCCGAACCATGCCCCCGAGACGGTCCGGAACTTTGTCGAGCTCGCCAAGGGCGAGCGCGAGTGGACCCACCCCGCCACCGGCGAGAAATCCACGGCGAAGCTCTACGACGGCACGGTCTTCCACCGGGTGATCAGCGGTTTCATGATCCAGGGCGGTGACCCGCTGGGCAACGGCACCGGCGGTCCCGGCTACCAGTTCAAGGACGAGTTCCACCCGGACCTCTCCTTCGACAGGCCCTACCTGCTGGCGATGGCCAACGCCGGCCCGGGGACCAACGGCTCGCAGTTCTTCGTCACCGTCGCCGCGACGACCTGGCTGAACCGCAAGCACACCATCTTCGGCGAGGTCACCGACCCGGCCAGTCAGAAGGTCGTCGACTCCATCGCGACCACGCAGACCAACCCGCGCACCGACCGTCCCGTCGACGACGTCGTCATCGAGTCCGTCGTCGTCGAGACCCGCGAAGGCTGAGCCCGAGGGCCCGGACCGACGACTCCCCGAGGGAACTCGAGGGAACCAATCGCCCCGCTCGTCCGTAAGGATGAGCGGGGCGGTGCCTTGCCCGAAGGAGCCGCAGCCGCGCACCGCCCACGACGAATCGAGGGGACCCCCATGGACCAGGCAGCAGGCAGCACGCAGGGCCCGACGGGGCAGGACCCGACGGGGCAGGGCCCGCAGGACGCCCACCGCCTGCCCACCTGCCACCGCCACCCGGACCGCGAGACCGGCATCCGCTGCACCCGCTGCGACCGGGCGATCTGCCCCGAGTGCATGGTGAACGCCTCCGTGGGCTTCCAGTGCCCGGACTGCGTCCGCAGCGGCTCCGGCACCGGCCACGCGCCCGCCGCGAACCGGCCCCGCACCCTGGCCGGCGGCACCGTGACCGCCGACCCCCGCCTGCTCACCAAGATCCTCATCGGGATCAACGTCTCGGTGTTCATCGCGGTCCACGCCGACTCCTCGCTCCTGCAGTACCTGGTCCTGCTCGGCGCGTGGCCGCCGCCGCCGTTCACGCCCACCACGGGCCTCGCGGGCGGCGAGTGGTACCGCCTGGTGACCTCGATGTTCACCCACAAGGAGATCTGGCACATCGCCTTCAACATGCTGGGCCTGTGGTGGCTGGGCGGCCCCCTGGAAGCGGCCCTCGGCCGGGCGCGCTACCTCGCGCTGTACTTCGTCTCCGGCCTCGCGGGCGGCGCGCTGACGTATCTGCTCGAGTCCCCGAGCCAGCCCTCGCTCGGCGCCTCCGGCGCCATCTTCGGCCTGTTCGGCGCCACCGCCGTGCTGATGCGCCGGCTCAACTACGACATGCGGCCGATCATCATCCTGCTGGCGATCAACCTGATCTTCACCTTCAGCCCGGGCATGAACATCGCCTGGCAGGCCCACATCGGCGGCCTGGTCGCCGGCGCGGTCATCGGGTACGCGATGGTCCACGCCCCGCGCGAGCGGCGGACCCTGGTGCAGTACGGGACCTGTGCGCTGGTGCTGGCGGTCGTCGTGGTGCTGGCGCTGCTCAGAACGGCTCAGCTCACCTGAGACCACGGCCGGAAACCCCGCGGCCCTACCGTTGTCCACAGACGGTGGCGAATCTTGTGCATAGCCTGTGGGAACAAGCGTGCCCCCTGCCGCCTGCGTTTGTGCAGGTCAGGGAGGGGGCGGGGGTGTCGGGGGGTGGTGTGACAGTCGTACGGGCGTCAACGGCGGAAAGGTTATCCACAGATCGGGGCTTTTCCCCAGTTCCCTGTGGACGCTTTACGCCGACCTGTGGATAACTCAGCGAACAGCTGTGGGCAGAGCTGTGGTCACCGGGAAGCCGACGTCACTTCCACTGCGTGGAGACGGCGAATCCGGCGGCGATGAAGCCGAAGCCCACCACGATGTTCCAGTTGCCCAGGGCGTCGATGGGCAGTGAGCCGTCGGTCACATAGAAGACGACGATCCAGGCCAGACCGATGAGGAACATGGCCAGCATGACGGGCGCCACCCAGCTGCGGTTCTCCAGCTTGATGCTCGCGGGCTGCTTGGCGGGCGGCGGGGTGTAGTCGGCCTTCTTGCGGATACGTGACTTCGGCACGAGGGTCTCTCCTGTCGATGCGCTGCGTGGCCGCGCAGGGAACTGGGCTGGCTCCGGGGCAGCGTACAAGGGGACACTGAGTACTCTCCCGGGCGTCCGTTAGCGTAGTGCTTCCGCGGCGCAGAAGGAGATAAGGGTACGTTGAGCAATTCCGCCGACTTCCCCGCGACGGGTGACGGACCGGCCCGCTCGCGCCGCCTGAGGCCCGTGCGGATCCTCACCGCGGCCGTCTTCGCCCTCGCCGGGCTCATCTTCTTCACCAGTTTCAACACGGCCAAGGGCACCAACATCCGCACGGACGCGTCCCTGCTGAAGCTGTCCGACCTCGTCCAGGAGCGCAGCCGCAAGAACAAGGAACTGGACGAGTCCAACGCGGCCCTGCGCGACGACATCGAGTCCCTCGCCCGGCGCGGCGACGGCGACGGCAAGGCCCGGGGCGACAGGCTCGCCGGCCTGGAGAAGAGCGCGGGCACGCAGAAGCTCAAAGGCAGGGCGATCACGGTCACCCTCGACGACGCCCCGCCGGACGCCACCGCGAAACTCCCCGGTTACCCCGAGCCGCAGCCCGACTACCTGGTGATCCACCAGCAGGACCTCCAGGCCGTGGTCAACGCGCTGTGGAACGGCGGCGCCCAGGGCATCAAGGTCATGGACCAACGGCTGATCTCCACCAGCGCGGTGCGCTGCGTGGGCAACACGCTGATCCTTCAGGGCCGCGTGTACTCACCGCCGTACAGGATCACGGCGGTCGGCGACCCGGAGAAGCTGCGCAAGGCGCTCGCCGACTCCCCGGCGATCCAGAACTACATGGTGTACGTCAACGTCTACGGCCTCGGCTGGAAGGTCACCGACGAGGGGACGGTGACTCTTCCGGGCTACTCGGGCACAGTGGACCTGCACTACGCGAAGCCCGTGGAGTAGCGGAGCGGTCCGGCCGCGTGAAGGCAGCGAAACCTTGGGCGCCGCGCCGTTAGTCTGGTGGTGTACGGCGTGAGTCTGGTGCCGGGGGAGACGGAAGGGACGGCATGTACGGCTGGATCTGGCGGCATCTGCCGGGGAACGCGTGGGTGAAGGCGCTGATCTCACTGGTGCTGGTCCTGGCTGTGGTCTACGCCCTGTTCCAGTACGTCTTCCCGTGGGCCGAACCGCTGCTTCCCTTCAACGATGTGACGGTGGACAACCAGTGAGCGCGCGGATTCTCGTCGTCGACAACTACGACAGCTTCGTCTTCAACCTGGTCCAGTACCTGTACCAGTTGGGGGCCGAGTGCGAGGTGCTGCGCAACGACGAGGTGTCGACGGCGCACGCCCAGGACGGCTTCGACGGGGTGCTGCTCTCGCCGGGTCCGGGCACGCCCGAGCAGGCCGGTGTCTGTGTGGAGATGGTCCGTCACTGTGCCGCTACCGGTGTTCCGGTCTTCGGGGTGTGTCTGGGCATGCAGTCGATGCAGGTGGCGTACGGCGGTGTGGTGGACCGCGCGCCCGAGCTGCTGCACGGCAAGACCTCGCCGGTGGAGCACGGGGGCAAGGGCGTCTTCGCCGGTCTGCCCTCCCCGTTCACGGCGACCCGCTATCACTCGCTGGCCGCCGAGCCCGCGACCGTGCCCGCGGAGCTGGAGGTGACGGCGCGTACGCCCGACGGCATCATCATGGGGCTGCGGCATCGTGAACTCCCCGTGGAGGGTGTGCAGTTCCATCCCGAGTCGGTGCTGACCGAGCACGGGCACCGGATGCTGGCCAACTGGCTGGTGGAGTGCGGCGACGAGGGGGCCGTGGCGAGATCGGCGGGGCTGGCCCCGGTGGTGGGCAGGGCCACGGCGTGACCGCGCTGCGCCCCGAGCGCGAGACGGACACCTCGTACGGGCAGCAGCCGTATGGGGAGCCGGGTACGTTCGGGGAGTGGTACGGCGGCGCGGGGGCGCAGGGCGTGCCTCAGGGGCCGTACGCGGATCCTTACGCGGACCCCTACGCGGACCCCTACGCGGATCCTTACGCGGACCCTTACGCGGACCCGGGGGCGACCCGGGCGGGGTCGGCGGGGGTGCCGTACGAGCCGGCCGGTGACGCGGTGACGGCATACGCACAGCCCGGGCCGCAGCATTCCGCCCCGCATTCCGTTCCGCACCCCGCTCCGCCTGTCGTCGACGAGGAGACGATGGCGCTGCGGATCCCGGATCCGCCGCCTGGCGAGTTTTCGGCCGCGGGGGCCACTGGACCTCCGGGGGGTGGGCGTGCGGCCCGCAGAAAGGCGGCCAGGCGCCGTCACGGCCGCAGTGGGTCCGCCGCGGAGACGGGGCCGGAGGAGGACAGGCCGGCGGACCGGCCGTCCGCGCCGCTGTCGCGGGTGGAGGCGCGTCGGCAGGCACGGGCGCGCAGGGCGAGCCCGGGTGTCGTCGTCAGCCGGGTCATCGGTGAGATGTTCATCACCACGGGTGTGGTGATGCTGCTCTTCGTCACCTACCAGCTGTGGTGGACGAACGTGCGGGCACAGGCCCAGGCGGGCAGTGAGGCGAGCCAGTTGCAGAACGACTGGGCGAGCGGCAAGCGGAACCCGGGGACGTTCGAGCCGGGGCAGGGCTTCGCCCTTCTGCACATTCCGAAGCTGGACGTGGTGGTGCCGGTCGCGGAAGGCATCAGCAAGTCGAAGGTGCTGGACAAGGGCATGGTCGGGCACTATGCGGAGGGTGGCCTCAGCACGGCGATGCCGGAGGCGAAGACGGGCAACTTCGGGCTCGCGGGCCACCGCAACACGCACGGCGAGCCGTTCCGGTACATCAACAGGCTCTCGCCGGGCGACCCGATCGTCGTCGAGACGCAGGACACGTACTTCGTCTACAAGATGGCGTCGATACTGCCGGTGACGTCGCCGGCCAACATCGGTGTCCTCGACCCCGTCCCGAAGGGTTCGGGCTTCACCAAGCCCGGCCGCTACATCACGCTGACCACCTGCACGCCGGAGTTCACCAGCACGTACCGGATGATCGTCTGGGGCAAGATGGTCGAGGAACGGCCGCGCAGCAAGGGCAAGCCGGATGCGCTCGTCAGTTAAAGGGCGGATGAACAGTGGCAGCGACCACGGACGACACGGCAGAGCACAGCGACGGCAGTCGAAGGCGCGGTGACGCGCCGGCTGCCGGCCCCGGGGGACGCCGTCGGCGGCCCGGCCCGCTGGCCCTCGCCGTCAGCTTTTTCGGTGAACTTCTCATCACGGCGGGTCTGGTCCTCGGCCTGTTCGTCGCCTACTCCCTGTGGTGGACGAACGTCCTGGCGGACCGCAAGGCCGATCAGCAGGGCAACAAGGTCCGCGACGAGTGGGCCCAGTCCGCCTCCGGCGGCCCCGGCGCGCTGGACACCAGGGACGGCATCGGCTTCCTGCACGTGCCGTCCATGCACAGCGGCGAGGTCCTGGTCAAGAAGGGCACGTCGGACGACGTACTGAACGGCGGCGTGGCCGGCTACTACCTGGACCCCGTCAAGGCGGCCCTCCCGACGTCCGGCAAGACGGGCAACTTCTCCCTCGCCGCCCACCGGGACGGGCACGGGGCTAAGTTCCACAACATCGACAAGGTGCGGGTGGGCGATCCGGTCGTCTTCGAGACGAAGGACAAGTGGTACGTCTACAAGGTCTACAACATCCTCCCGGAGACCTCGAAGTACAACGTCGAGGTACTCTCCCCGGTCCCGAAGGAGTCGGGCGTGAAGAAGCCGGGCCACTACATCACCCTGACGACGTGCACGCCGGTGTACACCTCGCGGTACCGGTACATCGTCTGGGGCGAGCTGGTCCGGGTGGAGAAGGTGGACGCCGAGCGGACGTTGCCGAAGGAGCTGCGGGCGAGCTGACTGACCCCCTTCGAGGGGGGCAGTCACCTAACATGGCGAGGGCCCGAAGCCGCAACTTCGTCTTGCGGCTTCGGGCCCCTTGCTGTCGTTCCGGTCCTACTTTCAGGACCGTGAGCATGTCGCCCGCGCCCCACTTCTCCAGCAGCCCGCGGTGTACGGCGGTGATGCCGGCCTCCTCGGCGATGCTCAGGGCGTCGGGGGTGAAGCGGCACGTCGCCACGAACAGGGCTACGTCCGAGGCGTACAGAACCTTGGCGGATCCGACGAACTTCTGGACCTCGGGGCTGGTGATTCGCAGGTGGGGCGCGAACCTCTTGCACTGGACGACGAGGCGCCGACCGTCGGCGGTGAGCGCGGTGATGTCGACGCCTCGGTCTCCGTGGCGCCCGAGGACGACGACGTTGGTGCAGCCGTCGCGTTGCAGAAGCATGGCGATGTGCTCCTCGAACTCACGGCCGGTCATGGCGTCCATGGCGGCCATGACTCCGGCGAGGGGACGGTCCTGGCGGGGGCTCTCCAGACTGCGGAGGCGGGCGTGGTGCTGCTGCAGCCGCCGTTCGATGTGCTGGACGCCTGCGCGGAGCGCGATCAGCTCCCGCCGGTGCTCGCCCGACGTTTCGATCAGGGCGTTGAACATGGGGACGACGGTCCTGCCGAGAACGTGGCTGATGCGCTGGTCGATGCGGTCGTCGAGGGAGACGGCGGGCGGCTGCGGTGAGTTTTCCATAGGCTGTGTGCGCGCCAGGTACTCCATGTCGAGCAGGTAGGTGCGTACCTGACGTGCGATGTCGCTGTCGCGGAGAAGCATCGCGACGTTGAGGACGGCGCGGCGGGAGTAGATGGTGAGGCTTCGGCGCGCCTGTGGATAACTGCCCGTCGAGAGTGACATGTTGTCACTCTCGAATTTTCGCAGGTCAGCGCCTCGCAGAACCACCATGCCATTGGCATTGAGCTCTTCGCGGTGGCGCCTGGTCAGTTGACGGACGACTTCGACGGTGACTTCGAAGTACGCCGCCACCATCGCCGTCGTGACATGCATCCCGTCCGGCAGCAGTGACAGCGCCTTCACCTTGTCGAGGACGTCCGTGCGGTCGAGCACGCTGTTGCGCATGCTCTTCGATTCCAGGAGTACCGACTCGTTGATCATGTTCTGCCCTTCTGTTCGTGTGCGGCCACGTGGTCGGGGCAGAGCGTTCCGATTCCCCACCCCACCCGATCAACGAGTGGTGACATGTGAAGACACGATCGGATTGCGTACAGGTTTGTGGTGGGGTGGGACGGCGGTACGACGGAGCCCCGGCTTCCCTCGTGAAAGGGGGCCGGGGCTCTTGTCGTCGGGGCCGGGAAGCGGTCGGGTCAGCCGCCTCCACCGAAGAAGCCGCCGTTTCCGCCGCCGTTGTTTCCGCCGGCGGTCCTCAGTGTGATCACTGTGCTGCCGGGGTCGTCGACCGGCTTGTTGGCCCTCGGGTCCTGGCCGAAGACGCGTGCTTCATCGCTCGGGTCGTTGCCTTCGGCGACCTGGACGTTGGTGAAGCCGAACTCCGCCAGTTTCTGCCTGGCTTCCGCCACGGTCATCCCGAAGACGCTCGGTACCCGCGTCTTGTCCTGCTGCTGGAACTTGCCGATCTTGATGTTCACCCGGGAGCCCTTGTCGGCCTGCTGGCCGATGTCCGGAACGGTCCCAATGACCCTGTCGTTCTGGCTGGGATCGTCGGTGGGCGCCTCGGTGCAGTCGCCGATGAGGCCGCTGCCCTCCATCTGGGCCCTGGCCTCGTCGCAGGTCCGGCCCACGACGTTCGGAACAGTGGCCTTCTCGATGGCCTTGGCGACGGTGAGGGTGATCGTCGAGCCCTTCTCGACTTCCTTGCCGTTCACCGGGTTCTGATCAAGGACGCTGTTCGCGTCCTGCGTCGACTCCCTGAACTTGGTCTCGACCTTGAACTGGTAGTCGTCGCCCTCGAGCTTCGCCTTGGCGTCGTCGAGACTGAGACCGATCACCCCGGGCACCTGTACCTTCGGCGCCCCCGTGGACAGCACCAGGTTGATCGTGTCGCCCTTCTTGGCGTCCGAGTCCGGCTCGGGGTTCTGCGAGCAGACCTTGCCCTTGGGCTGGTCGTCACAGGTGTCCTTGGTGAACGCCAGTTCCAGGCTGACGTTCTTCGCCGTGTCCTCGGCGTCGCTCTTCGTCTGGCCGACGAAGTTGGGTACGGGCACCCTGTCGTTCTTGACGCCGTCGCCGCCGAAGATCCACATGCCGATGAGGATGGCGCCGACGAGGACCAGGACGCCGGAGACGATCAGCATGATCGTGGAGGTGTTGGACTTCTTCTGGCGCCGCCGGTCCGGGCGGTCGTCGTAGCCGTAGCCGCCGTCGTCCGGGTTCATGGGCGGCAGCATCGTCGTGGCGCCGGCGGTGGACTCGGAGCGCAGGGCGGTGGTCGGCTGGTCGTCGGGGTAGGCACCGTAGCCGACCGAGCCCATGGCGGCCGTGGCCGCGACCGGCTGGCCGTCGAGGCAGGCCTCGATGTCGGCGCGCATCTCGTCGGCGGACTGGTAGCGGTAGTCGGGGTCCTTGACCAGCGCGCGCAGCACGATCGCGTCCATCTCGGGCGTGATCTCGGGGTCGAAGACGCTCGGCGACTGCGGTTCCTCGCGGACGTGCTGGTAGGCGACCGCGACCGGGGAGTCGCCGACGAAGGGCGGGCGGACCGTCAGCAGTTCGTAGAGCAGGCAGCCCGTCGAATAGAGGTCTGATCGCGCGTCGACCTGTTCGCCTTTGGCCTGTTCGGGAGACAGGTACTGGGCGGTGCCGATGACGGCCGAGGTCTGGGTCATCGTCATGCCGGAGTCGCCCATGGCGCGGGCGATGCCGAAGTCCATGACCTTGACCTGGCCGTTGCGGGTCAGCATGACGTTGGCCGGCTTGATGTCGCGGTGGACGATGCCGTTGCGGTGGGCGTACTCCAGGCCCTGGAGGATACCGATGGTCATCTCCATGGCCCGCTCGGGCAGCAGCTTGCGGCCGCTGTGCAGCAGTTCACGGAGCGTGGAGCCGTCGACGTACTCCATGACGATGTACGGGATCGAGACCCCGTCGATGTAGTCCTCGCCCGTGTCGTAGACCGCGACGATCGCGGGATGGTTGAGCGAGGCGGCCGACTGGGCCTCCCGGCGGAACCGGGCCTGGAAGGAAGGGTCGCGCGCCAAGTCGGCGCGCAGCGTCTTCACCGCCACGGTGCGGCCCAGGCGGGTGTCATGCGCGAGGTACACCTCCGCCATGCCACCACGGCCGAGCACATGGCCCAGCTCGTACCGGCCGCCGAGGCGACGCGGCTCTTCCATAGTTCCCTACCAGCCCTCTCCGTCGGTCCCGACCGGCACCACGTGTGCCGCCGGAGGCTGCTGTCCGGGCCTACCGTACCCGGATCGCTCTGTGTGACCTGGCCAAGCCCGTCACCCGATACAGGACCGGTATCCCAACGTGCACCGATGTGAAGGGGGCGTGACAGGTGTCACTTCCTGGAGTTGATGACCGCCTCCATCACGCTCTTGGCGATGGGGGCCGCGAGGCCGCCACCGGAGATGTCGCCGCGGTTGGCGTTCTCGTCCTCGACGACCACGGCGACGGCGACCGGCGAGCTGCCGTCGCCTGTCTTGGCGTAGGAGATGAACCAGGCGTACGGCTTCTCCTTGTTGTCGACGCCGTGCTGCGCGGTACCGGTCTTGCCGCCCACCGTGACGCCGTTGATCTGCGCGTTCTTGCCGGTGCCGTCCTTGACGACGGTCTCCATCATCGACTGCAGTATCTGGGCGTTCCTCGACGACAGCGGCCGGCTCAGCTCCTCGGGCCGGGTCTGCTCGAGGGTGTCGACGCTCGGTGTCTGCAGCTCGTCGACCATGTACGGCTTCATCAGCTTGCCGTCGTTGGCGATCGCCGCGGTGACCATGGCCATCTGCAGCGGGGTGGTGGCGGTGTTGAACTGGCCGATCGAGGACAGCGCGGTCTGCGACTTGTTCATGTCGTCGGAGAACACCGACGCGTTGGCGCGGACCGGGGTGAACTGCTCCTTGTTGAAGCCGAACTTCTCCGCCTCGGCGAGCATCTTCTCGTTGCCGAGGTCCGAGCCGATCTTGCCGAAGACGGTGTTGCAGGACACCCGCAGCGCCTCACGCATGGTGGCGTTCTTGCAGGGGATGTCGCCCTGGTTCTTCAGCTCGGTGGTGGTGCCGGGCATGACCCAGGGCAGTGGCGAGTCGGTGGGCTGCTCCGCCGACGTGTACAGGCCGTTCTCCAGTGCGGCGGCCGCGGTGACCACCTTGAAGATGGAGCCGGGCGGGTAGGTCTCGCGCAGCGCCCGGTTGAGCATCGGGTCGTCGGGGTTGTTCTCCTTCTGGAGCTTCTTCCAGGCCTCGGCGTCCGCGTTGGCGGTGCCGGCGAACGACGAGGGGTCGTACGACGGGTAGGAGGCCAGTGCCAGGATCTTGCCGGTGGACGGTTCCAGGGCGACGACGGCGCCCTTGCCGTGGCTCTTCAGTCCGTTGTACGCCGCCTTCTGCGCGGCCGCGTTGAGCGTGGTGACCACGTTGCCGCCCTGCTTGGGCTTGCCCGTGATCATGTCCAGGGTGTTGCGGAAGAACAGCCGGTCGTCGTTGCCGGTGAGGATGCCGTCCTCGACCTTCTCAAGAAGGTTGGCGTCGTAGGCCTGCGAGGCGAAACCGGTGACGGGCGCCCACATCGGGCCGTTCTTGTACGTGCGCTTGTACTTCAGGTCGTTGAGCCCGCTGCTCTTCGTCTCCGTCGACCCGGTGATCGGGGAGCCGCCGACGATGATGTCGCCGCGCGGGGTGGAGTAGCGGGCGATGGTGACGCGGCGGTTCTCGGAGTCGTTCTTGAGGCTGTCGGCCTTGGCGTACTGGATCCAGTTGCTGCGGATGAGCAGGGTGAGGATGAGGAGGCCGCAGAAGATCGCGATCCGGCGCAGGGGCTTGTTCACGGGCGGACCACCTGGGTCATCTCGGCGTCGGGGTCGGAGGCGGGGGCGGGTGCGGGGCGGCGCGCGGTGTCGCTGATCCGGATCAGGATGCCGATCAGGGCCCAGTTGGCGATGACGGAGGAGCCTCCGTAGGCCAGGAACGGCATCGTCATGCCGGTGAGCGGGATGAGGCCCATCACACCGCCGGCCACGACGAAGACCTGCAGTGCGAAGGCGCCGGACAGGCCGATGGCGAGCAGCTTGCCGAAGGGGTCGCGGGCGGCCAGTGCGGTGCGTATGCCGCGCTCCACGATCAGGCCGTAGATCAGCAGGATCGCCATGATGCCGGCCAGGCCGAGTTCCTCGCCGAAGGTGGCGAGGATGAAGTCGGAGTTGGCGGCGAACCGGATGAGGTCGGAGTGGCCCTGGCCGAGGCCGGAGCCGAGGGTGCCGCCGGAGCCGAAGGCCCACAGGGCCTGCATGGCCTGCTCGGAGTGGACGATGCCGTCCTTGGTGCCGGCCCGGCTCAGCTGGTACTCCCGCATCGGGTCGAGCCAGGCCTGGACGCGGGTCTGGATGTGCGGCTCGAAGGACGCCACGCCGACGGCGCCGACGGCGGACATCAGCAGGCCGAAGACGATCCAGCTGGTCCGCTCGGTGGCGACGTACAGCATGATCACGAACATGCCGAAGAACAGCAGGGAGGTGCCGAGGTCGGTCTCGAAGACCAGGATCAGGATGGAGATGGCCCAGACGACCAGGATCGGGCCGAGGTCGCGGCCGCGCGGCAGGTACAGGCCCATGAAGCGGCGGCTGGCGAGGGCCAGCGCGTCGCGTTTCACCATCAGGTAGCCGGCGAAGAAGACCGCCAGCACGATCTTCGCGAACTCACCGGGCTGGATGGAGAATCCGGCGACCGAGATCCAGATCTTGGCGCCGTAGATGTTCTGCCCGAGGCCGGGGACCAGGGGCAGCAGTAGCAGGACCAGTGCGCCGACCATGGAGATGTAGGTGTAGCGCTGCAGGACGCGGTGGTCCTTGAGGAAGATCAGCACCACTACGAAGAGGGCGATGCCCATCGCCGTGTAGAACAGCTGCCGGGGTGCGGCCGTTCCCGCCTGGCGGATTGCCTGCAGCAGTTTCGACTGGTCCAGGCGCCAGATGACGACCAGTCCGAGCCCGTTCAGCAGCGTGGCCAGCGGCAGCAGCAGCGGGTCCGCGTACGGGGCGAACTTGCGTACGGCAAGGTGGGCGACGCCGGCCAGCAGGCCCAGGCCCAGGCCGTAGCTCAGCAGGCCGGCGGGCACCTGGTTGTTGATGGCCAGGCCCACGTTGGCGTAGGCGAACACCGGGACGGCGACGGCGAAGACCAGCAGTGCGAGTTCGGTGTTGCGCCGGCTCGGTGCGCCGATCGCGCCGATCGTGGACGTGTGGTGCGACGACGGGTTGGTAGTGCTGCTCATCGTGTGACAGGGCCTCTCACGGCTTGCCTACTGCTTACCGCACAGCGAGACGACCTTCTGCTCTTCCTCCGAGAGAGTGGGGCCGGGGCTGGGAGTGGACGCGGTCGTGGATGTGGACGTGGACGGGGACGACGGTGACTTCGACGCCGATGGGTTCGGCGTCGGTGTCGCCTTGGACGTGAAGGCGGTGCGGGTGGTTCCCGTGGTGCTCGCGGTGCCGGTGGTGCTCGCGGTGCCGGTGTCTGTGCCGGTGGTGCCGTCGGCCTGGCCCTGGCCCGACTTGGCGTTGTTCTCCTCGGCGGCCCGGCGCTGTGTCTCCTTCTTGCACGCGGAGGCCTGCACCGCCAGCTCGTCGATCTTCTTGCGGGCGTCCTTGAGGCCGCCCTCGGCGATCGTCGCCCTGACCTGCTTCTGCTGGTAGGGCGGCAGGTACTTGAGTTCGATCTCGGGGTGGTCGGTCTCCAGCTTGGACAGCTTCAGCCAGGCCAGGTCCTGGCTGATGCCCCGGTACAGCGCGACGTGCTCCTCGTTGGCGCCGACGTAGTACTGGGTCTGCGTCCAGCGGTGGCCGCCGTACAGGCCGCCGCCGATGACGGCGAGCGTGAGCACGCTGTAGAAGGATCTCTTCAGCCACCTGCGGCTCTTCTTCGGCTTGACGAAGTCGTCGTCGCCGTAGTCGCCGTAGCCGTCGGCGGGGACGTAGCCGGTGGTGTCGCCGGAGCCGGGCGGGCCGAACTCGCCGCCCCTGCCGCCCTGTCCGGGGACCTGGCGGCCGAGGCCGGAGGCGCGTCCGGCCGGGGTCTGCATGATGCCGTTGTCGTGCGGGGGGTGCTGGTTCTCGGCGACCGCGCCGACCACGACGGGGGTGTCGGACAGCTGCCCGGCGAGGGTGTCGCCGGTGTCCAGGTCGAGGACGTCGGCGACGATGACGGTGATGTTGTCCGGGCCGCCGCCGCGCAGCGCGAGCTGGATCAGCTCCTGCACGGTCTCCTGGGGGCCCTGGTAGCTGGCGAGGGTCTCCTCCATCGTCTGGTGGGAGACGACGCCGGACAGGCCGTCGGAGCAGATCAGGTAGCGGTCGCCGGCGCGGACCTCGCGGATGGACAGGTCGGGCTCGACGTGTTCGCCGCTGCCCAGGGCGCGCATCAGCAGGGCGCGCTGCGGGTGGGTGGTGGCCTCTTCCTCGGTGATGCGTCCCTCGTCGACGAGGCGCTGCACCCAGGTGTGGTCCTGCGTGATCTGGGTCAGCACGCCGTCGCGCAGCAGGTAGGCGCGCGAGTCGCCGACGTGCACGAGGCCGAGCCGCTGGCCGGTCCACAGCAGGGCGGTGAGCGTGGTGCCCATGCCCTCCAGCTGCGGGTCCTCCTCGACCATGGCGCGCAGCTGGTCGTTGGCGCGCCGCACGGCGGAGCCGAGCGAGGTGAGGATGTCGGAGCCGGGGATGTCGTCGTCGAGGGCGACGATGGTGGAGATCGCCTCGGAGGAGGCGACCTCTCCGGCCGCGGCGCCGCCCATGCCGTCGGCGATGGCGAGCAGGCGGGGTCCGGCGTAGCCGGAGTCCTCGTTGCCCTCGCGGATCATGCCTTTGTGCGATCCGGCGGCGAAGCGCAGTGACAGACTCATGCGCACCTCGCCCGTCGGCTCCGGGTACATCCGCACGGTGCCCACCCTCCGGTCGGGAGCGCGCCGGGGCCCGGGGTGACGGCCGCCGCTGCGTGCTCGCTCCGCTCGCGCTCATTCATGACGTAGCACTACTTCCGCAGCTCGATGACGGTTTTGCCGATGCGGATCGGCGCTCCCAGCTGGATCGGTGTGGGGGTCGTCAGCCGGGACCGGTCCAGGTATGTGCCGTTGGTGGACCCGAGGTCCTCGACGATCCACTGGCCGCCCTGGTCCGGGTAGATCCTGGCATGGCGGCTGGAGGCGTAGTCGTCGTCCAGCACGATCGTGGAGTCGTGCGCGCGGCCCAGGGTGATCGTCTGGCCCTGCAGCGCGACGGTGGTTCCGGTGAGGGTGCCCTCGGTCACCACCAGCTTGGTGGGGGCGTTGCGGCGCTGGCGGCCGCCGCCCTGCTGGCCTCGCTGGGGCGGAGGCGCGGCCTGCCGCGCGGCCTGCTGGGGCCTGGCGGCCTCCCGGCGGGACCCCCGCTGGGTGACGCGCGTACCGAACAGGTCGCTGCGGATGACCTGCACGGCCACGATCACGAACAGCCACAGTACGGCCAGGAAACCCAGCCGCATGACCGTGAGGGTCAGCTCTGACATTGCCCCCGCTTCACCCTTCGGCTTGCCTATAGATAACGGTGGTGCTGCCCACGACGATCCGCGAGCCGTCGCGGAGCGTAGCGCGGGTGGTGTGCTGCCCGTCCACCACGATGCCGTTGGTGGACCCGAGATCCTGGATCGTCGAGGGCGTTCCGGTCCGGATCTCGCAGTGCCGGCGGGAGACGCCGGGGTCGTCGATCCGCACGTCGGCGTCGGTGCTGCGGCCCAGCACCAGCGTCGGGCGGGAGATCTGGTGGCGGGTGCCGTTGATCTCGATCCAGTGGCGGGTGCGGCCGCCGGCCTGCGGGACCTGCGGGGGCCGCTGGGCGGGCTGCGGGTAGCCGTAGCCGCCGGGGCGGCCGGGCGGCGGCGCGGACGGCATG
>NZ_QFDQ01000285.1 GCF_003270085.1 Streptomyces triticisoli | reverse complement strand
GCCCTGGCAGCCCCGCCGGCCGACGGCCGGGGCGGCGACGGCGGGCGCGGGGCCCGAGAGGCCGCCGCCGAGGCCGCCGCCGAGATCGCCGCACTGATCGGGGCGGCACCTCTCGACGAGCGCGTCACCGAGGCCGTTGCCCTGGCCTACGCGCAGGTCGGCGGCGGCCTGGTGGCCGTCCGCTCGTCCGGTGCGCAGGAGGACGGCACGGAGCACTCGTTCGCCGGCCAGTTCGACAGCTTCCTCAACGTCCGCGGTCTCGACCAGGTCACCGCCCATGTCCGCCGCTGCTGGGCCTCGGCATTCTCCGAACGGTCCCTGCACTACCGCGCGCAGCGCCGGCTGCCGCTGAACACCGGCGGCGTCGCGGTGATCATTCAGCGCATGGTGCCCGCCGAGCGCAGTGGAGTGCTGTTCACGGCCGACCCGGCAACCGGCCGCGGCGACCGCCATGTGGTCAGCGCCGTCCACGGGCTGGGGGAGGGGCTGGTCTCCGGCGCCGTCGACGCCGACACCGTGGTCCTGGACGCGGCCACCGGCGAGCCGCTGACCACCGTGACCGGCGAGAAGCAGGAGCGCTACGACGCCGGCGCCGGCCCCGGCTGCGTGGTGTCGCCGGTCGCCCCCGAAGACCGTGGGGCCCTGTGCCTGACCGCCGAGGACCTGGTCCGGCTGCACCGGGTGGGGGTGCGCGCCACGGCGCATTACGGCACCCCGCAGGACATCGAGTGGGCGATCGCGGACGGCACCCTGTGGATCCTGCAGAGCCGTCCGATCACCGCCCTCGGCCACCCGTCCGGCACCGGACCGGAACGCGAGGAGCCCGAGGGGGAGGTACGGCTGTGGGACAACTCCAACATCATCGAGAGCTTCGGCGGCGTCGTCTCCCCCCTCACCCACAGCTTCGCCGCCGACACCTACACCAAGGTGTACGAGAGCTACGCCCGCGCGCTGGGCGTCAGGGGCGATCAGCTGCGCGAGGTCCAGGAGTGGACCCCGCACCTGCTCGGCTACTTCCACGGACGGGTCTACTACAACCTGTACCACTGGTACCGCATGGTGCGCCTGGCCCCGCTGTACCCGCTGAACCGCCGTGTGCTGGAGAAATCGCTGGGTGTCTCGGAGAGCATTTCCGACGAGTGTGCCGACGCCCTTCATCCTTTCACGCCGCGAACCGGGCTGCGCGGCCGGTTTTCCCGGCTGACCCGTGCGGCGGTCTTCACCGGAAGGTTTCTGGCCGTCCGGAAATCCGTGGAGACCTTCCACCGCGATTTCTACCGGGCGTATGAGGAATTCAACAATGTCGACTACGACACGCTGCCCGGTGATGAGACCCACCGGCGCTTTCGCAGGCTGCAGAGGGAACTCATCGAGAAATGGGGTCCGATGCAGGTCCTGGACGCCACGATCCTGCTCTCCGTCGGCGTGCTGGCCCTGCTGACCCGCAGATGGCTGCCGGACGCACCCGACTGGTTCACCTGGGCCGCGGCCGCACCCGACGGCCCTGTCGAGTCCGCCGAACCGGCGCGGGCGCTGGCCGGCCTGGCGGCGCGGGTGCGGGCCGACGACGAGGTGCGGCGCCTGCTGGAGCACACCGACGACGCCGACGCCCACCGGGCGCTGCGCGAGGGCGGCCACACCGACGTCCTGGCCGCCGTCGACGCGTATGTCGCCGCCTACGGCTACCGCAGTCCCGACGAGCTCAAACTGGAGGTGCCCGACCTGCGGGAGAACCCGGCCGGGCTGTTCACCCTGCTGCGCGAGGCGCTGCCGGACAGCACGGGCGACCGGCCCAGCGGCCGCGGCGGCGAGGCCGACGCCTACCTCGACCGGCATCTGCGCGGCCCCCGCCGCTGGGTGTACGAGCGGGTGCGGCGCAAGGCCAGGACCGCGCTCGCCGACCGCGAACGGTTGCGGTTCTGCCGCACCCGCGCCTTCGGCGCGGCCAAGCGCATGCTGCGCGCGATGGGCCGCGACCTGGCCCGCGTCGGGGCCATCGATTCCTGGGCCGATGTGTTCATGTTGAGGCTGGAGGAGGTGCGGGGCGCCTACGAGGGCCGGATCGCCCACGCCGAGCTGAAGCAACTGGCCGCGCTGCGCCGCGGGCAACTCGCCGCAGACACCGCGCTGCACGCACCGTCCCGTTTCACCACCCGCGGCGCTCCCTACTGGTCGGGCAATCTGGAGCGGGCCGGCTGGACCGGCGGCCCCGCCGCCCGCAGCGGCGTCCGCGAACTGCGCGGGACCCCCTGTTGCCCCGGTGTCGCCGAAGGGCCCGCGGTGGTCACGGACAGCCCGCGCGAGATCGGCGGCGGCGTCCTGGTCGCCTACCGCACCGACCCCGGCTGGGTGCCCGCGCTGGCCTCGGCCGCCGCCGTGCTCGTCGAACGCGGCAGCCCCCTGACCCATGTGGCCGTCGTGGCAAGGGAGTTGGGAATCCCGACCGTGGTCCAGGTCAAGGACGTCACCACCGAGATCCGCACCGGCACCCTGCTGCGCGTGGACGGCGCCGCCGGGACGGTCACCGTACTCGCCGACCCGCCCGCCGCCGGCACCGCCGGCGGCCCGGCCGTGCCCCCGGACAGCTGAAGGACGGAGACACATCCGTGATCCTCACCGAGGACCGACTGCACGACCTGCTCGACAAGTCCCTCGCCGAACTGCCGCCCCGAGCTGCCGACTTCGCCGTGGTGCTCGAAGGCTCCATAGCGGAGGGGTTCGGCAACCCCTCCTCCGACATCGACTTCCTGGTCATCGGCCGGGGCGACGAAGACCTGCCGACCATGCCGTCGCTGCTCTTCGTCGACGGCCGCCGGGTGGAGATCCGCACCCGCTCGGTACGTCAACTCACCGACCAGTTCCGCACCCTGGAGGAACAGGCCAAGCGCCCCGGCAAGCTCTGCGAGGACCTGCTCAACCGCTGTCAGCGGCTGCTGCACGGCCACCCGCTGCGCGGCCACACCCTGGTCGACGAGGTCAAGGCACTCATGCCCCGCGAGCGGTTCTCCCGCATCGCCGGCGACTGGTGGGCCCACCGGGCCCGCCAGTCCATGCGGCACGCGGTGGCGCTGCTCTGCCTCGGCGAGACCGACGAGGCCGTCGACTGGAACCGCGCCGCACTCGTCCAGACCGTCAAGGCGTGGGCGGCCGGCCGGGGCGAGACCTACCTGGAACCCAAGTGGCTCTCCCTGCAGCTGGACCGCATCGGCCGGCCCGAGGTGCGCGACCGGTACGGGGAGCTGAACTCCGCGACCCCCGCCCCCGGCGACCCGGACGCCGCCCGGGCCCACCTCTCGGCCTGCCTCGCCTTCGCCGCCGACCTCGGCCTGACCGGCGTGGCCGCCGGCCCCGAACGCCTCACCGTCGAACGCGCCGCCGCCGTGACGACCTGGCAGACCGGCGAACGGGTCCACGTCATCCGCCGGCGCCGCGAGGTGTTCGCGCTCGGCGACCGCGCCGGAGCCGTCTGGCGCTGTCTCGTCCCGGGCCGCCCACTGCCCCAGGTGCTCGCCGCGGCCGAGGACCTCGCCGGCACCGACCCCGGCCCGCTGCTGGCCGCGTTCTGGCGCTACGGACTGATCAGGCTGGCGTGGAAGGGCGGCGGCACCGTCACCGCGTCGCTGCCGCTCGCCGCGCCGCCCGGCCCCGTCACCCCACCGCCCTCTACCGCGCAGCCGCCGCTGTCGGTGGCCGGCGCGGCCGTCGGCGGCCCCGACGCCGTCGACCTGGTACCCCTGCCCGCCGACCGGTTCGCCGCCGCCACCATGGCCCTGGTGTGGTCCAACGTCGTCGTCGAGAACGCCGTCGAGGACCTCACCGGCGCGCTCGAGCGCGGCCAGTGGCCGGTCGCCGAACTCACCGCCCGCCGCGCCGTGCACGCCGCGCTGCGCGGCCTGTTCAGCTCCTACGGAGTCAACCCGCTGCCCGCCGACTGCGACCTCGTCCACCGGATGGACCTGCTGCCGCCGGCCACCGAGCCGATCCGCGCACGCGCCGGGGAACTGCTGCGCCGCACCGTCGACTCGCCCGACCGCGGCGAGGCCGCCCTCGCCGACCTGCGCGCCTTCGTCGCGCTGGTGCGCACCACCGCGGGCGCCGACGCCTTCCCCTCCTGCTTCGACTCCGCCGACGCCTGGCGGGCCACCCTGGAACTCGGCCACGACTGGCTGCGCATCGGAGCCCACCTGGACGCGCGACTGCCCATCGAGGAGGCCCGCGACCTCCTCGCCGGCCACGGCACCAGGCCCCACCGGAGCGGACGGCACCCGGCCCCCGGGAGGACCGGCCGATGACCGGCGCGATGACGGTACTGGTCACCGGCGCCGGCGGCCTGGTGGGCGCGGAAGTGACCGCCCGGCTCACCGCCGCGGGCCACACCGTGCTGACACTGCTGCACAGCAGGACCCGCCTCGTGCGCAACAACGGCAGAGAACTCACCCCCGGGCCCGGCACCCTCACCCCGGTCACCGGCGACATCACCCGCCCCGGCCTCGGACTCACCGACGACCACCGGCACCTCGCCCGGACGGCCGACCGGATCGTGCACTGCGCCGCCGTCACCGGCTTCGGACTGCCCGAGGAGCGCTACGACAGTGTCAACGTCTCCGGCACCCGGCACGTCCTCGACCTCGCCCTCGCCGGACGCACCCCGCTCGTGCACGTCAGCACCGCCTACGTCTGCGGAGAACGCGACGGCACCGCGTACGAGGACGAACTCGACGTGGGCCAACGCCCCGGCAACGGCTACGAGCGGAGCAAACTGACCGCGGAAACCCTGGTCCGCGAGGCCGCCGCGGAGGGCCTGCCGGTCACCGTGGTCCGCCCGAGCATCATCACCGGCGCCGCCCGCACCGGCCGCGTCCGCGACTTCAGGACCATCCATCCGGTGCTCAAGGTCTTCACCAGGGGCCTGGCACGCAGCGCCCCCGGCCACTACGACGCCGTACTCGACCTGGCTCCGGTCGACCACGTCGCCGGCCTGGTGGCCGAGGCCGCCCTCCGCTTCGACGACGCCGAGGGCCGCACCCTGCACGCCGTCGGCCACGAGCTGACCCTGCGGGACTTCTCCGACGTCCTCGCCGAGTACCCGCCCTTCCAGGTGCCGAGGTTCGTCCCCCCGTCCGCCTTCTCCGCATCGGCCCTGCCCGACCGTGAACGCCCCTACTACGACCGCGTCATCGCCCTCCACGACACCTACTTCCGCCGGCGCGTCCACTTCGACGACGCGCGGGCCATCGCCTTCGGCGTCCGCCGGCCTCCCACGTGCGGACGGACCTACCTGCGCCGCCTCCTCGACCACTGCCTGCGGGTCGGCTACCTCGGCACGCCCCCGCCCAAGCAGCCGGCCACCCGCCGAACCCACGGGAGCACCCAGTGACGTACCACCCCGAACACCCCGGGCCCGAGCACGGCATCGCGGTGTCGCCCCTGCTCACCTGCCACCCCGCCAAGCAACGGCTGTACGGCGCGGACACCTACTACCAGGAAGCCCACGAACACCTCGCCGCCCTCACCGACGACGTCCCAGGCTTCGCCCGGCACCACGCCACGCTGCTGCTGAAGCCGGACGCCGTGGTGGCGCGCAGGCTGGAGGCGGCCGTCGAGTGGCTGGCCGAACAGGACTTCCGGATCGTCGGCGCGGCGATCACCCGCCTGACCCGCACCATGATCCGTGCCCTGTGGTACTTCCAGTGGAACCTCGCCACCCCCCACCGCAGGCGGCTCGCCGCGCTCTTCCTCCAGGACGCCGACGCCCTCGTCCTCGTCGTCCGCCCCGGCCACGCCCTCGACGTCCCGGCCTCGGTGGAGCTCACCCGGCTCAAGGGTCCCACCGACCCGGACGCACGGGCTCCCGGCCAGCTCCGCCACCTCCTCGGCCGCTACAGCTACCTGCTCAACCTGGTGCACACCCCCGACGAACCGGCCGACGTACTACGGGAGTCGGCCGTCCACTTCGACGACACCGAACGTGACCGCCTCTTCCGGTCCGCATTGCGGGGCGAGGACCGCACCGCGCACGCCCTGGAGCTGACCGACCGGCTCTACGCCGCCACCGAGCCCCGCGCACTCGACTTCGAACCCGCCCTCGAACGGCTGCGCCGGGCACTGTCGCACCACCACGGCCCCGACCCCGCCGCCGACCCGCGCCGGCTCCTGGAAGCGGCCTGGAGCCAGGGAGTCGGCCTCGACCCCTGGGACACCGTCATCGTCGGCTCCAAGGTGCTCCCCATGCGGCAGCCCGGCCGCGCCCCGGTGCTGGACGGAGCCGACACCGGAACATGGCGCCGCCATCTGACCGCCCTCGGCGCCACGGCCCTCTGAAGCACGCCCCGGCCCTCTGAAGGAGGAACACCCCATGCAGTTCGCCAGGACCCTCCCCAAGGAACTGGTCCACCGGGCCGCGATCGCCGAGGTCTTCCTGACCGACGCCAAGCGCCCGAGCGAGGACGAGGTGCTGCTCGCCGCACAGCTTCCCCGCCTGCACGCCTTCCACGACGACACCCTCGCCCCGCGCACCCACCACGACCCCTTCATGCTGCTGGAGGCGTGCCGGCAGGCCATCTTCGTCGTGGCCCACCGCTACCTGGGCGTACCGCTGGGCCACAAGTTCCTGCTGCGCGCGGTCGAGTCGGACGTGCTCGACCCGACCGCCCTGGTGCCCGGGAACACCCCCACCGAGGCCGTCATCGCCGCCCGCGTCGGAGAACGGCTCCGGAGCCGGTCCGGGATGACGGGACTGCGGCTGGCCTTCACCGTGACCATCCGCGGGCGCCCCGCGATGTCCGCCCGCATCGACTACTCCTGGATGCGGCCGCGGGACTGGACGCGGCTGCGGGCCGGGCAGCGCGGCGCGCTCGGCCTGTCCGGCCGTCCCGTCGCGCTGCGAGGACCGCGCGCCGACGCCGCCCTGGTGGGCCGCCGCGACCCCGCCAACGTGGTCATCTCCCCGCCGCGCACCACCGGCGACGGCGGGAGCGCGGCCCGCCTGGTCGCCCGGACTACGCACCCGACGCTGTACGACCACTGGGTCGACCACGTGCCCGGCATGCTGGAGCTGGAGGCATGCCGGCAACTGGCCCTGACCGCCGCCGTGGCCGCGGGCGCGCTGCGTACGCCCACGGCGCTGCCGGTCGGCCTGTCCGCGCGGTTCCACCGCTTCGCCGAGATGGATCTGCCCCTGCTGTGCCTGACCGCCCCGGTGCTGCCCGGAGCGGACGTCGAGTGCGCCCTGCACCAGCTCGGCGCCCCGGTGGCCGAGGCCCGCATCGGCTTCGCCGACCGGGACACGGCCGGCCTGGCCGCCGTCGCGGGCATCGCGGGCGCGGCGCCGGGCCACCTGCCGGGGGGCAGGGGGACGGCCCTGACGTGAGTACCGTCCTCGTGCTCCACGTGCCCGCCCGGCTGGCCCGTTTCGTACTCCGCATGTTCCGGCCCCACCTCCACGCCGCCTACGGACTGCTGTGGGTGCTGGCCCTGGAGGCCTCCGCGGTGTCGCTGACCGGCGCGGCATGGCGGCCGACGGGAGCGACCTGGGTGCGGGTGGCGAGTGTCGTACTGGCCCTGCTGTTCCTGCGGATGCTCGACGAGCAGAAGGACCTCGAGTACGACCGCGTGCACCACCCGGACCGGCCGCTGGTCACCGGTGAGATCACCGCCGCCGAGCTGCGCGGCTCCATGGCCGTCCTGACCGCCGTCCTCACGGGCCTGAACGCCGCCCTGTCGCCGGCCGCCGTCCTGCTGATCCTGTCGGCCCTCGGCTACGCACTGCTGCTCGCCGCCCTGGAACGCCTGTCGGCGGCAGTACGCGACCGGCAGCTGCTCAACCTCACGGTCACCTACCCGGTGCAGGTGCTGCTCGGGATCTACGTGTACGGGACACTGGCCGCCGCCGGGACCGTCCCCGCCGACTGGCGCGCGGGGGTGCTGCTGGCGCTGTGCGCCTGCGTGTTCCTGCACTACGAGTTCGCCCGCAAGACGGTCTGGGAGACACCGCCCGGCGCGCGCCTGTACTCGGCCCTCCTCGGCCCGCGGCGCAGCGCGGCGGTCACGGCGGCCCTGGCGGTGGGGGCGGTCGGCTGCCAGATCGCCCTGTTCCTCCCGGACGGCCCGGCCGGGCTGCTGCCCTGCCTGACGGCGGCGCTGCCCGCCTGGGGCCTGCGGCGGTTCCTGCGGGCACGCCGAGGCGGCTGGCCGCTGCCGGCCGCGGCGGGCTTCGTCGCGGGCACCCACCTCGCCCTGACCGTGCGCGCGGCGGTGCTGCCATGACCATCCAACAACCCCTGACCTGCGAGGAGTTGCTCACCACCACACGCACCGTACGGAACGGCCTGGACCTTGAGCGGGAGGTGGACGCGGAACTCGTCAAGGACTGCCTGCGCGTCGCCCTGCAGGCACCCAACGGCAACAACCGCCAGAACTGGCGCTGGCTCCTGCTGACCGACCCCGGGCTCCGCGCCGGCCTCGCCGAGGTGTACCGGGCCGCGTTCCACGACCGCAACGCCGCCGCCCTGCGGCGACCGGACGAACTGCCCGAGGCGACCCGCTCGGTGCTCACCGGCGCCCGACGGCTGGCCGAGCGGTTGCACCGCGTGCCCGTCCTGGTCATCCCCTGCCTCCAACTGCCCGACGGCCGGCTGCCGCCGGGCAACCAGGCCGGCCTGTGGGCGTCCCTGCTGCCCGCCGCCTGGAGCTATGCGCTGGCCGCCCGCAGCCGTGGCCTGGTCACCGCATGGACAGCCGTCCACCTGGACCGCGAGCAGGAGGTCGCCGACCTGCTCGGCCTGCCGCCCACCGTCCGGCAGGGCGCGCTCCTGCCGACCGCGTACCCGCTGCGCACCGCTTTCCGCCCCGGGCCGCGACGGCCGCTGGAGGAGGTCCTGCACCACGACGGCTGGCAGGGCGACGAGGGAGGCGGCGCCGACGACGGCCGCCGGGGCCGGATCAGGGCGTGAGGACCACCTTTTCGCAGCCGTCCTGCTTGTTCTCGAACAGCTCGTAGCCGCGTGGCGCCCCCGCCGGCGGCAGATGGTGGGATCACCCGGGCGGGGTCGGGTCGACCTTTCCCTGCGCGATCGGCCCGAGCAGCGGTTTCATGTACTTCAGCACAGGACACCGCCCGGTGCGCGGGGTCAGGGACCTGTTCATCCAGGCGTCGGCCAGGAACCTGTCCACGGGGCTGCCGTGGACACCGATGACCGAGACCGGGCCGCCGCTGCGGCAGGACATGATCGCCTGACGCGGTTCATACCGCGGGCGGAACCGGCAGGGTTCACGACCTGGGGCGCGCCGAGCAGCGCACTGCTCCGGCCGAGGCCGCGTACGAGCGGACCGTGCCGCAGGCCGGAGGCGGAGCGGGTGCCCGTCTTCATCGGACACTCCCGCGTGAAAGGCGGATACGAGCGTCACCTCGGCCGGCTGGGGGAACCTGGTGACGGGGGAAAGAAGACGGCCTTCGCCGTGGTTGGAGGTGGCAGGCGCGTGATGGATCCGCCGGGAGTGCGCCGCACCGGCGGGCGGCCGCCGGACGATGTCCTTGAGGCGCTTGCGCGGGTGGTGGACGCCCTGCAGTCCGCTGCCTACGTATCGGACGAGCAGGGACGCATCGTCGAGGTCAACGCCCGGGCACAACAGCTGCTGGCCCGGCCCGCCGCACTGCTGGTGGGCCAGGACGCACACGACCTGCTGCACCGCAACCAGCATGGGGAGCGGATGCCGAGGGTCCAGTGCGTGGTGCGTCAGGCCGTCCATTCCGGCCGTGCGGCGCAGAAGGCGGGGGAGTGGCTCGAACGCGGTGACGGGTCCCTGCTGCGAGTCGACTGGACGGTCGCGCCGTGCGACCTGGGTGACCGGCCCGCCGCGCTCGTGCTCCTCCACCCGCACGACGCCGCCGACCCGCCGGAGCGGGCCGGCGCACCGCTCTCGGAGCTCGAGCGGCTGGCGCTGCTGGCCGAGACCACGTCGCGGCTGACCTCGACCCTCGATGTCGAGGAGGCGCTGCACAGACTGGTCCGCCTGATGGTTCCCCGTCTGGCGGACTGGGCCGTGATCGACCTGATCACCGAACACGACGAGGTGCGACGGGTCACCGTCGCCCACATGGACAACGGCGTCCTGACGGACCGGGAGGACCTCCAGGGGCCGATGCCGCCGGTACCGGAGGAGTCGTCCATGCCCCTGTCCCGGGCCCTGCGGGGCGCGGCCTCCGCACTGGCCAGGCCGGAGACCTACCAGGGACCGCCTGACTCGGGGATCGCCGTCGAACAGCGCCGTCTGTTCGAGGCGACGGGGATGCACTCGGCCGTCATCGCGCCCATCCGCAGCCTGCGGGAAGTCCTCGGCGCCCTGACGCTGGGACGTTCCGCACAGCCGCAGCCGTTCACCGCGGCCGACATCGCGCTGCTGGAGGACATCACGCGCCGTGCCGGTCTGGCTCTGGACAACGCACGCCTCTACCAGCGGCAGCGCACGGTCGCGGAGACCATGCAACGGCACCTGCTGCCGCAGCTGCCGCGTGGACTGGGGCTGGAGATGACCGCCAGGTACCTTTCCGCGCCGGACGCATCCGACGTCGGTGGTGACTGGTACGACGCCTTCACCCTGGCCGACGGCGCCATGGCTCTGGCGATCGGGGACGTCGTCGGCCACGACCTGGACGCCGCGTCCGGCATGGCGCAGCTGCGCAACATGCTCCGCGCCTACGCCTGGTCGCAGCAGAAGCCGCCCAGCAAGATCGTCAAATGGCTGGACCAGGCATCCGTGCGCATCGCCGAAGTGTCCATGGCCACCCTCGTCTTCGCCCGGACGACGGTGACCGGCGACGGGCAGTGCAAACTGACCTGGACCAACGCCGGCCATCCACCGCCCCTGCTGATCACCCACGACGGCGTGACCCGCTACCTCACCGACGGCCACGGCCTGCTCCTGGGTGTCGCTCCCGACCAGGCCCGCACCGACGCGACCACTGTCCTGCCCTCCGGCTCGACCCTCCTGCTGTACACCGACGGACTGATCGAGTCCCCCGGCAAGTCCCTCGACGACGGGCTGCGCCGGCTGAGCCGGCACGCCGCCTCCCTGGCCCACCGCCCCCTGGAGTCCTTCACCGACCAGTTGCTCGCGCGGACCCGCCCGTCCGACAACGACGACGATGTGGCCCTCCTGGCCGTACGCATCCCTCCGGGAGGTTCCCGGGCGGCCTGCTCGGTCGCCTGACAACGCGTCCTTGATCTTCCCCTGATGCCGGTCTCCGTACCCATGACCGGAGGCCCGGGCTCGCCCAGTGCCTCAGGGGTCTCCACGAGGGAGAACTCGTGCCCCCGGCTGCCCGGCCCGCGGGCCGGGAGGGTGGCGCGGTGTTTTCCCCGTGCGGTGCGCGGCCTCCCGTCCGGCGCCCATACTGAGGTGACCGCCAGTACCCCATGAGAGGTTTCGACCGGCTGCCGCTCGGCACGTGCGCCTCATCGCCGTCAGGCGGGGTGGTGTTGTACCCGGTGACCGGTTTCCGTCCGGCTCCGCTCCGGGAGTGAGCGGTGAAGGGAAGAGCCCTGATGGCGACGACCATCGGCGTCGAAGAGGAATACCTGCTGGTCGATGCGGCTACGGGCTTGCCGGCCGCGCGGGAGGACAAGGTGCGCGCCACAGCCGGCCTGCAGCCTTTCGTCGCCGACGGGGAGGTGCAGTCGGAGCTGTTGCAGACACAGGTCGAGGTGGCCACTCCGGTCTGTGCCGAGCTGGGCGAGGTCGGTGGACACCTGCTGCGGCTGAGGCATGCTGTGGCGGGTGCGGCGGAAGCCCACGGCTGCCGGCTCGTGGCGAGCGGGACTCCGCCCACCCATCAGGGGCCGCCGGTGCCGGTCACCGACCACGCCCGCTACCGGGCGATGCGGCGGCAGGCCCCGCAGCTGGTGGCCGAGCAGATGGTCTGCGGCATGCACGTGCATGTGGCCGTGCCCGGCCGGCACGTGGGGGTGGAGGTGCTGAACCGGCTCCGCGTGTGGCTGCCGACGCTCACGGCGATGTCGGCGAACTCGCCGCTCTGGAAAGGACACGACACCGGATTCGCCAGCTGGCGCACCGTGATCTTCGACCGGTGGCCGGTCAGCGGCATACCGCCGTACTTCGCCGACGAGGAGGACTACGACCTGCGGGTCCGGCGGCTGCTGTCCACCCGCGTGATCACCGACACCGGCCAGCTGTACTGGCAGGCCCGGCTGTCGGAGCGCTATCCCACGGTGGAGATCCGCTGCATGGACGTGCAGCTGCGCGCCGGCGACGCCGTCATGCTGGCCGGCCTGGTCCGTGCCCTGGTGGAAACCGCGATGTACGAGGCAGCCGCCGGTGTCCGCGCACCGCGGTGCGCTCCGGAACTGATCAGGGCAGCGATGTGGCAGGCCGCCCGGCACGGGCTCGGTGGCGACCTGATCGATGCTCAGGGGTGCCGTCGCCGCGCCGGTGACGTGGTGGGCGGGCTGCTGGAACACGTGGACTCCGCGCTGGAAGCAGCCGGCGATCTGCGGGAGGTGACCGCCGTCGTGCACCGCCTGCTGCGGGAGGGTACGGGCGCGGACCTGCAGCGCCGGGCTCTGCACGCCGGCGGACTCGACGCCGTCAACGGTCTGCTGGCCTTCACCGACATCGGCGGCGCTCCGGAAGAGCGGCCGGCGTCCTTCCCGCGCACCGGCGGAGCCGTTCCCCTGAGGACCTTCGGCGGCACCACGGCATAGGCGAGATCCCGCCGTTCCGCCCGCTCTGCGAGAGGTGCTCGCCACGACCCCGTTCGCTTCGACCTGCGCGCCGCCGCACCCGATGAACCCTGGCGCACCTGCGTGACCCTCACCCTGAGCCGGGCTCGCCCGGTCCCGGGACGCAGCACGGTGTCCTACGACCCGTACGCACGCAGCCCGACCGAGCTGCGGCCCGCCGTCCGCCGGGGCGAGGAAGCCGGCTGACGCGAAACGAGTGCATGTGTCCCCCATCATGCGCTTCGCGCAGGGCTCCCGTGTGGACGGATGGAGTGGGGAACGCGGCGTTCGCGGCTCCCGGGACGGCCGGCACGGCCCGCACGGCCCCGCTGCTGGCGGTGTGCGCCGGGTACTTCATGGTGATCCTGGACGTGACGATCACCAACGTCGCCGTGCCGGTGGCGGGCCGGGAACTGTCGGCCTCGCTCACCGGCATCCAGTGGATCACGGACGGCTACAGCCTGGTCTTCGCGGGGTTCCTGATGACCGGGGGCGCGCTGGGCGACCGGCTGGGCAACCGCCGGGTCTTCTGCTGGGGCGTGGTGGTGTTCACCGTGTCCTCGGCCGCGTGCGCGTTCGCGCCGAGCGCCCCCCTTCCTGGTGGTGGCCCGGCTGGTCTCGGGCGGCCTGGGCGGAGGCACCCAGTATCCGCTGAAGCTGACGGCGGCTCTGCCAGCGACCCTGCCCGTGGCAGCGCTGTTCTTCTGCTGCCGGCGCTACTTCGTCCAGGGTGCCAACGCGGGAGCCGTCAAGGAGTGAGGGAACAAGGGCCGCCTTCCCGCACACCGCGGACGCTGATGTGGACCCGGCCGAAGAACACGCGCCCGGGCTCCTCGTCGGGTGCGAGCGCACCCGGGCGTCCCGGGGCGGGCACCGCGGCGCCCGCCCCGGGACGGGCTCAGGCGATGGCCAGGCGCAGCTCGGCCTTGTTCGTTCCGGCGAAGGTGTAGCTGAACTGCTCCCGGACCCCGGAGCCGCAGGCCTTCTTCGAGCGGGACTCACCGTTGCCGCCAACGACGCGGACCACGGCGCACTTGCCGTCCATACGGGTGTCCTCGAGCCAGCCGGACACCCGCACGGAGCCGCCCGAGCAGCGCAGGGTCCAACTGGCCTCCGCTCCGCTGATCTTCGGGGACGCCGAGGACGGGCACGTGGCGGCGCTCGCCGTGCCGGCAGCACCGACGGCCAGCCCGCCGGCGAGAACGACCGTCGACAGAGCGGACATGAGGGTCTTGCGGACAGCGGACATGGAGGTACCCCTTCGGGTGGAGAGCTGACAGGAAGCGCACCGGCACCACGCCCCGGACACGCCGTCCGCCGATGCGGGCGGGCCGTCCGGGAGCGCCGGGCACGGCACCAGACTGCCCGCGGGAGCAAGGTGCGAGAAGACATTCCCGGTGTCTGCACAAGGGGCATTCATGCAACATCCATGCAGCATCCAGGCAGCCTCCGTGCAATCCGTGAGGAGGCGTTCCGGCCTGCGGTCATGACCTCGGGAGAGGGAGTCGCACGCCATGCGGCCCCGTGGACCTCTGGTACGCGGGGGTGTCGGCGGGCGGGCGCTGGAACACCAGCAGGGCCAGCCAGGTGTCCACGTCCGCCCGGCCGGTCGGCGGCAGGCCGTGCCTGCTCTGGAAGAACCTCAGGTCCCCGGTGGTCGCCGCGGTGAACTTCCCCGACACCTCCGTGCCGCCCAGACCCGTGTTGTGCAGAAGTTCCTGGAGGGCCAGGACCGCGTGACCGTCGGTTCCGGGGCCGACGGTCCGCACCAGGGCAGGCCACGTGTCCTTGCCCACCTTGCCGTCGGACGGCAGGTTGTTCCTGCGCTGGAAGTCCATGACGGCGTCCTGGGTGTCGTCCCCGAAGAAGCCGTCCGCCTTCACCTCGTAGCCGTGCGCCGTCAGCAGGTGCTGCAGGGCGCGGGCACGGGTGAACTGGTCCTCCTCCCGCTTCATCAGCAGTGGCCACTCGAGCGGCGCGCCACTCAACGGAACAGCGTCGGCCGCGTCTTCCTCCGGGGCCCGAGGATGCGGGGCGTACTGGCCACGAACGACCACCCCGGCGACGAATGCCAGCACCATCGCGGCCACCAGCGTCGGCAGCGCCCACCGGAATCGGAGCCGGCCCGGGGAGCCGCGCACGCCCGTGCCGTCCGCGACACCGGTTCCGCCGGTGAGCCCCGGCCCGTTGCCGACGGTTCCCTGACGACTGTTCTCCTCCAGCGCCGCCCGGCACAACTCCCATGCCTGTGCCAGCTCCGCCGCCGGGGCACGCAACTGGGCGTGCAGCGCCTCCACCACCCTCGGCGGAGCGGTCGAGGTGTGCTTCGGGTTCAGGTAGCGCGAGAGCGTCGTCTGGTCGATGCCCAGTCTCGAGGCCAGTGCCTGCTGTGTGGGCCGCGTGCCGCCGGGCGGACTTTCGGCCTCCTCCCACCAGCGTCGCAGCAGCCACGCCAACCGGGTCCCCGGCCGTTGCTCCCGTTCCTGTCCGTCCGGCTCATGTGCCATGTACGTGCCTCTCCCGGTCGTCATGCGGAACAGCCGGGCGTCCGCACCGCCTGCATCGCCGCATAACAGCAGGCCGGCCACGTGCATGACGGCAAGTGCGGACGCATCGGCCCACAGCAGCGCAGAGCGTAGCGATGGCGGACGAAGAGGTCGGCGCCTCTGTCCCGGACCGTCCGCACCCCCGCGCGGCCACCGGACGTTCCGCGGCCCCGTGGCGAGGCCGCCCCGGGCCCTTCGGGCAGCCGCGCCGAGAACCGGTGCGGAGAGCGTGCGTTCACCCGGACGAGTGCCGATGCGAGCGCACTCCCGGAACACGTCACTCACCCGTAGGAGGGGCGGTCCGGCTGCCGCTCTCCTCGGGCACGCGCGGATCGGCCACGAACCGGCCGCGCCCCGACAGCAGGGGGCCGTCTCTCGACCCGTGTCACAACCTCACCCACGGCACCCGGGTCAGCCATCGACCCTCCCAGCCCAACGGTCACGACACCGCGGTCGCCGAGTACCGCCGCCGGCGGCAGCCATGCGTGGGCGCCGGTCAGCGCTGGTACATCCCGACGACGGTGCCGTCGGCCGGTCGCGCGGCGTCGACCGCGCGGTGCACGTGGTCGGCGGGTGCGGGACGCCCCAGCCTCTTTCTGCCCAGCCGTTGGCCCGGACCCGGCCGCCGGGAGACGACTGTCCCGCGTCGGGGTCCTCACAGAGCAGGAGGAGCTCCGCGGCGCCGCCGGACGCCCCCGACCAGGACAGCGGCGGGGAGACGTTGCCGCCGTCCCGTGCGTGACGCCACGGGACCAGCGCGGGATCGCTGAATGCCGTGCCGCGCGGTCCGGTACCGGCCATGTCCCAGCCATACCGCGGGAGACGGCGGGCAGGGCGCACCCGGGGCCGAACGGTGGACACCTGTCCCCCTCAGCCGGCGCGGTTGCCGGCCGCGGGCGCGAACAGCGCCGGCTGGTCCTTGACCCAGGGGGCGTAGACGGCCAGTCGTTTCGCGGCCGAGGGACAGAACCAGGCCAGCTGGTCCGCGACCCAGGGATCCACGTGCTGGTGGCCCGCGCGGTCCTCGGAGGCGTGGTGAGCGGCGTCGGCCACGGAGGCCCGGACACCGGCGTGCCCGGCGGCGGCCTGAGGGCCGGCCGCCGCCGCGGGGCCGCCGCCGACGAGG
>NZ_QFDQ01000284.1 GCF_003270085.1 Streptomyces triticisoli | reverse complement strand
TGGCCGCGGGCCCCTCCCCCACGGCCGCCCTGCCCCTCGTGGGCGCCGCCTCACCGCGGCTGCTGGCCGCCCTTCCGGCACCGCGCCGCCTGATCCGCCGCTACGGCACCGAGGCCCCGGCCGTCCACGCCCTGGGCGCCCGGGACCCGCGCCTGCGCGAACCCCTCCTGGACGGCCACCCCGTCACCCACGCCGAACTCGTCTGGGCCCTCCACCACGAGGGAGCCCTCGACGCGTCCGACCTCCTCGACCGCCGCACCCGCGTCGGCCTGGTCCCCTCGGACCGCACAGCGGCCCTCCCGGCGGCGCGGGAGGCGGTGGGCGAGGCGCTGGGGTCCTGGTGAGAAGTTGCGTCGGAACCGGCGATCCGTGACGTTCCGTGACCGGTGGACCGGTCGGTGGAGTTGTTCGTCCCGCCGGTGAGGAGGACACCCGCTGCCGGTTCGGGCTCGGGGACGCGGCTCTGGAGCTGGAGCCGCTCCGCGGACACGGCGGTCACCTGCCGCTCGACGAGGGTGGCCAGGGTGTGTGGGCAGGCTCCGTAACTCGGCACCATCGGGCTGCCGTCCCGTACCGACGACCACGGCATGGCAGTCGGCCCCGGCGAGCCCGGACATCCACTCGTCCGTCACGGTTCAGCTCCTGCCGGAGCCGCCACCGCCGCTCGGCCCGTCACCACCGGGATCCGGACTCCCGCCGCCCGGTCCCGGTCGCCCGATCGTCTGCCCCGCCTCCAGCGCATCCACGATCCGCTGCACAACGTCCCCGGAGCTCCCGGGGGTCAGTCCGCGCACGCCCTGCGACTCGACCGTGACGACGGTGCCGTCGGACCGGGTGATGGTGACGGTCTGGCTGCCCTTGCGGCTCTGCAGCCAGGCCACGATCCCCGCCGCCAGCGCGGCGGTCACCCCGCCCGGTGCCAGCAGGACGGGCAGCAACTCGCCCACCGCGCCCATGCTGCCGACAGGTGGCGCGCCCACCGCGACCCGGCCGACCGCGCCGCGCAGTTCGGGGTCCCCCAGCAGCCACTCCCGCAGGTCGTCCGCCCCCGGTCGTGCCGCCGTGTCCTCCGGGCCACTCACGGCCACGGTGACCTCCACGCACCCTGCCCCCGTCATACGTCCTCTCCCCGATCCGCCGACTCGTGGTCCCGAACCCAGGCTAGCCCCGCCCCACTTCCGCCGACCACGCACGCGAGGGTGAACCTGCCCCAGGCAAAGGGCATTTGTGCGACGATCCGGGACCGTGCGGTCTCCAGCCCCGACGACACCGGGCTGCTCGCTTCCCGCGCTCGTGCTGTGGGCCGCCTCCCCGCAGGCACCCGGCTCAGCACGGATCATCCAGGGGATGGGTGAACAGCGCGTGGTTGAGCTTGCACACCGCGAATGCCGTGCCTTCCTCCGCCGCCCCCTTCGGGCAGAAGCGATCACACCGGGATGGGCTTGGCGGGTCGAACGGTGCGATATCGCCCCTTTCCGCCCGATTCAGCAGTTCCCCGCCCTTCCGGTGCAGCGAAGCCTGGATGTGGCCCGCCATGGGAGGGAGCGTCCGGCGCCGGGAGGCACCAGACGGAGGACGAGTACTTCAGGGTCGCCGGATTGCCCTCCGGCCACCTCTTGTCGACCTTGCCTTCGCAAGGGATGAAGGTGCGGTCCGATCCGTCGTCGCTCCGGCTGGTGACGGCCATCCGGAGCTCGGGCTCGGGGGCTTCGGCGGCTGGAGCGGGGGCAGCGCCTGTGGCAGACAGGAGAGCTGGTGTGCGGGTGCCGACAGCGGGCCGCGGGGACCGGGCCCGGCTCGTACAGGTCGGCCGGCCGGGACCGAAGGTCACCACCGCGGGCCGGGCGCCCTCGGCCGAGGGGCCGCCAAGCGTCCGGACCGGGTCGGCGCGTCCACCCCGCGGGCCGGGTGCGGCGCAGGTCACGGGACCGGACCGGGGTCGGTGGCCCGGGAAGTCCGCCGCGGGTACGGGCGGCCGGCCCTCCCGTCGGCTCAGGCCGCCAGGGCCGAGCCCGGGGTGAGGCGGGTGAGGAGTTCGGTGTGGTGGAGGGTGGCCACCGGGGACAGGAGGTCGGGGTGGCGGAGGAGGGCCGCCGCGTGGCGGTCGCTGTCGTCGGGGGCGAGCAGGCGGCGGAACTCGATCGGCGCGGCCGAGGGGTCGGCGAGCGCGTCCACCGCGCGGTCGGCCAGTTCGGCGTCGGTGAGCAGGCAGGCGGCCCAGCTCGCGACGACCTCGTCGACCCAGGTGCGCCAGGCGTAGGTGTCCGGGTAGTCGCTCTCGGCGCCGTCCGCACCGGTGATCCAGTCCAGGCGGGCCGAGCCTCCGGGGCCGGCCATCGTGACCAGAGCGGCGTCCATGGGCGTCGGGTAGCGCAGCCAGGCCGCGACCGTGACCGCCTGGCGCGCCTGCACCTCACAGAGGGCGGCGGCGAGCGCGCCGCCGGACGCCGGGTACGAGTTGGTCAGCCAGTGGGTGGTGGCGGCGATGAGCGGGGAGAGATCTTCGTGCACTACCGGGCCGTTCGAGCTGTTCACGGACAAAAAGGACGTGTGAAACGGTAGCTCTCGACCCTCGGGGAAAAATATGACGCAGGCCGCCTTCGGGACGTGGCTTCCGCCACATTCGCCCTGTGCACGGCGCCGAGGGCGGCCTGGTCCGCACAGTACCGGTGCCGGTCAGGCCCCGGCGGGGGCCCCGGCGGGGAAGCGTTCCCAGACGCGGTGGGCGCCCAGGAGCCGGGTGATCTGCTCCAGTGTGGCGGTGCCGCTGTCACCGAGGACCACGCCGGGCGAGTCGACGGGCACGCCGGCCGCCTCGAGCGCGGCCTCGGCCCCCTTCCAGGCGCCGATCGCCTTGCCGTGCCGGAAGGCCTCCGACAGCAGCAGGCTGACGCGCGGGTCGTGGGTCGCCTGCTGTACGGAGGGCAGGCCGGACTTGGCGTCACGGGCCCCGTAGGCGTCGGTGCCCACACCCGGCGTACCGGCGATCAGGACGGCGTCGAACTCGACGGACCGCGCGGTGGCGTAGCTGCGCTGGACGGTCAGCGCCCCGTCGCCGTTGCTGAGCCTGCCGCCGGACGGCGCGATGACGAGGGGCACCATACCCCCGGCGAGCACGGCCTCGCGCACGGTCCGTACGCCGTCCAGGTCGCCGCCCGGCCCGGCGATGATGCCGATGACCCTGCCGTCCGTGGGCCAGGTGTGCCCGACCTGGGACAGCGCCGGGCTGGGCCGCACGTCGGCCAGGGGCACGGTCGGCTCGGACGCCGGCAGCCCGAGGCCCTTGGCGACCTCCGCGCACAGCTCGGAGTCGATGTTGGCCAGCACCTGCAGGCCCCGTTCCTTGACGGCCTGCTCGTAGCACTTGCCCAGCTCGAAGGTGTAGGCGCCGATGATGTGCTCGCGCTCCACCGGGCTCATGCTGAGCCAGAACCGGCGCGCCTGGCTGAAGTGGTCCGCGAACGTCTCGGGCGCCTCACGGACCTTCTTCGCCTCCGGGATGCGTACGGGCGTCTCGATGTACGCCCCCGTGTCCGCGCCCGCGGTGAAGGGGCAGCCGCCGTCCAGGGAGTTGGGACGGTAGGGCGCGACGCCCCGGTGCACGGCCGTCTGGTGGAAGCTGTCGCGCAGCATGTCGTTGACCGGTGCGTGCGTGCGGTTGACCGGGATCTGCCCGAAGTTGGGGCCGCCCAGGCGGGTGATCTGGGTGTCCAGGTAGGAGAACAGGCGCCCGGCGAGCAGCGGGTCGTCGGTGATGTCGATGCCGGGCACGAGGTGGCCGGGGTGGAAGGCGACCTGCTCGGTCTCGGCGAAGAAGTTCGACGGGTTGCGGTTGAGGACGAGCCGCCCGATGGGCTGTACGGGGGCGAGCTCCTCGGGGACGATGTTCGTCGGGTCCAGCAGGTCGATGCCCTCGAAGGTCTGCTCGGGGGTGTCGGGGAAGGTCTGGATGCCCAGCTCCCACTCGGGGTAGGCGCCCGCCTCGATGGCGTCGGCGAGGTCCCGGCGGTGGAAGTCGGGGTCGACGCCGTTGATGATCTGCGCCTCCTCCCACACCAGCGAGTGCACGCCCAGCTTCGGCTTCCAGTGGAACTTCACCAGTGTCGTCCTCCCCCGGGCGTCGACCAGGCGGAAGGTGTGGATGCCGAAGCCCTCCATCATGCGGAAGGAGCGCGGGATGCCCCGGTCGGACATGTTCCACAGGACGTGGTGGGTGGCCTCGGTGTGCAGGGTGACGAAGTCCCAGTGGGTGTCGTGGGCGGTCTGCGCCTGGGGGATCTCCCGGTCGGGGTGGGGCTTGGCGGCGTGCACGATGTCGGGGAACTTGATGGCGTCCTGGATGAAGAAGACCGGGATGTTGTTGCCGACCAGGTCGAAGACGCCCTCGCTGGTGTAGAACTTGGTCGCGAATCCGCGGGTGTCGCGCACGGTGTCGGCCGACCCCCGGGAGCCCAGCACGGTGGAGAACCGTACGAAGACCGGGGTTTCGACGTCCTTGGCGAGGAAGGCCGCCTTGGTCACGGAGGCCGCCGTGCCGTAGCCGGTGAAGACGCCGTGCGCCGCCGCGCCGCGGGCGTGGACCACGCGCTCGGGGATGCGCTCGTGGTCGAAGTGCATGATCTTCTCGCGCAGGTGGTGGTCCTGCAGCAGGACGGGGCCGCGGGGCCCGGCCTTGAGGGAGTGGTCGGTGTCGTAGAGGCGTGTGCCCTGGGCGGTGGTCAGATAGCTCCCGGCCTGGGCCGTCCTGGCCTGGTCCGCGCCCGTCGGCTGTCCTGTCGGGGAGTAGGTGTCCGGGCCGGACTGGTCCGGCTTGGGCGGCAGCGGCTCCCTGGGCTCCGTCGGCTCGGCGACGGACGGTGACTCGGGGGCGGGCTTGCCGGGAACGCCCTCCTCCGGTCCCGCGCCGTCGCCCTGCAGGGCGTCGGTCACCTTGTGCGCTGCCTTCCTGATGGCCTCACTCATGAGTACCGCTTCCTCCGGTAGTTGGCCGTACCGCGGTGCGCCGCGGCCGCGTGCTGTCCGAGATGCCGGTCGTCGCCCGCCGGGCGTGGCCGCCGAGTCCGTGCCGTCCGGGCCCGTGCCGTCCGGGCCTCGGAAAGCGCGCAGGGCATGCGCGGGTCGGCGGGCGTGGGCTCGCACCCGGCGAGCCGAGTAAACAAAACACCCCAAACAGGGCATCAGTCCGGTCAATCTCTCACGGCGCGGGGATCGGCGCACGGGACGTACAACGAGGGGGTGAACCCGCTGAGCCGTCACCTGTGCGCTCCCCTCGTCCGCCGTCCCCGAGCCCGGCCGCCCCACCTGCGTACCCGGGGTGGGGTGCTCAAGACATGCGCAACCGTGCTCCGTTGCAGTGACGCGCCGTCGAGGACGGGAGAGACGCGGTGGGAATCGGGGCGGGGACGGCGTGGCGGGGTGCGGCGGCCGTGGTGGTGCTGCTGGGCGGGGCGCTGACAGCGTGTTCGGGGCATCGGAATCGGTGCACAGCGCGGCTCCGGCCGCCGGCGCGTCCAGCACGACGGCGGACGAGACGGCCGCCGCCGCCCGCAGCGGGGGCTCCGTCGGCGCCCGCGGCCCGGCCTGCGAGCTTCCCGTCACCTTCGACATCGCCGCGTACTGGAAGGCCGGGGCCGTGGACCGGCCGGCCAAGGACTCCCCCGCCGTCGAGGAGGCCGCCGACTCGCTCCTGCGCCAGGGCCCGGTGACCGCCGTGTGCGAGATCGACGCCAAGCCCGCCGGGAACATCGGCTTCCTGCACGTGTGGACCGGCGCCCCGGACGCGGGTGACGCGCGTACGGTGCTGCGGGCCTTCGTGGCCGCCGGGGGCGCCGTGAGCAAGGAGAAGTACCGCCCGTTCCGTGCGGGCGGGCTCGAGGGCGTCGAGGTCGAGTACCTCTCCACGAGCGAGATCCTGGACGAGTCGAAGCAGGAACGCGCCCTGGCCGTCAGCACCCCCGAGGGCCCGGTCGTCCTGCACCTGGGCGGCCTGGACACCGAGGAGCACCAGCGGATGCTCCCCGCCCACGAACTCGCCGGGAAGACCCTGCGCACCGCCTGACCACCGCCCGCTCGGCCGGAACTCGCTCCCACCGTGTCGCCGTGGGCGCACCGGGTACCCGACCGGCGCACGAGCGGCCGTCCTGCCCGGCCGGGCGACCGGTCGTCCGGTGCGGTGCGGTGAAGGGAGTGGTCATGACGCGCAACGGAGGCGACGCGGCTCCCGCCCGGCGAGCGGGACCCCCTGACCTTCGTCTGGCGACTGGCGGGAGCGGACAGCCGGCACTCCCCGGACCGGAGCCGCAGGACCGGCACCTGCCCCGTGACCGCAACCAGGCCATCCTGGAGGCGGCCAAGCAGGTGGGCGCCCTGCTGAAGCGGAAGGGGCACACCTTCGCGCTGGCCGGAAGCGTGGCCGCCTACGCCCACGGCGGCAGCGAGAACCTGCAGCACGACGCCGACTTCTGCGTACGGCCCGCCGACGCCGAAGGGATCGCCGACACGCTGCGCGAGGGCGGCCTGGCCGTCTACGCCCCGCCCGAGGACTGGCTGATCAAGGCCAAGTGTTTCGGCCAGGACGTCGACATCATCTTCGAACTGGCCCACCAGCCCGTCTCCCTGGAGATGCTCACCCGGGCCGAGGAACTGCCGGTCGACTCGGTGCGCATGCCCGTCCTCTCACCGACCGATCTGCTGTGGAGCCTGATCGGCGCCTTCTCCGAACACCACTGCGACTTCGGGGCCGTACTGCCCGTCGCCCGTGCTCTGCGGGAGAAGGTCGACTGGGACCGCGTCCGGCGGGACTGCGGGGACGAGCCCATGCCCGCCGCCTTCTTCTTCCTCCTCGAACGCCTCGACGTCATCGCCCCGCGGAAGGAGCAGCCATGAGCCACCACGGCGCAGGAGGGGCGTCCGGCGCTCCGGGCGCCGGCGACAACCTGGAGTACCGCGTCGCCCGTCTCAAGGAGCGGCTCGCCGCCGGCCCCCTGGCCGAACTGGGTGTGCGGCTGGAGGTGCGCGGCGAGGCGGTGCTGCTGACCGGCACCGTTCCCACCGCCCGGTGCCGGGACGAGATCTGCCGCACCGTCGACGAGGAGCTGGCCGGCCACCGGGTCCACTGCGACGTCGTCGTCGCCGACGCCTCCTCCCCCGACCGCGCGGAGGATCTCGCATGATCCGGATAGCAGCCGTCGGAGACATCCACATGGCGCCCGAGAGCCAGGGCACGCTCCGGCCCGCGTTCGACACGTTGCCCGAGTGCGCCGACATCCTGCTGCTGGCCGGGGACCTCACCCGGCACGGCACACCGGAGGAGGCCCGGGTGGTGGCACGGGAGATCCGGGACCTGCCGGTCCCGGTCGTGGCCGTCCTCGGCAACCACGACCACCACGACAACCGGCCCGGGGAGGTCACCGCCGTCCTGGAGGACGCCGGAGCCCAGGTGCTGGAGGGACGCGGTGTCGTCGTGCCCTGCGGCGAGGCGCGCGTCGGCGTGGCCGGCACCAAGGGGTTCGGCGGCGGCTTCGTCGGCCGCTGCGCGGGCGAGTTCGGCGAACCGCTGATGAAGGAGTTCGTCCGGTACAGCCGCCGCCGCGCGGACGGGCTGCGGATGTCGCTGGAGCAGCTGGGCAGGCAGGGGTGCGACGTACGGATCGCGCTGACCCACTACTCCCCCGTGCCGGAGACGCTCGCCGGTGAGCCACTGGAGATCTATCCGTTCCTCGGCAGCTACCTGCTGGCCGAGGCGATCGACACGGCCGGCGCCGACCTCGCCGTGCACGGCCACGCGCACGCCGGCACGGAGAACGGCATGACCAGCGGCGGCGTCCGGGTGCGCAATGTCGCCCAGCCGGTCATCGGGCGGGCCTTCCACGTCTACCACGTGCACGCACGGGAACCGGTGGCGGCGGGCGATCGGTCCGGCTGACCGGGCCGGCGCCGCGGGGGCCTCGTACCCTGGGGGCCGTGCACATCTGTTTCATCTGCAGCGGGAACATCTGCCGCTCGCCGTCCGCCGCGCTGGTGTTCGCCGAGCAGCTGCGCCGGGAGGGGCTGGAGGACGCGGTGCGGGTCACCAGCGCCGGCATCGGCCCGTGGCACGTGGGAGAGGCCATCGACGAGCGGTCCGGTGAGGTGCTCGCCCGGTACGGCTATCCGGTCGAACACGTGGCCGCGCAGGTCGGGGCCGAGCATCTGGACGCCGATCTGTTCCTGGCCATGGACGGCGGTCACGAGAAGGCGCTGCAGCGACTTGTCGACGCCCCCTCCCGGGTGCGGCTGCTGCGCTCCTTCGACCCGGACGCGACCGGCGACCTCGACGTGCCCGACCCGTACTACGGCGGCCCGGAGGGCTTCGACGAGGTGCTGGCCATGATCGAGGCCGCGATGCCCGGTCTGCTCGCCTGGGTGCGCGAGCGCCTCGCCGTATGACTCGCCGTCCGACGGCCGGCGCCGACGACGATCCGGGTGCCGCGGCCGCCCGGCTGACCGGGCGGCCGGTGACCGGTCGGCGCCCGCTGTCCGGGGCCCTCGCCGAGGTGACGCTCGACGACGGCCGGGTGGTCGTGGTCAAGTGCGGCGACGGTCCGGGGGCGGTGCGGGCCGAGGCCGCGGGACTGCGCTGGCTCGCCGAGGCGGGCGCGGTGCGGGTCCCAGTGGTGCACGGTCACGACCGGCGCTGGCTGGTGACCGACCGGGTGCCGCAGGGCCGGCCGAGCCCGCGGGCGGCGGTCCGGTTCGGCCGCGGCCTGGCCGCGCTGCACGCCGCCGGGGCG